>NZ_PSTN01000002.1:0-241114 GCF_002930955.1 Rathayibacter sp. AY1A4 | reverse complement strand
CGTCGCCCGCGGGCCGGCCGTCGCCTCGATCGCCCTCGCCGCGGTCACCCTCCTCTTCACGCGCTCCGCCGTGAGCGCGGGCGTGCTCGCCGTGGCCTCCGTCGCCGACGCGACGGCGTCCCCGCAGTTCGCGGCGGCCCTCGCGCAGACCACTCTCGTCACCGTCCTCTGCGCCCCGGCGGTCCGCGGGCTCCTCGGCTGGCCCGGCTACATCGCCGCCGTCGCCACGCTCACCGCCCTCGCCGCGGTCATGCTCGTCCTGCGGCGCGGGCGGCTCGACTGGGAGGGCCTGCTGCCCACGAGCATCCTGGTGTTCCTCGGCTGGATCGCGCTCAGCGTGCTGTGGAGCGACTACACCTGGGCCACGGTCTCGAGCGTCGTCTACCAGTTCGCCCTGGCGTTCCTGGCGATCGCGATCGGCCTCACGCGCGACATCATCCAGATCATCCGCTCGGTCGGCGACGTGCTGCGGGTCGTGCTGATCGCCTCGCTGGCCGTGGAGGTGCTCTCGGGGGTGCTGATCGACCAGCCGCTGCGCTTCCTCGGCGTGGAGGGCCTGCTCGCGGTCGGCGGGCCGATCCAGGGACTCGTCGGCACGCGCAACCAGCTCGGGCTGGTCTGCCTGCTGGCGATCGTGACGTTCTCGGTGGAGCTGATGACCCGCTCCGTCGCCCGCGGGCCGGCCGTCGCCTCGATCGCCCTCGCCGCGGTCACCCTCCTCTTCACGCGCTCCGCCGTGAGCGCGGGCGTGCTCGCCGTGGCCGTCGTCGTCGCCCTCGCTCTGCGCTGGGTGCGCCACGGCGACGGCACCCACCGCCGTCGGCGGCAGTTCGCGGTGCTCGGCGTCGCCGCCGCGGCCTCCCTCACCGTGTGGCTCCTGCGCTACCGGGTGATCGAGCTGCTGAACGCGGGCAGCGAGTTCGAGTTCCGGCTGCGGCTCTGGCAGCAGGTCTGGCGCTTCACGGACCTCGCTCCGATCGTCGGCTGGGGCTGGGTGGGCTACTGGCGGCCCGACCTCTACCCCTTCACCGCCATCGACTACCTCTCGGGCCGCCCGCACTCGTCGAGCCTCAACGCGCTCTTCGACGTGGCCCTGCAGGTCGGCGCGGTCGGGGTGGTCCTCTTCGTCGTGCTGATCGGCCTCGCGCTCTGGCGCTCCTGGCTGATCGCCTCCGAGCGCAAGGCGGTCGTGCACGTCTGGCCGGTGCTGGTGCTGACCGTGCTGATGGTCACCGCGCTGGCCGAGAGCTCGATCCTGCTCGACGCCGGCTGGCTGCTCGTGGTGCTCTGCGCGATGCGCGCGGCTCAGGGACTGAGCTGGCGCCGGCTCCTGCACCCGCGGGACTGACCGGACTCCTCAGCGCCCGCGCCGCCGCGCCACCTGGCGGAGCACGGCGAGGTGCTCCTCCCGGCAGCGCTCCCAGCTGAAGGACCGGGCGCGCTCGACGCCGAGCGGGCCGAGCTCGCCGGTCCGCTCGATCGCCTCGAGGATCCCGTCCGCGATCGAGCGCGGCTCGAGCGGATCGACGTAGACCGCGGCGTCCCCGCAGATCTCCGGGAGCGAGCCCGCGTCGGAGGCGGCCACCGGGCATCCGGACGCCATCGCCTCGATCGGCGGGAGGCCGAAGCCCTCGTAGAGGCTCGGGAACGCCAGCACCGCGGCTCGGCGGTAGAGGTCGGCGAGCTCCTCCGGAGTGACGTGGCCGCGCCACTCGACGAAGTCCGGCAGCGGGCCGAGGCGGTCCAGATCCCCTCCCGTCAGCACGAGGCGGAGGGCGTGCCCCTCCTCCCGCAGGAGGCGCACCGCCTCGAACAGGCGGGCGTGGTTCTTGTGCGGCCAGGCGCGCGCCGGGTAGAAGACGAAGTCCTCGCGTGTCCCCAGATTCGCGACGAAGCGCCGGGTGTCCACGCCGAGATGCGACACGTGGATCCGCTCCTCCGGGATGCCCAGCAGCTCGACGATCCGCCCCTTGGTGAAGGCGCTGATGGTGATGACCGCGTCGGCGCGGCGAGCGGTCGCCTCGTAGGCGAGCCGGCGGAAGACGCGCTCGACGCGGGGGAAGAGGTGCGGGAGGTCGCGGTGCTGCAGGTCGAACAGCATCTGCACGTGCCCCTGCCGCCGCGACGGCCACGGGAGCGGGACCGTGAACGGGAAGTAGAGCACCGCGTCCCGGCCGAGGCGCCGGCGCAGGCGCGGCGTGCGCAGGAGCGCCTGGAGCATCCCCACGGCCCGGCGGCGGTGGCCCGCCCCGCTGACGACCCCTTCGGCCACGACCTCGGGCACGCCCTCGCTGAAGCCGCGGGCGTTCTCGGGGACGAGCACCTGCACGGCGGGTCCCTCCTCCCCCGGCCGCGGCGCCAGGAGGCGCGTGAGCGCGCGCGCGTAGGTCTCGCCGCCGCCCATCCCGCCCGGGTCGACGGTGAGCACGGCGAGCGTGACGGGGCGGAGTTCCGGCATGGCGTCCAATCGGTCCGAAGCCCGGCCAGGATACCGGCGGGCCGCACCGCTCCCGGCGCCCGGCCGTGCCCGTGGGTAGTATGTGTCCCGCTGTCATCGACCCCGACGAATTGGACCACCACGTGCCCCGCGCTTTGATCACCGGAATCACCGGCCAGGACGGCCTCTACCTCGCCGAGCTCCTCCTCTCGAAGGGCTACGAGGTCTTCGGGCTCGTCCGCGGGCAGAACAACCCCAAGTACGAGCTGGTCCGCCGCACCGTGCCCGAGGTGACCCTGCTCACCGGCGACCTGACCGACGTGTCGAGCCTCGTGCGCGTGCTCGCCGCCGCCCAGCCCGATGAGGTCTACAACCTCGGTGCGATCTCGTTCGTCGCCTACTCGTGGGAGAACGCGTCGCTCACCACCGATGTGACCGGCAAGGGCGTGCTCAACATCCTCGAGGCGACCCGCCTCTACGCCGGCTCCGACATGTCGCGCGTGAAGTTCTACCAGGCCTCCTCCTCCGAGATGTTCGGCAAGGTCCAGCAGGTCCCGCAGAGCGAGGAGACGCTGCTCTGGCCGCGCTCGCCCTACGGCGTTGCCAAGGTCTTCGGCCACTACATGACCATCAACTACCGCGAGTCGTACGGCATGCACGCCTCCTCCGGCATCCTCTTCAACCACGAGTCGCCCCGCCGCGGCCCGGAGTTCGTCACCCGCAAGATCAGCCTCGCGGTCGCCCGCATCAAGCTCGGCCTCCAGGAGACGCTGGAGCTCGGCAACCTCGACGCGAAGCGCGACTGGGGCTTCGCCGGCGACTACGTCGACGCGATGTGGCGCATGCTGCAGCAGCCCGAGGGCGACGACTACGTGGTCGCGACCGGCGAGACCCACGAGATCCGCGAGTACCTCGACATCGCCTTCAACCACGTCGGCATCGAGGACTGGACCCCGTACGTCACTCAGAACCCCGCGTTCATGCGTCCCGCCGAGGTGGACCTGCTGATCGGCGACCCGGCGAAGGCGCGCGACGTCCTCGGCTGGGAGCCGAAGGTCTCGTTCCCCGAGCTCGTGGCGATGATGGTCGAGAACGACCTCGCCGAGCAGTCCGCGCTGATCAAGTAGTCATGCCTGCCGCTCTCGTCACCGGAGCGAGCGGTCAGGACGGGGGCTACCTCGTCGAGCGCCTGCTCGCCGACGGCTGGGAGGTCTCCGCGCTCGTGCGCGGGACCGACGACGCCGCTCTTCCCGCCGCCGTCCGCCCCTTCGAGGGCGATCTCCGCGACGCCTCCGGCCTCGGCCGCATCGTCGCGGAGGCGCGGCCGGACACGGTCTTCCACCTCGCCGGCCTCTCCTCCGTCGCGCTCTCGTGGAAGGAGCCCGTGCTCACGGCCGAGGTGACCGGCACCGCGGTCGCCGCGCTCCTGGAGGCCTCGCTGGCGCTCCAGGAGTCGGCGGGCCGGGAGGTCCGCTTCGTCCAGGCCTCCTCCTCCGAGATCTTCGGGGCCGCGACCGAGAACCCGCAGACCGAGCGGACCCCGATCCGCCCCGTCTCCCCTTACGGGGCCGCGAAGGCGTTCGCGCACCACCTCGTCGCGGTCTACCGCGGCCGAGGGCTCCACGCCTCGTCCGGCATCCTCTACAACCACGAGTCGCCGCGTCGGCCGCTCGGCTTTGTCACCCGCAAGATCACCGCCGGAGTCGCGGCGATCGCGACGGGCGCCGAGTCGGAGCTCTCGCTCGGCAATCTCGACGCGCGCCGCGACTGGGGCTGGGCTCCCGACTACGTGGACGCCCTCGTGCGCGCCTCGCGCGCCGAGGAGGCGGGCGACTACGTCGTGGCGACCGGAGTCGCGCACTCGGTCCGCGACTTCGTCCGTGCCGCCTTCACCGCGGCCGGCATCGACGACTGGGAGCAGCGGGTCACGATCGACCCGCGGTTCGCGCGCCCCGTGGACACCCCCGAGATGCGCGGGGACGCCTCCCGGGCCCGCGAGGTGCTCGGCTGGGCGCCGACCGTCGGCTTCGAGGAGATCGTCGCCCGCATGGTCGAGAACGACCTCGAGCTGGCGCGCCGCTCCGACTGAGCCGCGCCCACCGCGTGCAGAAGGCCCCCGCTCCTGGAGCGGGGGCCTTCTGCACGCGGTGGGTCGAGGACGCCTAGGCGGTCGCGTCCGACTGCTCGGCCCGGACCCGCTCGTCGACGCCCTCGCCCTCGACGAGGTACGACCAGACGCGGGCGGCGTACTCGTCCCAGGTGCCGCCGTCGATCGCGAGCGCCTCCGCCGAGAGCCGCGCGTGCAGCTCGTCGTCGGTCAGCAGCCGCTCGAGGGCCGCGGCGATGTCGTGGTCGTCGTGCGGATCGACGAACAGCGCGCCGCCCGAGGCGGAGACCTCGTGCATGCTGCCGAAGCCGGAGGTCACGACCGGGGTGCCGACCGAGATCGACTCCACGATCGGGAGACCGTAGCCCTCGTTGATCGAGGGGAACACCGTGCACCGGGCCAGGCGGTAGGCGCTCCAGAGCAGCGCGTCGGTGATCTTGGAGAGCGAGCGGACCGGACGGCCCTGGCCCTCGAGGACCTCGAGTCGGTACTCGAACTCGGCGCTGCTCCAGGCGTTGCCGCCGATGAAGACCAGGCTGAAGCGCACGCCCCGGCGCCAGAGCAGCTCGGCGGCCTGGAGCACCGCCAGGTGGTTCTTCCGCGGCTCGTGGCTGCCGACGCAGACGACGAGCGGGAGGTCACCGGTCACCAGCGAGCGCGCGGCGGTGGCCAGCTCCTCGTCCGAGACGCTCTCCGGCTGCGAGGGCAGCAGGATCGGCCGGATGTCCGGCCCCTGCATCCCGACGCTGCCGAGCATGTGGCGCCAGCCGGAGTACTCGGTCGCGGCCGCCTCGGAGATGGTCGCGATGCGGTCCATGTGCGACACGGCGACGAGCGTGCGCGAGAAGGCGGCGCTGATGCCGGTGCTCGCCGTCTCGGCGGTGGTGACCGGCACGCAGTCGAAGCCGATGGTGCCCGTGCGGTTGCCGCTGAACTCGGCCAGGGCGGAGACGCGCGACGTCCGCTCGTCCTCCACGGCGAGCTCGGGCAGGAGGTAGGTGCCCTGCCACGGGACGATCACGCGGGAGCGGTCCTCGGCGGCGTCGGGCACGTCGCCCGAGACGGCGTTCCGGCTCTGCTCCGGGGTGAGCATGACGAGCGACTCGTGGGTCGAGTCCCAGCCGGCGAGCAGGATCTCGTGGTCGCGCGTCCAGCGGACGAGGCTCTGGCGCACCACGCGCTGGATGCCCGTGGCCAGTCCCGTGCGCGCGGTGTGGTGCACGTCGACGACGACCGCGCCGACGACCACCTCGACCTCGGGGTGGTGGAAGCGGGCGAAGACCCGGTTCGAGGCGATGGTGGACGCGGCGTGGGTGAGCAGACCGGCGGTGCCGTCCAGCCGGGCCCGGCGGCGGCCGTCGACGACGTCCTCCCGGCGCGGGAGCGTGCCGCGGAGGACGGCGAGCACCAGCCAGACCTCGCGGTCGGTGGGGGCGGGCAGCAGAACGCTCAGCTGTCCCGTGAGGGCGTCGACGCTGCCCAGCGGCTCCACGGTGGGGGCCAGGGTGCGCACCAGGGTGGCGAGACGGTCGACCAGGTACTGCTTAGAGCGCACGGGGCGCCTCCTCGTGCTCGATGAGGGCCGAGGGGCCGATCAGGGCGGCCCACAGCTCCCGGGCGTAGTCGTCCCAGGTGCGCTCGGGCCGCTCGGCCGCCTCGAGGCGGAGCTCGTCGACGAGCTCCGGCGACGTCAGCAGGCGGCGCATGCCGTCGGTGATCTCCTCGTCGGACTCCGGGTCGATCAGGACGCATCCGCCGTGCTCGGCGATCTGCGCCGTGCTGCCGTAGCGCGAGGTCAGCACGGGGAGCCCGATCGACAGCGCCTCGGCGACCGGCAGGCCGTACCCCTCGTGCAGCGACGGGAACGCCAGGAACAGCGCCTCCCGGTAGCTCGCGATCAGGACGTCGTCGTCGGCTCCGCGGAGCACCTCGACCGGGCGTCCGGCGGCGACCAGCTCGCGCACGCGGGGATCGAAGACCTGGTGCGCCCACGGGTTGGCCCCGCCGATGAAGCGGACGCGGAAGCGCAGGCCCTCGCGCCAGAGGACCTCGGCGGCGTGCAGCACCGCGAGGTGGTTCTTGCGGGGCTCCTGGCTGCCGACGCAGAGCACGAGCGGCAGGCCGGACGCGCTCCGGCCCTCGGAGCGCAGGCCGTCCGGGAGCTCCACGGGCAGCGGGACCGGGACGACGGTCGGGCCGGTGAGGCCCTGAGCGGGGAGCGCTCGCACGAAGCCCTCGAACTCCAGCGCGGCCGCGGCGCTCACCGTGGCGACGCGCTCGGCGTGCTTGACCACGGAGAGGAAGTTGACGAAGCGCACCGTCTCCTCCGGCGGCACCGTGTCGGCGCTGACGACGGGGATGGCGTCGTGGCCGAGGACGACGACCTCGTTGCCGGAGTACTCGGCGAGGGCCGCGAGGGGCCCGCACTGGTTGTAATCGGGCACCGAGGGGATGACGACGACGCTGCGGTAGGGCACGACGAACTCGATGCGCTCCGGATCGCCGTGCTCCCAGTCGCGCCGCCCGGCGGAGGACCAGTCGACGACGCGCTCGTGCTCGATCGCGCTCAGGCGCCGGAAGGACATCGATCCGTGGACCCAGGCGACCGGCACGATCTCGTGCTCGGCGTCCCAGCGGGACACGGTCTGGCGCACGACCCGCTGGACGCCGGTGTTGTGCCCGTGGCGGGCGGGGAAGTCGACGTCGATCAGGACGGCCCCGGTGACGACCTCGACGCGGGCGTCCAGATCGGCGAACCCGGTCGCGGTGCGGGAGCCCGCCTCGAGGAAGATGCGCAGCGCCGCCTCCTCGGGGGCGAGCTCGAGGGCGCGGCGGAACCAGTCGAACAGCTCGCTCGTCGGGTACGCGGCCGTGAACGACACCAGCGCGACCCAGGTCAGCTCGTCGTCCTGGCGCGAGCGGATCTCGCGGGCCACCTCGTCGAGGTACGGGCCGGGCCCGCGGGTGCGCAGCGAGGCGCGGCGCTCCTCGTCGAAGAGGAGCGCGCCGATCTGCTCCAGGCGCTGCAGCATCGCCTCCGTGCGGTGGGCGCGCGCGGCGGCCGCGACGGCGGCCGAGACCTGCGACCGGTCGCTCATCGCGCCCGACCGGACAGGCGGCGCTTCACGAAGCGCGCGCTGTGGCCGACGGCGCCCGACAGCCCGAGCTGCTCGACGCGGATCTGGAAGGTGCGCACCAGGCGGAGCGGCTTCGTCACCCGCCAGGAGAGGGTGCGCTCGAAGCCGGAGGCGGTCACTCCGCCCACCTGGATCCGCTCGACCCACTCGTCGAAGGGGTCGTTGAGGAGGGAGTCGACCTGCGCGCGCAGGCGGGCGAGCTCCTCGTCCGGGGACTCGGGCTCGGCGAGACGGGGCTCCACCGGAACCCCGGACGTGCGCGCGGGCTCCGCCGGGACGGCTGCGGGAGCGGCGTCGCCGACGGCCGACTCGAGGCTCGGGTCGGGCGCGGGAGGAGCGTCCTCGCCCGTGCCGCCGAGGACGGGGGCGGGGTCCCCAGCGCTCTGCGGCGCCGGGTCCAGGGGGACGTCGGAAGGCTGCGTGGGCATGGCGAACACCTCGTTCGTGTCGTTCAGTCGGCGAGCGGGAGCAAGACTACCCGCCATGCGCCGCGCACCGGCACGCCAGCCAGGGGGCTCCAGGGTGGGCCGCACGTATAATGATGCGGTCCGTCGCCCGGCGGAGGCCGAGAGCTTGGAGTTCCATGCCCAGCAAAGCTGTGGATCGCGCGCGCGCGATCGCCGACGAGCCGTTCCAGATCGCCGGCACCACGTCGGCCGTCGGCGGCGGCTCGGGCGGCTTCGTCGCCTCCCTCGCCGAGATCCTGCGGCACCGCGAGCTGCTCCGCCTGCTCGTGGGGCGCGAGCTGAAGTCGCGCTACAAGGACAGCAGCCTGGGCTTCGTCTGGAGCCTCGTCCGGCCGCTGATCATGCTCCTCATCTACTACGTGGCGATCGGCCAGATCCTCGGGGCCTCTCGCGGCGTCCCGAACTTCGCGATCTTCGTCTTCTCGGGGCTCACCCTCTGGGGCCTGTTCAGCGAGATCGTGACCGCGGGCACCACGTCGATCCTCGGCAACGGCGGACTGATCAAGAAGGTGTACCTGCCGCGGGAGATCTTCCCGGTGGCGGCCATCGGCTCGGCCCTGTTCAACTTCGGCGTGCAGTTCGTCGTCCTGATCGCGGGAGCCGTCCTCACGGGCTCGCTGATCTTCGGCGTCCAGCTCCTCTACATCGTGCCCGCGCTGGCGATCGTGCTCGTGTACGGCCTCGCGCTGGCCCTAGCCCTCTCGGCCCTCAACGTCTACCTCCGCGACGTCCAGTTCCTCGTCGAGGTCGGGCTGCAGATCTTCTTCTGGCTCTCCCCCATCGTCTACGCGTGGAACTTCGTCGTCGCCGCCTCCACCGGAGCGGGCCACGGCTGGGCCGAGCAGCTCTACCTGATCAACCCGATCTCGAACGCGATCCTCGCCTTCCAGCGCGCGATCTGGGGAGACGGCTCGCGCGTCAGCATCATCGACGGCAACGAGATCGCCCCCCAGGTGTGGCCGCCGGACATGGAGCTGCGCCTTCTCATCGTCCTCGTCGTCGGGCTGGTGTTCGTGTGGATCGGCCACCGGATCTTCCGCCGCCTCGAGGGCAACTTCGCCCAGGAGATCTGATCGTGACCCTCACCAGCAAGCAGGAGTCCGTGGCCGCCTCCTCCGGCACCCCGACCGTCGTCCGGGTGCGCAACGCCTCCAAGCGCTTCGTCATCCGCAAGGACAAGTCGTTCAAGGAGCGGATCGTCAACTTCGGCCGCGGGCGCAAGCACCGCGACGAGTTCTGGGCACTCCGCGACGTCGACCTCGAGATCCCCCTGGGCTCGACCGTCGGCCTCATCGGCGCGAACGGATCGGGCAAGAGCACGCTCCTCAAGCTCATCGGCGGCATCGTGCAGCCGACGACCGGCACCGTGGAGCGCCGCGGGCGCCTCGCCGCGCTCCTCGAGCTCGGAGCGGGCTTCCACCCCGACCTCACCGGGCGCGAGAACGTCTACCTCAACGGCGCGATCCTCGGACTCTCGCGCAGCGAGCTGGACAGCAAGTTCGACTCGATCGTCGACTTCTCCGAGATCGCCGAGTTCATCGACACCCAGGTCAAGTTCTACTCGTCGGGCATGTACGTGCGGCTCGCCTTCGCGATCGCGATCCACACCGATCCCGACCTGCTGCTGGTCGACGAGGTGCTCGCCGTCGGCGACGAGCCGTTCCAGCGCAAGTGCATGGACCGCATCCGCGCCTTCCAGCGCGCGGGCAAGACCATCGTGCTGGTCACCCACTCGCTCGAGCAGGTCGGCGAGCTCTGCGACCGCACCATCGTCCTCGAGAAGGGCACCGTCGTCTTCGACGGCGAGACCTCCGAGGGACTCCAGGTCCTCCGCGAGAGCTTCGAGGACCGTCGGGCCGCCCGCCAGGAGCGCGAGGCCGAGGCCGCCGAGGCCGCGGACGAGCCCGCCCCCCAGCTCATCGAGATCCTGGGCTGCCGACTGCGCGGCGGATCGATCGAGCACGGCGGCACGGTCGTCCGCAGCGGCGAGACCCTCGAGTTCGACGTCACGGTGCGCACCAGCCGCCCGGTCGACGACTGGAACATCGGCATGGGCATCGACACCCCCCTCGGCCAGCGCGTCTTCGGGACGAACACCGAGCGCATCGGCACGCCGCTGAGCGCGGTCGACGGAGAGATGACGGTCACGTTCACCCTCCCCGACCTGCACCTCGGCGCCGGCAACTACGCCGTGCACGCCTCCTCGGCCACCTTCTCGCAGGGCGAGACCATGCGGATCCCGGTCGCCGCGACCTTCACGGTCGAGCGGGCCTCCGTGCACGACGGCGTCGTCGACATCGACTCCACCGTCCGCCTCAGCAGGCCGTGACCGCGCGGCGCCGCCGCCTCCTGGTCGACGCGACCGCCCTCGCGGCGCCTCGCCTGACCGGGGTCGGCCGCGTCCTGCTCGGCCTGCTGCACGCCCTGGACACCGATGCGACCGCCGCAGACGTCGAGGTGCTCCTCGTCGTGCCGGCGAGCGAGGCGGGCTCGCTCGAGCGCTTCGGCTTCCGTACGCTGCGCGTCCGACCGGTGCCGCTGCCCCGGCCGGTGTGGAGCGCACTGACCCGAGTGCCCGCGCCGGGGATCGACCTCCTGCTCGGCCGCGGCGCCTACTTCTTCCCGAACTTCCGGAGCTGGCCGCTCGCCCGCTCCCGCTCGATCACCTTCGTGCACGACGTCTGCTTCGCGGTGATGCCCGAGCTCGTTCCGCGCGAGCGCCGAGAGCTGCTGTCGCGGTCCGTGCCCCGGTGGATCCGGCGCAGCGACCTGGTCCTGACCGGCACCCCGTCCTCCGCGGCCGAGGTCGAGAGCGCTCTGGGCGTCGATCCGGCGCGCGTCCGCGTGCTGCCGACCACGATCGACGCCGACCTCTTCCATGCCCGCGGCGAGGAGGAGGTGGCGCGGGTCCGCACGCAGCACGGGCTCGGATCCTACCTGCTCTTCGTCGGATCGATCGAGCGCCGCAAGAACCTCGTCACCCTGGTGGACGCGTACCGGCAGGCCGAGCGGCCGGAGGACCACACCCTGCTCCTGGTCGGCGGGGACGGCTGGGACAACGAGGACGTCCACTCCGCCGTCGCCCGCGCGGTCGCCGCAGGAGCCGACGTGCGCTTCGCCTCCTCCTACGTCGCCGACGAGGATCTGCCGGCCCTGCTCACGGGCGCCGACGCCGTCGCCATGCCCTCCTGGCACGAGGGCTTCGGCCTGCCCGCCCTCGAGGCCGTCGCCTGTGGCACCCCGGTGCTCGCGGCAGACATCCCCGGCCTCCGCGACGCGCTCGCCGGGCGGGAGTCCGCCGCTGTCTTCATCGACCCGGCGGACCGCACCGGGTGGTCGGCCGCGATCGGAGAGGCGCTGCGCCGTCCCCGGCGACTCGCACCGGAGCCGATCCCGGGGTGGGACCGCACCGCCCGGCGCCTGCTCGAGCTGGCCTTCGACGAGCGCTGATCAGCGCCGGGTCGTGAACAGCAGCCAGCGCCCGGAGGCGGAGGCGACCTCGGGCTCGACGTCCCCCGTCGCCGCCTCGACGTAGGCCCGCCAGCCGTCGGGGTCGTCGGTGTAGCCGGCTGTGTCCACGTAGACGGCGCAGGCGCCGCTGCCCGCCACGGCGTCGGCGAACTCCGCGGGGTCGTCGACGTCGCCCCAGACGTCCCAGCCGTAGGTGCCCTCCACCGCCCCGTAGCTCCAGCGGAGGCGTCCCTCCTCGGTCGCGAGGTAGGGCAGCGCCTCGTCGTAGTCGGAGAGCGCTCCGATCCGCCCGCTGTCGGGGAAGCTCTTCAGGGGGAGCTCCACCACTCCGCAGCCGTCGTCCAGCTGCGCATCGGCCTCCGACACGAACGAGCGCATCTCGGAGTCGTCGGTCGGAGCGATCGGCACCGCGGCCGATACTCCGGCCAGCTGATCGACCACGGCGACGGCGGCGAGCAGCGCCGCCACGAGGATCCGGACACCGCCACGGGCCGTGATCCGATCGAGCAGGAGCGCGAGCACGCCGAGGACGAGGACCGCGGTGACGATCGACATCCGCGCCCACGCACGGATCGTCGGCCCCGCCACCAGCGAGACCACGACGCCCAGGCCCGTCACCGTGTAGAAGAGGAGCGCGGCCAGTGTCGCCACGGCGAGGACGCGCACGCGGGCGTCCGAGAAGAACCGGCCGACCGCCGTCGCACGGAGCGCCCGTCCGCCGCCGAGCGCGGTGATCGGGAGCGCCACGAGCGTGATCAGGAGCGCGACGCTGGCGAGGATCGAGAACCCGGGCGGCTCCGTCGTCGGCGCCACGCCGGACTGGCCCGCGTAGGTGTTCAGCAGGCCGTACCCCTGCGGCAGCCCGGTCCCCGACCAGGGCAGGCCCAGCAGCACGAGCTTGCCGGCGTAGGCCTCCGACTCCCCCACGGTCCGCGACGTGAAGTACGGGCTGTAGCGCTCCCCGAAGTCGAGCGAGAGCAGCAGCAGCGAGAGCCCGACGAACACGCCGAGCGCGAGGATCGGCACCGACGAGACCGCGAGCACGCGCAGCCGCTCGCGGGAGAGGAGCCCGGCGGCCGTGCTCACCGCCCAGGTCGCTCCGAGGACCAGGACCGCGAAGACGTAGTAGTAGCCGCCCGTGCTCGCCACCAGGAGCCCGAGCACGACTCCCGGGACGACGGAGCGCAGCACGCGGCTCCTCCGCGTCGCGCCCCGCTCGGACCAGGCTCGGAGAGGATCGGTGCGCGGTCCGCCGACCATCAGCACCATCACGCCCAGGAGCGGGATCGCCCAGTAGTTGGCGAGGAACGCGTGGCCGAATCCGATCCGGAGGAAGTGGTACGGCAGCAGCGACAGCAGGACCGCGGAGAACGCCGCGACCCAGGGCCGCGTGCGGAGGGCGCGGAAGAACACGTAGCCGGTGACGGCGACCGTCGCGAACGTGCCCAGGTAGAAGACGTTCAGGAGCGTCGTCCCGTCGCGCACCACGAGGGCCAGGACCGACACGGCGAGGGCGGAGGCGACGTCGAACTGCGCGCTGAAGAAGGCGTTGAAGCCGTCGGGGAAGCCGAGCGCCGCGTTGCCGTCGAACGGGAACGCCTGCGTGGCGCTGGTGAAGAGCGTGTAGTGCAGGATCTGGTCGTCGCCGCCCACGGTCCAGCGGGCCGTCAGGTCCTGCGGCCCGATCCCGAGCGCGAGCACGGCGGCGACGACCGAGACGAGGGCGGCGACGAGGGCCCATCCGAGCTCGACGAGCGTCCGGCGCCGCCGACTCGCCGTCCGCGAGCCGCGCACGTCAGTAGCCGCGCTCACGGCGCTGCTCCTCCACGCTGGTCTGGACGATCCGGTTCAGCTCGGTCTCGCCGTCGGTGCCCGCGTAGTCGTAGATGTCGAACCCCCCGCAGGCGACAATATCGGAGGGAGCGCCGAGCGTCCCGCGCGCGAGCCCCGCCCAGTCGGGCGAGCGGTCGGCCAGCACGAAGCTGTACTGCCGGTCGCGGTAGTCGCTCAGGTTGTTCATCCACAACTGCACCGTGAAGTCGAAGTTGACCTGCTGGACGTGCAGCGAGGCCGGCCCGTAGAGGTCCAGGGGCCGCGTGGACCAGAACGAGCCGACGCCCGCGAGCTCGCGGCCGTCGATCCAGCGCTCCAGGCAGTCGGCGTCCGGGTCCGATCGCGCCTCGGCCGCCGCGGAGGCGACCGCCGCCGTGGCCGGCACGGCGGCGACGACGAGGCCTGCGGCGGCCAGCGGGGCGACGACGCGGACGACCGGCGCCAGCCGCGCGCCCGCAGCACGCCGGTGCGCCGCCGCGGCGCCGATCAGGGCGATCACGACCACGGTCGCGGTCACCGGGATCGGCATCAGGTAGCGGCTGACCGAGCTGCCGGTGAAGACCTGCACCACCAGGAGCACCGCCGTCTGCGCCGGCAGGAACGCGCACACCGCGAAGCGCGCACGGGCCGCCTCGTCGAGGGCGGCTCCCCGCGCCAGTCGCGCGGCACCGGCCACGACGACGGCGAGGGCCGCCAGCAGCAGCAGACCCAGCAGCGCCACCTCGAGCTTGCCGATCAGCGGCGCCTTCAGCACCAGGAACTGCACGATCAGGTCGTCCAGTGCCGTCCCGGCGAGCGGCAGCCGGAGGTACCCGCCGGCGTCGGTCCCGATCAGGAAGCCGAGCGGGACCCGCAGCGCGGCTCCGAGCGCGGCGGCCCCGAGGACCGTGCCCGCGACGATCAGGACCGCTCGGGGAGCAGCGAGAGCGAGCACCAGCAGCACGACGAGGACCACCAGCAGGGGGCCGACGAACTGCACCAGGAGGAGCGGATCGGAGAGGGTCGTCGCGGCGACGGCCGCCCCGACCAGGAGCAGCGGACGCGCGGCCGGACGGCGCTCGCGCAGCGCGCCCAGGGCGACGGCGAGCCCGGCGAGGCCTGTGAGCACCGCGCCGTAGTAGTAGGTCGTGAGGAGGAAGGTGGTCGCCAGGGCCCCCTCGTTGTTGAGCGCGCGGCCCTCCGTCAAGCAGAGCACCAGCAGCACGGCGATGCCGGCGAGCGCGGCGGCGGGCCGCAGCCGGCGGTGCCGGTCCGCGACGAGCCGTCGCGCGAGCATCCGGAGCACGCCGTAGAGGAGGACGAGGTTGAGCACGGCGTTGACCGCGAGCGCCGCCGCGGGATCGCCACCGGTCAGCAGCCACGCGACGCCGAAGACGGGGAGCTCGGGGAAGAGGAAGAGCTGGCTCGTCATCACCCACGCCGCGGGGCGGCCCTCGGCGAAGGACTGCAGGATCAGCGGCAGCGCCAGCGAGTCGCCGTCACGGAAGAGCAGCGGCCGCCACGGCGTACCGACCATGAATCCGAGCACGAGCAGGGTCCCGCTGACGACGACGGCGAGGGCGGCGAGCTCGAGGAGGGCCCTCCGGGTCCGAGGGGATCCCGTCGGACCCGCCGTCACCGGTGCTTCCCGCCGAACCGGATGGCCAGGACGAGCAGGAGGTTCTTCAGGAGGGTGTCGCTCGGGATCTTGGAGTTGCCGACCGTGCGGTCGAGGAAGACGATCGGGATCTCCTTCACTCCGCGGGCCCGGCGCAGCGCCCGGTACTTGAGCACGATCTGGAAGCCGTAGCCGGCTGCGCGGATCGTCTCGAGGTGGAGGGTGCGCAGGAGGTCCGCGCTGAAGAGGTTGAAGCCGCCGGTCCAGTCGGTGATCTTCGAGCCGAGGAAGAGGCGCGTGTAGAGGTTGCCGCCACCGCTCAGCAGCTTGCGGTCGAGCGTCCAGTCGGGAGTGCCCCCGCCCGCGATGTAGCGGGAGGCGACCACGAAGTCGGCGCCCGCGCGCACCTCGCGGAGGAAGGCGTCGATGTAGTCCGGGTCGTGCGAGAGGTCGGCGTCCATCTGCAGCAGGTAGTCGTAGCGGCGCTCGGCCGCGAGGAGGTGCTGGAAGGCCCAGATGTACGCCGCGCCGAGCCCCTCCTTCTTCTCGCGCGAGAGCACGAGGACCTCGAAGGTGTCCGATCCGAGCTCGGCCGCGAGCTCGCGCGCGCGGTCCGCGGTGCCGTCGGGGGAGCTGTCGTCGATGACGGCGACGGTCACGTGGAAGTCGGGGTTGCGGGACGCCGCGAGCGCGACCCGCGGCAGCGCCGTCGCGATGTTCGCGACTTCGTTGTAGGTGGGGACGACGACGGCGAGGGAGCGCATGAGGCGGGGAGGATCCGTTCTTCCGGTGCACCGGCTGACCGGTGAGAGCCCTGCGAGTATAACGAGGCGGTGCTCGCGAGCCTCCGAGCGCGCCCCGCGGCCCGCCGCCCCGTCCGCGCACTCTCTCAGGAACATGGCACCGGCCGTTCGACCGCCCGGCAGGGGTCCGCGGTTACGATGGACGACAGTGCACGGCGGTTCACCCCTTGTTCGCCTGCCCCGATGGACGCCCGTCGGAGCCCGACGGTCGGGCATCGACGCCAGAGGGGGACGGGAAAGAGCACCGCAGATGAAGAGACTCCTCGAATCGCAGAAGGTCCGCTTCCTCATCGCGGGCTGCACCAACACGGCGATCGACTTCCTCATCCTCAACACGCTCGTGCTCCTGCTCGGTCTGCCGACCCTCGTCGCCAACGTCTTCTCCGTCCTGGTCGGCATCACGATCTCGTACGCGCTGAACCACTTCTTCGTCTTCCGCCACCCGGGCAGGGTCTCGGTCGCCACGTTCGCGAAGTTCTTCCTCGTCACCGGGTTCAGCTCGCTGGTCCTGCAGTCGGCGATCATCTACGGCTTCGAGGTCTTCTTCGACACCCGCTTCGGCAACTCGCTGCTCTTCCTCCCCAGCTCCGGCGAGAACGCCTTCCTCGCGATCAACATCGCCAAGGCCGTCGCCGTACTCGTGGGACTGGTGTGGAACTTCTGCATGTACAAGTTCGTCGTCTTCCGCCGTCCGGCGCACGATGCTCTGCCCGCGATCGAGACGGTCTCCCCCGCCGCCGTGGCCGTCAGCACCGAGCCCGTCGACATCGTCCGCTGAGGGCCGCAGGCTCCCGGGCACCGCTCGAGCCGCGTGCTAGCCTCGTCGAGTTCTTCCGACGGGGCACTCCTCCCGTCGACGCCGCACCACCCGGAGGCTCCCATCGCCCGCTCGACGTTGCCCATCGCGGTCGTCGTCGTCACCCACTTCTCGGGTGAGGTCCTCCGCGCGTGCCTCGAGTCCGTGCCGGAGGCGACGGAGCACGACGTGCGCATCGTGGTGGTCGACAACCTGACCACGGACGACTCCGTCCGCAGCGTCGTCGAGCGCCTGCCCCACGTCGAGTTCCACGAGACCGGGCAGAACCTCGGCTACGGCCGGGCCGTCAACTACGCGGTCGACCGCCTCGGGCCCGAAGTGGAGTGGATCCTGGTGACCAACCCGGACACGGTCTTCCTCCCCGGCTCGATCGACGCCCTCTACGCCGCCGCGACGGCGGACGACCGGATCGGCTCGATCGGGCCCCGGATCCTCGACTCCGACGGCACGATCTACCCCTCCGCCCGCGCTCTGCCCTCGCTCGGCACGGGCGTCGGGCACGCCGTCTTCGCCCACGTCTGGCCCGGCAACCCGTGGTCGGCGACCTACCGGCGCTCGCGCGCGGTCGAGACCCTCCGCCACGGCCGGATGGAGGCGGGCTGGCTCTCCGGCGCCTGCGTGATGGTGCGCCGCACGGCCTTCGAGGAGATCGGCGGGTTCGACGACCGCTACTTCATGTACTTCGAGGACGTCCAGCTGGGCGACTCGCTCGGACAGCGCGGGTGGACCAACGTCTACCTCGCCGACGCGGTCGTCTCCCACCTCGGCGGGCACTCCACCCGCCTGGCCTCGGCGCGGATGCTCGCGGTCCACCACCGCAGCGCCTACCTCTACCTCGCGCAGAAGTACGGGGCCTGGTACCAGGCGCCGATCCGTGCGGCGGTGCGCGCCGGGCTGGGCGCCCGGGTCGCGCTGATGCGCCTGCGCTCGAAGAGCTGATCCGGTCCGGTCGGGCGTGCCGCCTGGCCGGCGCCGGGCGGCCCGTCCGCCGGATCGGCGGTCAGGACGCGGAGTCGAGCTCCGTGTAGAAGGCCCGCGCCTCGTCCCAGGTCGGCAGCAGGCCCTGCGCCTCGGCCTCGGCCAGCGTCGGTGCGTCGGTGTCCTTCGGTGAGAGGAGCAGCTCGCCGGCCTCCTCCGGGAAGCGCAGGCCGATCTGCTCGTCGAGCGGGTCGATCCCCTTCTCCCGCACCGGGTCGAAGGTGGCGTTCACGAGGTACGAGACCACGGCGCCCTCGGTCAGCGCCACGAAGGCGTGCGCGACGCCCTCGGCGATGTAGACGGAGCGGCGGTCGACGTCGTCGAGCAGGATCGACTCCCAGCGCCCGAAGGTCGGCGACCCGACGCGCACGTCGATCACGTAGTCGAGGACCGCGCCGGAGAAGCACGAGACGTACTTGGCCTGCGACGGCGGGATCTGCGCGAAGTGGATGCCGCGGACGGTGCCGCGCCGCGAGACGGAGGTGTTGCCCTGCCGCAGCGAGAGCGGGTGCCCGACCTTCTCGGCCAGGCGGTCGAAGCGGTAGAACTCGTAGAAGACCCCGCGATCGTCGGGGAACTGGCGCGGAGTCACTTCGTAGACGTCGGGGATGTCGAGCTCTCGGATCTGCACGGTCGCCAGTGTAACGACGGCGTGTCACGGGCCCGCGACGCCCCTCTGCGCCACCCGGCGGCGTACCGGAGCGCCGACCGTCGGCCGACGGACCGCTCGGGCATGATGAGGAGGTGACCTTCCTCCTCACGGGCGCCTCCGGCATGCTCGGCACCGACCTGCGCGCGGCCCTCGGCTCCCGCCCCAGCACCGCCCTCGGCCGCTCCGACCTCGACGTGACCGACCTCGACGCCGTGCGCGCCGCCGTCGCGGGACACGACGCCGTGGTGAACTGCGCCGCGTACACCCGCGTCGACGACGCCGAGACCGACGAGGAGGAGGCGCACCGCGTCAACGCCGTCGGAGCGCGCAACCTCGCCCTCGCCACCGCCGAGACGGGAGCCGCGCTCGTGCAGGTCTCCACCGACTACGTCTTCGACGGCTCCGCGACGACCCCCTACTCCGAGGACCACCCCCGGAACCCGATCTCGGCCTACGGCCGCACGAAGGCCGAGGGCGAGCGCCTGGTGCTCGAGGCCAACCCGGAGCGCGGCTACGTCGTCCGCACGGCCTGGCTCTACGGCGAGCACGGCGGCAACTTCGCGAAGACGATGGTGCGACTGGCGGGCGCGCACGAGACGCTGACCGTGGTCGACGACCAGCACGGCCAGCCCACCTGGACCGCCGACCTCGCCGCGCGCCTGATCGAGCTGGTCGACGCGGAGGCCCCGGCCGGCGTCTACCACGGCACCAGCTCCGGCGAGACGACCTGGCTCGGCTTCGCCCGTGCCGTCTTCGCCAAGGCGGGCCTGGATCCCGAGCGCCTGCGCCCGACCGACAGCGGCTCGTTCGTCCGCCCCGCTCCGCGTCCGGCCTACTCGGTCCTCGGACACGACGGCTGGAGCCGGGCGGGCCTGCCGCCGCTGCGCTCCTGGCAGGACGCGCTCGCCGCCGCACCCCTCGAGGCGGTGACCCCGTGACCACCACTCTCCGCGTCGTCGTCGACCAGATGCTCGCCCGCGTGCCCGGCGGCATCGGCCGCTACACCGAGGAGCTCACCCGCGAGCTGATCGCGACGGCTCCCCGCGACTGCGAGGTGGAGGCCGTCGTCTCCGCCCACCCGCCCGAGAAGGAGGAGGAGCTGCGCCTGCGCCTGCCCGGCCTCGCGCGCATCCACCGGCTGCCGCTCGGGCGCCGCGAGCTCTCGCGCGCCTGGCAGTACGGGATCGCCATCCCGGCCGGTGGCGGCATGATCCACGCCCCGAGCCTCTTCGCACCGCTGCGCAGCCACGACGGGAGCGAGGGCGAGCAGATCGCCGTCACGATCCACGACACGGTGCCGTGGACGCATCCCGAGACCCTCACCCCCCACGGCGCGAAGTGGCACCGGGCGATGGCCAAGCGCGCCCGCAAGCACGCGGACGCCGTCGTCGTCCCCACCCACGCGGTCGCCCACCAGCTCTCCCAGCTGATGGACTTCGGCGATCGACTGCGCGTGATCGGCGGAGCCGTCGGCTCCGGCCTGGTCGCCCCGGAGGACGCCGACGAGCGCGCCACGGCGCTGGGCCTCCCCCCGGAGTACGTGCTGAGCGTCGGAACGCTGGAGCCGCGCAAGGGCCTGGTCTCGCTGATCGCGGCTTTCGGAGGAGCGTCCGCGCCGGCGATCCCGCTGCTCCTGGTCGGGCCGACCGGCTGGGGCGACCTCGACGTGGCCTCCGTCGCCGACGAGCAGGGCCTCGACGAGACGCGCGTGCGCGCCCTGGGAGTCCTCAGCGACGCCGACCTCGCCGTCGTCCTCTCCCGTGCCACGCTCTTCGTCTACCCGAGCATCGCCGAGGGCTTCGGCCTGCCCGTACTCGAGGCGATGCACTTCGGAGTGCCGGTGGTGCACTCCGACGACCCCGCGCTGATGGAGGTCGCCGCGGACGCCGGCGTCGCCGTCGAGCGCGGCGACGCGAAGGACTACCCGGACCGCCTCGCCCTCGCCATGAGCAGCGTTCTCGCCGACACCGGTCTGCGCGAGCGGATGTCGGTGGCCGGCCGCGACCGCTCCCGAGCCTTCAGCTGGCGCGACTCCGCCGAGCGCGTCTGGGCGCTGCACGCCGACCTCTGAGGCGTGCGGCACCCGGCCGTCTACGGCGCGGAGTCGCCCGACAGTCCGGCACTCACCAGCGAGTGCACGACGTCGTAGTCCGGGTCCTCCGGGTCGACGGCCGGCGGGACCAGCTCGATCGGATCCACCGGCTGCGACTTCGTCTTGAGCCCCAGCTGCACGAAGTAGCCGAGCATCCCCTGCGGGACGTCCGTCTTGATGACCTGGGACCCGGCGGACGCGACGTCCTGGAACTTGGCGAGGACGTTGCCCGGCTCGAACTGGGCGAGCAGCGCCTCCTGCACCTGCCGCTGGCGCGCCATCCGGTCGTAGTCGCTCGTGGTGTAGCGAGACCGGGCGTAGGCGAGGGCCTGCTCGCCGTTGAAGTGCCAGTGCCCGGGATCGATCCACTGATTGACGCCCTGCATCACGCCGTCGGAGTCGGGCAGTCCGCCCAGGGGCAGCGGCTCGTCGGCCACGTAGTCGATGTCGATGCCGCCGAGCGCATCGATCAGCTGGGCGAAGCCCTCCATGTCGATCAGCGCGTAGTACTGGATCCTCAGATCGAGGATGCCCTCGACCGCGTCGCGCATCGCCTCGATGCCGGGCTCGCTGCCGTGGTCGACGGCGTCGGGGTAGAGCTCCGGGTGCTTCAGCTCGACCTCGGTGTAGACCGAGTTGAGCTTGCAGACGTCGACGGCGCAGTTGTCGGTGTCGTAGCCGTCGGGGTAGAGCTCGTGCATCGGGCTGGTCTCGGGGAACGGGAAGTCGACGAACTCGCGCGAGACGCCGATGATCGAGGCCTTGCCGCTCGACGCGTCGATGCTGACCACCGAGATGCTGTCGGGGCGCAGACCGTCGCGGTCCTCTCCCGCGTCGCCGCCGAGGAGCATCACGTTGTAGCGGCCGTCGATCGGCTGCTCGATCGCTCCGCCGCCGAAGATCGACGACAGCGTCCCCCGTGTCACGCCGAGCAGGTAGGTGCCGTAGGCGGTGGTGCCGACCGAGATCGCCATCAGCGCGATCGTCGCGAACGCGAGCACGCCGCGCATCCGCGGGCGCACCCGGACGACGCGGATCAGGCGGAGGGTGTCGAGCGTCAGCACGGCCCAGACCACCCCGTAGACGACGAGCGCGGCCTGGAGCGCGAGCATCGAGAGGTCGAAGGTCGCGAGCGTGTAGAGGCCGGTCGGGAAGACGAAGTAGAGGAGCACCGCGACCAGGAGGGCGACCCAGAGCCCGAGGGTGAAGCCGAGCCCCAGGCGCCCGAGCCGGCGGTTGCCCGCGAGGACCTGAGCGGACCCGGGCACCAGCAGGTTGACGATCAGCAGCCACCACGCCCGCCGCGTCATGAAGGCGCGGGAGGCGACGTCCGGGTGCCGCAGCGGCAGGGCGACGGCCGTCACAGGCCCGCCACCAGGGCGTCGTTCTTCGCGGCGACCTGCACCTCGAGGTCGGCGGCGAAGGCGTCGAGCGCTGCGGAGAGGGCGTCGTCCGCGGTCGCGAGGATCTTCACCGCGAGCAGTCCGGCGTTCCGCGCTCCGCCGATGGAGACGGTGGCGACGGGGACGCCCGCCGGCATCTGCACGATCGAGAGGAGGGAGTCGAGCCCGTCGAGTCGGGCGAGCGGGACCGGCACTCCGACGACGGGGAGCGAGGTCACGGCGGCGAGCATGCCGGGGAGGTGGGCGGCTCCGCCCGCTCCGGCGATGACGACCTTCAGGCCGCGGCCGCGGGCCTCGCGGCCGTACGCGATCATCGCCTCCGGGGTGCGGTGCGCGGAGACGACCCGGACCTCGTGCGCCACGCCGAACTCGGCGAGGACGGTGGACGCCGCCTCCATGACGGACCAGTCCGAGTCCGAGCCCATCACGACGCCGACGAGCGGCGCGGGCCCGTTCACGAGCGCGTCCGCGCTCACGAGAGGGCTCCGGCAGGGGTCGGGGAGGTCGGCAGGCTCGTCACGGCGACCATCGTACGGGTCAGTCCGTGAGAACGGCCGCCGCCGCGCGAGCCTCGTAGACCACGAGGTCGAGGTCGTCGCCGGTGGCGTTCACGTGCCCGACCTTGCGGCCCGGTCGCGGCTCCTTGCCGTAGTTGTGCACCTTCACTCCCGGGTGATCGGCGAGCACCCGCGGATAGCGGTCGGTCAGCGACTCCCCCACCGGGCCGCCGAGCACGTTGACCATCACGGTCCACGGATCGCGGCAGCCCGTCGCGCCGAGCGGCAGGTCGAGGACCGCGCGCAGGTGCTGCTCGAACTGCGACGTGGTCGATCCGTCCATCGTCCAGTGGCCGCTGTTGTGCGGGCGCATGGCCAGCTCGTTGACCAGGATCCGGTCGTCCGTCGTCTCGAACAGCTCGACGGCCAGGACGCCGGTGACCCCGAGGCTGTCGGCGATCGTCTGCGCGATCTCGGCCGCGGCTGATGCGAGCCGGCCGGCGGACGCGGGGGCCGGAGCGATCACCTCGGCGCAGACGCCGTCGCGCTGCACCGACTCCACCACCGGCCAGAGGATGCTCTCGCCGGAGGGACGCCGGGCGACGAGCTGCGCGAGCTCGCGGCGGAAGCCCACCAGCTCCTCGACCAGGAGCGAGCCGCCCCGGCCGTCCTCGGCGAGGGCGGTGAACCAGTCGTCCGCCTCGTGGGCGCCGCGCACCACGCGCACGCCCTTGCCGTCGTAGCCGCCGCGCGCGGTCTTCACCACGGCGCTGCCGCCGTGCTCGGCCAGAAACTCCCCCAGCTCCTCGGCGGAGGAGACCTCGGCCCACTCGGGCACGGGCACGCCGAGCTCGGTCAGGCGGCGCCGCATCATCAGCTTGTCCTGGGCGAACAGCAGGGCGTCGGGGCCGGGGTGCACGGCGACGCCGCGGGCGACGAGCTCGCGGAGGATCGGCTGGGGAACGTGCTCGTGGTCGAACGTCACCACGTCCACGGTCTCGGCGAAGGCGAGCACGGTCGCCTCGTCGCGGTGGTCGCCGACCCGTGTCGCGGCGAGCCCCGCCGGGGCGCCCTCGCTCTCGGCGAGCACGGCGATCTCGATGCCGAGCTCCACCGCCGCGGGGATCATCATCCGGGCGAGCTGGCCGCCCCCGATCACGCCGACGCGCATGGCGCTCCTCCGTCTCCGCCCGCTGGCGCGGGGCGGCTCCATGCTACCGAGGCCCCGACGCTCTCACGCGGGCGGCGGCCACTCCGGCTCGAGAGCGGGAGCCGCGCCGATCGCCCCCCGCAGCAGGTCGGCCGTGAGCTCCGGATCCGGCAGGTCCCGCAGCACGAACACCTCGGCTCCCGCCTGCAGGATCCGGACGTCCCCGCACCGGGCGAGGCGCTGGCCGAGGGAGCGCTCGACCACGACCTCCATCCTCCGATCGAAGACCACCGCGGCCCGCCGGATCGACGCCACGCCCCGGCGCGCGCTGAGGCCGGAAGCGGTGACGCGGTAGCGCACGCTCGCCCAGCCCGCGATCCCGGGAGCGCAGAGGAGCAGCACCAGAAGTGCGGTGCCGAGCCCGATGATCCAGCGCTGCAGGGCGAGCTCGAACTGCGCGGCGAAGTAGAAGCCCGTCCAGGTGAGCAGGAGGAGGCCGACGACCGGTGCGACCGCCCGGCGGGCGCGCGGAGTCAGCCGCGCCAGCTCGCGGTCGGCGGGGTCGGTCCTGGCCATCAGGAGCGCAGATGCGTGACGTCGCCGGCCGTGAACGAGCGCAGCGCGCCGCCCTGCTCGAGCAGGAGCGAGCCGTCCGGGGCGAGTGCGGCGGCGGTCCCCTCCTCCTGCGTGCCGTCGGGCAGCTCGAGCCGGACGCGCGTGCCGAGGGTGCCGCAGGAGGCGCTGACGGCGGCGGCCGCTCCGGAGGCCTCGGGGTCGCCCTGGGCGAGCAGCGGAGCCAGCAGACCCTGGAATCCGGTCAGGAACGCGGCGAGCACCTCGTCGGCGCTCGTCGTCCGTGCTCCGGCGAGGGCGAGCGAGGTGGCGGTCGGGACCGGCAGCTCCGCCTCCGTCAGCAGCAGGTTCACGCCGGTGCCGACGACGACCCGCCCGTCCGGCAGGCGCTCGGCGAGGATCCCCGCGACCTTCCGGCCGTCGATCAGAACGTCGTTGGGCCACTTGACGGCGACGTCCCCGTCGACGAGGGGTGCGAGGGCCCGGGCGAGAGCGGCGCCGGCCACGAGCGGCAGCCAGCCGGAGGCCTCGGCGCCGAGGGCGGAGGCGTCGACCAGCGTCGAGGCCGCGAGCGTGCGGCCCGCGGGCGCCTGCCAGACGCGCCCCAGCCGGCCGCGCCCGGCGCGCTGGTCGCCGGTGGCGACGACGGAGAGGTGCGGCCACGCGGCGGGGTCGGCGGCCGCCCGCTCGCGGAGCTCGTCGTTCGTCGACCCCGCCGACTCGAGCGCGAGGACGCGGGGGGAGACGGCGGAGGAGAGCGGGAGGAGCATGCCGCCACGGTAGCGGCGGCTCCCGCGAGGCCGCTCCGAGCGCCGCTCGCGACGTCCCGCCCTTGTCCGGATCCTCCCGTTCGGAGCGGCCCTCCCTGTGCGAGTGCGACAAGAGGAGGCGTCCGCCCCGCCGGTAGGGTGAGCGGGTGACCGCGAACACCGAACGTCCCGCGCCCGATCTGTACACGACCGCGGGGAAGATCGCGGACCTCAGGAACCGCTACCACGAGGCCGTCACGGCCAGTGGCGAGGCGGCGATCGAGAAGCAGCACGCCAAGGGCAAGATGACCGCACGGGAGCGGATCGACACCCTCCTCGACCCGGGCTCGTTCGTCGAGCTGGACGAGTTCGTGCGCCACCGCACCCACGCCTTCGGCATGGAGAAGAAGCGCCCCTACGGCGACGCCGTCGTCACCGGGACCGGCACCATCCACGGCCGCCAGGTCGCCGTGTACTCGCAGGACTTCACGATCTTCGGCGGCTCGCTCGGCGAGGTGGCCGGCGAGAAGATCATCAAGGTGATGGACCTCGCCCTGAAGACCGGCGTCCCGATCATCGGCATCCTCGACTCCGGCGGAGCACGGATCCAGGAGGGCGTGGTCGCCCTCGGCAAGTACGGCGAGATCTTCCGCCGCAACACCGCGGCGAGCGGCGTGATCCCCCAGATCTCGATCATCTGCGGCCCGGCCGCGGGAGGCGCGGTCTACTCCCCCGCCCTGACCGACTTCGTGATCATGGTCGACAAGACCAGCCAGATGTTCGTCACCGGGCCCGACGTGATCAAGACCGTCACCGGCGAGGACGTCGGCATGGAGGAGCTCGGCGGTGCGCTGACCCACAACACGATCTCGGGCGTCTCGCACTACCTCGCGAGCGACGAGAACGACGCGCTCGACTACGCGCGGACGCTCCTCTCCTTCCTCCCGGACAACAACCTGTCGCCGGTACCCGTCTTCGAGACCGAGGTCGATCTCGAGACGACCGACGCGGACCGCTTCCTCGACACGGTCATCCCGGACAGCCCGAACCAGCCGTACGACATGCGCGCCGTCATCGAGCACATCGTCGACGAGGGCGACTTCCTCGAGGTGCAGCCGCTGTTCGCGCCGAACATCGTGATCGGCTTCGGCCGCGTCGAGGGCCGCTCCGTCGGCATCATCGCGAACCAGCCGAGCGCCATGGCGGGCACGCTGAACATCGAGGCGGGCGAGAAGGCGTCCCGCTTCGTCCGCTTCTGCGACGCGTTCTCGCTGCCGATCCTGACCCTGGTCGACGTCCCGGGCTATCTGCCCGGCACCGACCAGGAGTGGACCGGCGTCATCCGCCGCGGCGCGAAGCTGCTCTACGCCTACGCCGAGGCGACCGTGCCGCTGGTCACGGTCATCCTGCGCAAGGCCTACGGCGGCGCGTACATCGTGATGGGGTCCAAGCAGCTGGGAGCCGACATCAACCTCGCGTGGCCGACCGCCGAGATCGCCGTCATGGGCGGCCAGGGCGCGGTGAACATCCTCTACCGCAACGAGATCCGCAAGGCGGAGGAGGCCGGCGAGGACGTCGCAGCCGTCCGGACGCGCCTGGCGAACGAGTACACCTACAACGTCGCGAGCCCGTTCCTCGCGGCCGAGCGCGGCGAGCTCGACGGCGTGATCGAGCCCTCGGCGACGCGTGTCTCCGTCATCAAGGCGCTGCGGGCGCTGCGCACCAAGCGCGCCAACCTGCCCGCGAAGAAGCACGGCAACATCCCGCTCTGACCCGGCTCGCTCGGACGCCGCGGCAGGAGACGGGAGACCGTCCGTGCCGCGGCGTTCCGCTGCGACCGCCTCCTCACGGGGCGGAGGGGCGGAACGATCAGTCGGAGGAGCCGCGCCCGGTCCGTCGGGCAGCGGACTCCGCGGGAGCATCGGGCCGCACGACGGGAGCGTCCGGCTCCGCGGCCGGAGCACCCGGCTCCCCTGTCGCGGAATCGGGCTCCGCTTCCCGGGCATCCGCCTTCGCCGCCGGAGCACCCGCCTTCACCGCAGGACCGTCCGGCTCGGCTGCCGGAGCACCCGCCTTCACCGCCGGAGCGCCTGCCTTCGCGGCCGGAGGATCCGGCTTCGCCGCGGGCGCCTCGGACGGCTTCTCCTCCGGCTTCGCCCCGACCACCCGCGCGAACGCCAGCGCCTGCGCGGCGGAGAGGTCCGGCAGGTAGGCGCGACCCAGCGCGGCTCCGATCCGAGGCAGCTGCAGCGCGTCGGGGTAGGTCATCCAGAGGCCCGCGTAGCGCGGGTGGAACTTGGCCTTGAAGCGGAACAGCGACGTGAAGCCGTAGGCCGGCTCGAGCGTCCGCGAGAGGAACTCGAGCAGGCGCGAGAGGACCGTCGGCTCCGGAGGCACCTCCCCCTCCTCGACCGGTGCGGTGGCGAGCGGTGCGCCCGAGAGCGAGAGGAACTCGGCACCCTCCTCCTTGACGCGCAGCGCCGCGGAGGCGATGAGGAACTCCATGATGCCGGGCATCGAGTCGTCGGAGCGGCGCATGAAGTCGAGGGTCCAGCCGACCACGCGACCCTCCCTGTGCACGGGCAGCCAGCTCGTCACTCCCTGCAGCACGCCGTCCGGTCCGACCGCGAGCAGGAGGGCGACGTCGGGATCGCGGACCTCGTCGATGCCACCGAGGGTGAAGCCCATCTCGGGCAGCGCCTTCTCGGCGACCCAGCGCTCCGACAGGTCGACGATCTGGTTGGCCATGCCGAGGGAGAGCTCGGGCCAGCTGGTCCACTGCGCCTCGATGCCCAGCTTGATGCCGCGCGTGAGCGGGTAGCGCACCTTCTGCCACCGCTTGCCGGTGAGCTCGAAGGAGGAGAGCTCGATGATCGTCTCCTCGCCGACCGAGAGGCGCGACCAGCCGAGCCGGTCGAAGACGGGGAGCAGCTCGTCGTGGATGCTGTAGAACACGGGCGTCCAGCTGCGCTCGTCGCAGAACCGCACGAACTCGGCCACGACGTCCTCCCGCCGCTCGGGAGCGCAGGCGGGGTCGGAGAGGGTGATCGCCACGCCGCCGATCACCCGGTAGGCGACCCCGCCGGTCCCGTCGGCCGAGATCCAGTGCGCGTTGCCCTCCCAGGTCCCCTGGTGGCCGAGGCTGCCGGCGCCGTGCAGGGACAGGAGCGCGCGGTACCGCGCCTCGTCGCCGCGGTTCCGCTGCACGTCGGTGGCCCGGAGCAGAGCGACCACCGCCACGACGACCACGAGCCAGAACACCGGGCCGACCCACTCGAAGACGATCCGCGCCACCGGCTCCCGCGGCACGGCGAGCAGTCCGGCGCCGCCGAGGAAGCTCACCGGGACGAAGCGCAGCAGCCCGTCCAGGAGGAGCCTCCCGAGGCCCAGGAGCGGCTCGAAGCTCGTGCGCACGCCGGCCGAGAGCGCCAGATAGCCGCCGAGGGACACGACGAAGGCGATGGCGACGACCCGCGTCCAGAGCCTCGCAGCGGCACGGGGCGCGCGGATGCGGAAGTGCCTCCTCCCGATCACGAGCATCGCCACGACGGCCAGCGGCACCAGCACCGTCGTCGCCACCCAGAGCAGGTACTCGGCGTAGTACAGGAACTCGGGGTGACGGGCGGCGCGCTGGAGGGAGAAGACCTCCAGGATCGCGATCGCGATGTTCACCCCGACCGCCAGCAGCAGGCCCAGGCGGCGCCCGGAGCGCAGGCCGTAGGCGGCGACGAGCAGGAGGAGGAGCGGGACGAACGTCAGCAGGATCGGCCCGGGGGCGACCAGGCTCAGCTTCACGTGGTGCGCGCAGTGCCGGAGGGCGCGGCTGCACGGGTCCTCGAGGTCCGTCGTCCCCGTGAAGGCGCTCTGCAGCAGTCGGCCGAGGAACGAGAACGGACCGTAGCCCGAGTCCGAGAGGACGGCGACGAGCGGACCGATCGCGGTGACGACGACGACCGCCGCCAGCAGCCCCCGGGACTCGCGGTGCGAGCTCGGCGCCGGACGCTGCGGACGCAGCCCCGCCGCTCCCCGCGCGAGCACCGCGCCGAGCACGAGCCCCGCGCCGCCCGCGAGGAGCCGGTACGCGTCGGCGGAGTCGCCCGCGTAGAGAACGAACATCAGCACGACGGCGAAGACGGTCACCCGGAGCCGGCGACGCCACAGAGCGCCCATGAAGGCGGTCGAGGCGATGAGGGCGCCGACCGCGCCGATCAGCGGGTCGAAGGTGTGGTCGCCGACGGTGTCGCCCGCCCACCACTCCCCGACGAGAGCGCCGATCGACTGCACGGAGGACCCGACGACGATCCCGACGGCGCCGGTCACGAGGAAGGCGAGGAGGGTGCGGGCCGAGCCGAGGCGGCGCTCCGCGGCGAGGAGCATCGGGAGCACCAGCACGACGTCCAGGAGCAGCTGCAGCGGGTCCGCCGCGATCAGGAGGGCGGTCACCGCCGTCCACGGACGGCCGTCGAGGGTCGTCATCGGGCCCGCCGCCCACCAGGCCGTCGTCTCGGCTCCCGCGGGGGCGACGAGCGTCCCCGTGATCGCGCTCGCGGCCAGGAGTACCAGGACGACCGAGACGGCCGCGGGCGACCTCCGGACCAGCAGACGCAGGGGGCGCAGCGCCGCGGCACCGCTCCTCGGGAACCACGTCGGCATGCGGGGACGCTCCTGTTCGCAACGGACGGACGACGCTCCGGCGGCATCCGGCGTCAGCATAGCCATGCCCCGCCGACCGGCGCCGTGAACGGCATGCGATAGCGTCACGGGATGACCGCCTCCGACTCCGCACCCGCCGTCGTCATCTCCACCTCCGGCCTCGACGCCGCCGAGATCGCCGCCGTCACGGCCGTCGTCACCGCATTGACCTCGCGCACCGAGGCCGAGCCGGAGACCCCGCAGGAGCTCAGCGGGGGCTGGAACGACCGCGCCGCGGCGGTCCGCGGGCCGCTGCGGCCGGCACCGGGAGCGTGGCGCTCCTTCTCCGGCTGAGCGGACTCGCAGACGCAGCCCGTCGGGGAACGAGCGATCCGCGACGCGGAACGTGAAATTTGTCCCCCGATTAGTCCCCTAAAGTGCTGACTATGCGCCTCCTGGCGGAGAGAGCACACTAGTGGACGTACGGTGCTTCTCCTTCGGAAGGGGCACCGCCAATCACTCGCCGACCAGGGTAAGCAGGCGGGTGTGTTGGGGGCGAGTGAGGGTAATATTCGGGTTGTTACCCTCACTCGGGGTTTGACGGCGGGCCGGGCCCCCTCTTCGGAGGAGTGGACGGCCCGCCGCACTCCGTTAACGGGCTTTCGTCCTGACGCGCTCTGCGCTCAACGGGCTCTGCCCATGACGGCTCTGCTCACGCTCGTGCCGCGCCGACGATCGGTCCGCGCCGAGAGACCGGGTGCGCCAGGACCTGAGCCGTGCTGAGAGCCGGAGCGTCCCGACCGCGGCACCGATCCGACATCCGCACGCCCTTCGGGCCGGGTCGCCACCGGTCGCTGCGCATGGGGACGGCCGCGCCGTCCCGAGCGCGCTCCGCCGCTCAGACGTCCCGTCCGCCGACGCCGTCGCGCCGGATCTCGACCCAGGCGTCGACCTCGTCCCCCGCGTCGTCGGAGCCGAGGGCGCCCGCGCTGCCGTCGCCGGCCGTCCGCAGGCCCACCACTGTGACCGCCGAGGCCGAGTCGGCCGACGCGGTGCGCACCACCACGCGGTCGACCTCCTCGCGGATCCCGCTCAGAGCCCGGGCGAGCTCCCCCAGCACCCGTCGGCTCTCGCCCTCGGAGGTGCGGTCGAGGCCGCCGTCGTCGAGCACCGACACGGTCACGCCCCGCCGCCGCGCGTCGAGCACGAGACGCCGCACCTCGTCGTCCAGCAGCCGCCGGCCGCGGATCTCGTCGCGCACGGCCGCTTCGAGCAGCCGGCACTCGCGCCGCTCCTCGTCGGTGAGGCCCGGTCCCGGCTCGGCGATGCGCAGCAGCATGTCGGCGGCGAGGGCGCGGGTCTGCTCCAGCCGGACCTCGCGCTCCGTGAGGTGCGCCTCCTCCGCGGCCCGCCACGACGCGGCCGCGCGCTCGGCCGCCTCGAGCACGCGCGCCTCGGAGCCCGCGCGCCCGAGCTCGACGATGAGCAGCTGCGCGATCGCGACCCAGGCGATCCCCCCGACGACGCCGAGAGTGGCCAGCGCGGCCGGGCCGGCCCAGAACACGGTGTGCACGATCAGGAAGCCGACGCCGACCCAGGCGCAGGCCGCGCGCCGGCGGGCGCACACGATCGTCATGAGGGTGCCGACCGCGGCGATGTACCAGGTGGAGTAGCCGTTGGAGGCACCCGGATCGAGCGAGGGCGCGACCAGCAGCGGCAGAGCGACGGCGACCGCGGTCATCCCGACCGCGACGGGCAGGGCGAGCCGGGTCGTCGCTCCGGGCCAGAGGGCGACGACGGTCGCCGCGACGTACAGCGCGACCGCGACGAGGTCGGCCGGCGTGGCCGGGGAGATGCGGAAGGAGAAGAAGGCGAGCACCACGTGGTACAGCGAGAAGCCGGCGCCGAGCGCCTGGAGCAGGGGGCGCGGGTAGGCGATCACGGCCCTCCTCCCGCGTCCGCCCGCCAGGAGAGGACGACACGGGTGCCCTCGCCCGGAGTCGAGTCGACCCGCGCCGATCCCCGCGCGTTGTGCACCCGCTCGAGGATGGAGAGCCGGATGCCCAGCCGCTCGCGCGGGACGTCGGCGAGCCGGAAGCCGCGGCCGTCGTCCTCCACCACGACCTCCACCGCGCCGTCGCCCAGCAGCCCGTGCACGGCGCGGTGGACGCTGCCGCTCGGACCCGCGTGCTGAACGCTGTTGGCGAGCGCCTGCCAGACCGCGCCGAGCAGCGCCTCGGCCACCGGGCGCGGCAGCGTCGTCGCGCGCGGATCCACTCCGTCGGCCGTCGCGACTGCGATCTCGGTCCCGAAGGTGGACGCCGCGTGGGCGAGCTGGCGCTGCAGGAGCTCGAGCGGGACCAGCCCCTCGGGCGGCTCCGGCTCGTGGTCGGGCAGCAGCACGGCGAGGGTGCGCTGCGCCATTGAGGAGACCAGCGCACGCTCGGCCGGCGACTCGGCGGAGGCCGCGGAGAGCAGCGTCGCGAGCACGTTGTCGTGCACTAGGGCGTCGACCTCGACCCGCTCCACCTCGCCGGCGTGCTGGCGCATCGCCGCCTCGTACTGCTCCATGGCCGTCGTCTGCGCGCGATCGATCTGGTCGGCCGACTGCCGGAGCACGGTGATCAGCACCAGCATCACGAAGCCGACGATGCCCACGTAGGCGGCGTCGAGGATCGCGCGGGTCGGCTCCGCCCCGCCGCCGGAGGGGAGGACGCGCAGCAGCCCGAACAGCACGGTCGTCACCGACACGTACGCGATCGCGATCCGGAGGGGAGCCGCGATCGTGCAGAAGGCGGTGCCGATGGTCAGCAGGTACCAGATCCACGGGGTCTCGCGGTCCGCGCCCCCGGTGGCGACGGCGGCCGGCCAGGTCAGGAGGGCCACGAGGACACCGACCGCGACCAGGACCGCCGTGATCCGCGTGCCCCGCCGCAGCACGGCGGTGGCCACGGCGGCGGTGAGCGATCCGAAGACCAGCGCCAGCACCGGCCAGGCCACCTCGGGGCGCAGCAGGGGCAGCTGGGCGAGGATCGGCGGGACGGTCTGCACGCCGAAGCCGAAGCCGAAGAACGACACGACCGTGCTGATGATCCGGTCGATCCGCTCGCGCCCGGCGTTGCGGCGGGCGATCGGCGCCTCAGCGCCCGCCATCGCCGTCGTCCGGGTCGATGCCCGGCAGGATGCCGTCCTCCACCGCGCGCCGCAGCAGATCGACCTTCGTCGGGGCGGGACGGCCGATCTCGACGTACTTGTCGCGGATCCGGTCGAGGTACTCCTTCGCCGTCGACACCGAGATCTGCAGCCGCTCGGCCACCAGCTTCAGCGGCAGCCCCGAGGCGTAGAGGTGCAGGACGTCGCGCTCGCGACGACCGAGCACGGCCCGCGCGAAGTCGTCGTCGGCGTCGATGGCCGAGGCCCACTCCAGATTGTTGAGGACCTCGCCGCGGGCGACCGTGCGGATGGCGGCGACGACCGTCGACATGGGCGAGGACTTCGGGATGACGCCGGCCGCTCCCGCGGCGAGCGCCTCCCGCACGGCCACGACGCGGTCGGCGATGCTGTGGACGAGGACGGCGGAGCCGCGCACCTGCCCCCACTTGACGTTGCTGGTGATGCTGGAGCCGTCGTTCAGGGACAGGTCGAGGACGAGCACCTCGATCTCGGCGCCGCCGATCGTGCTCTCGAGGGCCTGGACGGTCTCGGCGGCGGCGACCACCTGCATCCCCGCGCTCTCGACGGCGGCGGCCACGCCCAGGCGCACCGACTCGTGGTCGTCCACGATCGCCACGCGCACGCGCGGGGCCTCGGCTGCGTCGACGTGGGGCTCCATCCCGCCCATGGTACGCAGGCGCGGGCCCGCGGTCAGTCCTCTCGGCGGACCAGTCGCGCAACGGCCTCCACGTGGGAGGTGTGCGGGAAGAGGTCGAAGCCCTCGAGGCGCTCCAGCTCGTAGCCGGCCCCGGTCAGGGCGCCCACGTCGCGGGCGAGCGCGACCGGGTCGCAGGCGACGTAGACGAGCTGCGCCGGCCGCAGCTCCGCCAGAGCGTCGGTGACCGCTCGGCCGGCGCCCGAGCGCGGCGGGTCGAGGACCACGGTCGCCGCGCGCCACCGCGCCCGCTCGCGCGCATCGGCCTGGGCGACGACGTCGCGGAGGTAGCGGTCGACGCGGGCGGTCACCGCGCGGGCGCCGACCTGGTCGGCCAGGTTCTCGAGCGCGTGCTCGGTGGCGCGGGAGTCGCTCTCGACGCTGGTCACGCGCACTCCGGCGCCGAGGCGGTCGGCCAGCGCCGCGGCGAGCAGGCCCACCCCGCCGTAGAGGTCGTGGTTGGCGGCCGACGGGTCCGCCGCATCCGCGTCGACGGCGGCCTGCACGGCCTCGAAGAGCGCGGCGGCGGCTCCGCGGTGCACCTGCCAGAAGCCGGTGCGGTCGACCCGGAAGGTGCGGTCGGCGACGAACTCGCTCACCACCGTGCGGTCGCGGCGGGCGCGCTTGTCGGAGGGGTCGTGCACGAGCACCGCGGCCCCCTCGGACCCGGCCGCGTCGACGAGGTCGACCACCGAGCCGGGAGCGAGGCGCTCGCCGAGCGGTGCGGCCAGGGAGGAGTCGGCGGTCGCGAGGGGCAGCGACTCCACGGTGACGACGTGGTGGCTGCGTGCCGCGTAGGGGCCGACCCGTCCGTCGTCGTCGACGTGGAGGCGGTTCCGCGTGCGCCAGCCGAGGCCGCCGGACGCGTCGTCCCCGCCGATCGGCGAGACCTCCACCTCGACCTCGCGACGGGCGAAGCGGGAGAAGGAGTCGACGAGCACGAGGCGCTTCAGCTCGCGCTGGTAGGCCAGGTCGGCGTGGCCGAGCTCGGCGCCGCCGACGCGCTCCTCCGGGCGGCGGTCGAGGGCGGCCTCGGGCCAGACGTGCTCCACCCGGTGCTCGGACGCCTCGAGCACCTCGAGCGCCTCGGCACGCCAGAAGCTGTCGTGCCGGACCTCGCTGATCCGCGCCCGCACGCGCTCGCCGGGGAGGACGTCCGGGACGAAGACGACGCGGCCCTCGTGCCGGGCGACGAACACGCCGCCGTGGGCGACGTTGCTAATGTCGAGCTCGATCTCGGTCCCGAGTGCGTCGTCGGCCCCGTCGGGGCGGGCGGATGCTCGGGACGGGGTCTGTGCCATCCGTCGAGCATCCCACAGCGTGGGCCCGGCCGCAGGGAGCCCTCGTGCGCCTCTACCTCGCCTCCACCTCCCCCGCGCGCCTCGCGCTGCTGCGGGCCTCCGGGATCGAGCCCGTCGTCGTCCCCTCCGAGGTGGACGAGCCCGCGGCCGTCGCCCGGGCCGAGCAGGAGCGGGGCGCGGCACTGGACGCGGACGCCACCGTCTCGCTGCTCGCCCGCGCCAAGGCGCACGCCGTCCTGCGCCCGGACATCGACGGTCTGGTGCTCGGCGGCGACTCCGCGTTCGTCCTCGACGGGGTCGTCCACGGCAAGCCGCACGAGCCGGAGCGGGCCCGGGAGCGCTGGCGCGCCCAGCGCGGTCGCACCGGCCGCCTCTACTCCGGCCACTGGCTCGTCGACCACCGCGGCGGGAGGATCGTCGCCGAGGCCGGAGCGGTCACCTCCGCCGCCGTCACGTTCGCCGACGACATCGACGACGCCGAGATCGACGCCTACGTCGCCACCGGCGAGCCCCTCGAGGTGGCCGGCGCCTTCACCATCGACGGCCGCGGCGCCGGCTTCATCACCGCGATCGAGGGCGACCCCTCGACGGTGATCGGGATGTCGGTGCCGACCCTCCGCACTCTGGTGCGGAGCCTCGGCGTCGACTGGACCGCGCTCTGGAACCGCTGAGGCCCGTCCCGCCCTTGTGAGGAACCGACGAAGGCCCTCCGCTTCTTTGTGGTGAGCCGCGCCGGGCCGGGCGGAGCCGCCCCCTAGGGTTGGGGACCATGCCGAAGATTACGAAGGTGCTCGTCGCCAACCGGGGCGAGATCGCCGTCCGAGTCATCCGCGCCGCCCGCGACAGCGGGATCGCCTCCGTGGCCGTCTACGCCGACCAGGACCGCGACGCCGTGCACAGCCGCCTCGCCGACGAGGCCTACGCCCTCGGCGGGACGACCAGCGCCGAGACCTACCTCGTCATCGACAAGCTGCTCTCGGTGGCCCGCCGCTCCGGTGCCGACGCCGTGCACCCCGGCTACGGCTTCCTCGCCGAGAACGCCGACTTCGCCCGCGCCGTCATCGACGCCGGCCTGATCTGGATCGGCCCCGGCCCCGAGGCCATCGAGCGCCTCGGCGACAAGGTCTCGGCCCGCCATGTCGCCGAGAAGGTCGGCGCGCCGCTCGCCCCGGGAACCCTCAACCCCGTCTCCGGCGCCGCCGAGGTGCTCGAGTTCGTGGACCAGTACGGCCTCCCCGTCGCGATCAAGGCGGCCTTCGGCGGCGGCGGTCGCGGCCTCAAGGTCGCCCGCGAGCGCGACGAGGTCGAGGAGCTGTTCGCCTCCGCCACGCGCGAGGCCGTCGCCGCCTTCGGCCGCGGCGAGTGCTTCGTCGAGAAGTACCTCGACCAGCCGCGCCACGTCGAGACCCAGTGCCTGGCCGACGCGCACGGCAACGTCGTCGTGGTCTCCACCCGCGACTGCTCCCTCCAGCGCCGCCACCAGAAGCTCGTCGAGGAGGCGCCCGCGCCGTTCCTGACGGACGCGCAGAACACCGAGCTCTACCGCGCCTCGAAGGCGATCCTGCAGGAGGTCGGCTACCTCGGCGCCGGGACCTGCGAGTTCCTGATCGGCAAGGACGGCACGGTGTCCTTCCTCGAGGTGAACACCCGCCTCCAGGTCGAGCACCCCGTGTCGGAGGAGATCACCGGCATCGACCTCGTGCGCGAGCAGTTCCGCCTCGCCGAGGGCGGCGTGCTCGACTACGACGACCCGGCGCCCCGCGGCCACTCCTTCGAGTTCCGCATCAACGGCGAGGACGCGGGCCGCGGCTTCCTCCCCGCTCCGGGCCCGGTGCACGTCTTCAAGGCCCCCGGCGGACCCGGCGTCCGCGTCGACTCCGGCGTCGTCGCCGGGGACGTGATCTCCGGCTCCTTCGACTCGCTCCTCGCGAAGCTGATCGTCACCGGCGACAGCCGCGAGCAGGCGCTGGAGCGCTCGCGCCGCGCCCTCGCCGAGTTCGAGGTCACCGGGCTGCCGACCGTCCTCCCCTTCCACCGCGCGATCGTCGAGGACCCGGCCTTCGCCCCCGAGGGCGGCGCGCCCTTCACGATTTACACCCGCTGGATCGAGACCGAGTTCGAGAACACCATCCCGGCCTGGAGCGGCGAGCCCGGAGCGACCGACGAGCCGGCGGCCCGCCGGAACGTGGTCGTCGAGGTCGACGGGCGCCGCGTCGAGGTCACGCTCCCCGGCGACCTGGTCGGCTCGGGACCCGCCCGCGGGGCCGCTGCCGCCTCCCCGAAGCGCCGCGGCTCCTCCTCCGTCAGCACCGTCACGGGCGACTCCGTCGCCTCGCCCATGCAGGCCACCATCGTCAAGGTCGCCGTCGCCGAGGGCGACACGGTCGTCACCGGCGACCTGGTCGTCGTCCTCGAGGCGATGAAGATGGAGCAGCCGCTCACCGCCCACAAGGACGGCGTCGTGAAGGGCCTCGACGCGACGGCCGGAGCGACCGTCCCCGCGGGACACGTGCTCCTTCAGATCGTCTGAGCCCGTTCCGGGCCGCTCCCCGCGCGGTCCGGCGCGGTCGGCTCCTCGACGTGAGGGGTACCGCCGAGCGGGTCGCATCGCGCTGCCGTCAATCGCTTCGCACGCGATTCCCGGTCGCGCGCTCTGCCGATGAAAGGCCGCTCCCCGCGCGGCCCGGCGCGGTCGGCTCCTCGACGTGAGGGGCACCGCAGAGCGGGTCGCGTCGCGCTGCCGTGAATCGCTTCGCACGCGATTCCCGGTCACGCGCTCTGCCGATGAAGGGCCGCACCCCGCGCGGCCCGGCGGAGGGGCGCGTCAGGTGACGATGTGCATGGCGCGCGCGGCGTCCGAGATCGAGCCGGTGAGGCTCGGGTAGACGGTGAAGGCCCGCGCGACCTGGTCGACGGTCAGGCGGTGCTCCACGGCGAGGGCGAGCGGGAAGATCAGCTCGCTCGCCTTCGGAGCGACGATGACGCCTCCGATGACGGTGCCGGAGCCGGTGCGCGCGAACAGCTTCACGAAGCCGTCGCGGATGCCCATCATCTTCGCCCGCGGGTTCGCGGCGAGCGGGAGCTTGTAGATCTCGCCCTGCGCGATGCCCTCCTCGATCTCGCGCTGGCTCCACCCGACGGTCGCGATCTCGGGCTGCGTGAAGATGTTCGCCGCGACGTTGCGCACCTCGGTCGGGTTCACGGCGTCGCCCATGGCGTGGAACACTCCGGTGCGGCCCTGCATGGCGGCGACGGAGGCGAGCGGGAGGAACGTGGTGCAGTCCCCGGCCGCGTAGATCGAGGGGACGCTGGTGCGGGCGACGCGGTTGACGCGGATGTGCCCCGACTCCGTCAGCTGCACCCCCGCGTCCTCGAGGCCGATGCCCGCCGTGTTCGGCACGGAGCCGACGGCCATCAGGCAGTGCGAGCCCTCGACGACGCGTCCGTCCGAGAGCACGGCCTGCACGCCCTTCTCGGTCCGCTCGACGCGGTCGGCGCGCGACTTCGAGAGCACGAGCATGCCGTTGCGCTTGAAGACGTTCTCGATCACGGCGGCCGCGTCGGCGTCCTCGCCGGGCAGCACCTGGTCGCGGGAGGAGATGAGGGTCACGCGGGCGCCGAGCGCACGGTAGGCGGAGGCGAACTCCGCGCCGGTCACGCCGGAGCCCACCACGATCAGGTGCTCGGGGACGGACTTGAGGTTGTAGAGCTGGGTCCAGCTGAGGATGCGCTCGCCGTCGGGAGCCGCGGTCGGGAGCACACGGGGGCTGGCGCCCACCGAGACCACGATCGTGTCCGCCTCGATGCGGTCGAAGTCCATGCCCTCGCCGCCGGCCGCCGTGGAGACGATCAAGGCGTTCGAGCCGTCCAGGCGCCCGTCCCCCTGGACGATGCGCACGCCGTGGTGCACCAGGTTCGCGCGCATGTCCTCGGACTGCTGGCGCGCGAGCCCGAGCAGGCGCTTGTTCACCGTCGCCAGGTTGACCGCCACGTCCGGGCGCACCGGCTTGTTCTGCTCCGAGCGGGTGAAGAACTGCACGCCCAGGTCGGCGGCCTCGCCGATGGCGTTGGTGGCCTCCGCCGTCGCGATGAGCGACTTCGACGGGACGACGTCGGTGATGACGGCCGAGCCGCCCACTCCGACCCGCTCGACCAGGGTGACCTCGGCGCCGAGCTGCGCTCCCGCGATGGCGGCTTCGTAGCCGCCCGGCCCCCCTCCGAGTACAGCGATCCTCTGCGCGCGCTCGAACTCGTAAGCCATGCTTCCCATTGTCCTCTCTCACTGAGTGTTCGCCCAATCGCGGGGTGTCGGATCGGCCGCGGGAGTCGCCCTCCGCCGCCGCGCAGCCCGTCGGTAGGGTGGGAGGATGTCCGACCAGACCCTGCACCCCCTCGACGCCCCCGACGCCGATCCCTTCGAGATCGCGGCCCGCGCGGCCGCTCAGATCGCCGAGGCGACAGGGGTCGAGAAGCACGACATCGCCCTCACCCTCGGCAGCGGCTGGGGCAAGGCCGCCGACGCGATCGGCGAGACGACCGCGACGGTGGAGGCCACCGAGATCCTCGGCTTCTCCAAGCCGGCCGTGCACGGGCACGGCGGCACCCTGCGCTCCGTCCTGCTCCCCACCGGCAGGCGCGCGCTGATCATCGGCGCCCGCACCCACTACTACGAGGGCTACGGCGTGCGCCGCGTCGCGCACAGCGTCCGCACCGCCGCCGCGACGGGCGCGACGGTGATGATCCTCACCAACGGCGCGGGCGGCATCAAGGAGCACTGGACGCCCGGGACCCCCGTGCTGATCAGCGACCACATCAACCTCACCGCCGACTCGCCGCTCGAGGGCGCGACGTTCGTCGACCTCACCGACCTCTACTCCTCGCGCCTGCGCGACCTCGCCCGGGGGACGCGTCCTGAGCTGGACGAGGGCGTGTACGTGCAGTTCCGCGGGCCGCACTACGAGAGCCCGGCCGAGGTGCAGATGGCGAAGATCATCGGCGGCCACATCGTCGGCATGTCGACCGCCCTCGAGGCCATCGCCGCGCGCGAGGCGGGCATGGAGGTGCTGGGCATGTCGCTCATCACGAACCTCGCCGCCGGCATCCAGAAGACCCCCCTCAGCCACGAGGAGGTGCTCGAGGCCGGCCGCGACGCCGAGGACGACCTCGCCCGCCTGCTCGCCGGGATCACGGGCGCCCTGTGAGCGCCGACGTCCGGGAGCTCGCCGAGGCCTGGCTCGCCCAGGACCCCGACCCGGAGACGCGGGAGGAGCTGGTCGGCCTGCTGACCGCCTCCGACTCGGGGGACGCCTCCGCCCGCGCCGAGCTCGAGGACCGCTTCGGCGCCCGCCTGGCGTTCGGCACCGCGGGCCTGCGCGGCGCCATCGCGGCGGGATCCAACCGGATGAACCGCGTGCTGGTCTCGCAGGCCGCCGTCGGCCTGGCCGACTTCCTGCTGGCGCAGGGCGTCCAGCGGCCCGTGGTCGTGATCGGCTACGACGGTCGGAAGAACTCGCGCGTCTTCGCCGAGGACTCCGCCGCGCTGATGGCGGGCGCCGGCGTGGACGCGGTGCTGCTGCCCCGGCTCCTGCCCACCCCCGTGCTGGCCTTCGCCGTGCGCCACCTCGGCGCCGACGCCGGAGTGATGGTCACGGCGAGCCACAACCCGCCGCAGGACAACGGCTACAAGGTGTACCTCGGCGGCGCCGACGAGGGCTCGCAGATCGTGCCGCCGGTCGACTCCGAGATCGCCGAGCGGATCCTCGCGGTCGCGCGGGACCGGCGCGTTCCGGAGCTGCCGCGCGGCGAGTACCGGCTCGCGGACGAGTCCGTGGTCGCCGCCTACATCGAGGCGACGGCCTCCGTCGGCCGCCAGTCCGCTCCGCTGCGCGTCGTCTACACGGCGATGCACGGGGTCGGCTGGGAGACGGCGCACCGGGTGCTCTCCGCGGCGGGATTCGACGAGCCGGCCGTCGTGGTCGAGCAGATCGAGCCCGACGCGGCGTTCCCCACGGTCGCGTTCCCGAACCCGGAGGAGGCGGGCGCCCTCGACCTCGCCTTCTCGACCGCGCGCTCCGGTCGCGCGCAGCTGATCGTGGCGAACGACCCGGACGCCGACCGCTTCGCCGCCGCCGTGCCCGACGCCTCCGCCCCGGAGGGCTTCCGGCGCCTCACCGGCAACGAGGTCGGAGCGCTGCTCGGCTGGCGCGCCGCCGAGCAGGCCCGCCGCGAGGGCCGCACCGGAGGAGCGCTCGCCTGCTCGATCGTCTCCTCCCCCGCCCTCGGTGCTGTGGCGGCCGACTACGGCCTCGACTTCGCCGAGACGCTCACGGGCTTCAAGTGGATCTCGCGCGTCCCCGACCTCGTCTTCGGCTACGAGGAGGCGCTCGGCTACCTGGTGAACCCCGGGACGGTCCGCGACAAGGACGGCGTCTCGGCCGCGCTCGCCTTCCTCTCCCTCGCGAGCGGGCTCGCCGCCGAGGAGCGCACGATCGACGACGAGCTGGAGTCGTTCGCCGAGCGGTTCGGGCTCTTCGGATCGGAGCAGATCTCGCTCCGCGTCACCGACCTCTCCGAGATCGGCCGGATCATGGCCGGACTGCGCGCGACGCCTCCGACCGCGATCGGCGGGCTCGCCGTCGAGCGGAGCGAGGACCTGCTCGCCGAGGGCGGCGCGCTGCCTCCGACCGACGCGCTCCGCTTCTCCCTGGACGGTGCCCGTCTCATCGCGCGCCCGAGCGGCACGGAGCCGAAGGTCAAGCTCTACCTCGACGCCTGGTCGCACGACTCCGACGCCGACGCCCGCCGGTCGGCCGTCTCGTCCCGCCTCGCCGCCCTGCGCACCGGCGCCGCGGAGCTCCTCGCGTAGGTCCCCCTCCGGTCAGCGGGGCGCGCGGACACCGATCCGCTCGCCCCGCTTCCAGAGCCACTCCACCGGACCGAGCTCGAACCGGCGCAGCCACAGGTGCGCCGCGAGCACGACGACCGCCGCGATGAGCAGGAACGCTCCGACGGTCGCCGGGACGCGCCACTGCGCGGCGGTCACCGCCAGCCCGAGTCCCCAGCCGTAGAAGAGGGCGCCGCCGAGCAGGTTCTGCAGGAGGTAGGCGCTCAGGGCGACCCGGCCGACCTCCCGCGCCCGGCGTGCCGCCCAGCCCTCGGCGCCCCGGCGGAGGCAGGCCTCGGCGAGGGCCGCGAGCAGGCCGAGCCCGACCAGGGGCGCGACGAGGTAGCGCTCGGCGAGCAGACCGGCGGCGCTCCCCCCGATGCCCAGCGCGAGGTCGACGGGGAGGGCGAGGGCGCCGAGGACCATCAGGCGACGGCGGAGTGACGCGCCCTCGGCGGCGAGGACCCCCGCCCGATGGAGGCGCGCGCCGAGGAGGAACATCGCGAGGCTGAGGAGCCCGATGAGCACCGGCTCCGCACGGAAGACGCCCGCGTTCTGCAGCCGGAAGAGGGCGAGGCCGAGGAACGACGCGTCCGCGTAGGGGCTCCGGCCGGTCGGCCCCTGTCCGGCACCGTCCGGGCTCGCCGCCACGAGCGCCACGAGCGCCGAGATCAGGACGACGTGCAGAGCGCCGCAGACGAGGATCACGCGGCGCTGCGTCGTCGGCCGGGTGAGCAGCAGCCAGGCGACGACCGCTCCGGTGACGGCGTATCCCATGAGGACGTCGAACTCCGCGATCAGCACGTAGTTGACCGCGCCGTCCAGGAGGAGGAGCGTCGCGCGCCAGAGGTAGCGGCCCGGCCAGCGCGTCCCGCGCCGGACCGCGGACGCGTGCTGGATCGCGAGGCCCACCCCGAAGGCGAGGGAGAGGAGGGCGAGGAACTTGCCCTGCGCCAGCGCCATCAGCAGGAGCTGCGCAGTCCCGGCGGAGGAGGAGGTCTCCGGCGTCACCGGGACGGAGAGCAGTCCGAGCATCCCCCAGGGGTGGGAGAAGATCCAGATGTTCGTGCCGAAGGTCCCGATGATCGCGACACCGCGGACGACGTCCAGGGTCGCGATGCGGCGGCCGGCTCCGGCACGGGGCGGCAATACGGTCGTATTGGTCATGTCCGAGAGCGTAGCCTGCTCGAGCAGTCGAACGAGAGGGACGCCATGCCGGATCGGCGCGAGAGCAGGAGCGACATCCTCTCGGCGGTCGTCGCCGTCCTCTCGACCCGCGGGGCGGAGCACCTCAGCATCCGCACCGTCGCGGCCGAGGCCGGCGTCTCGGTGGGGGCCGTCCAGCACCACTTCCCGACGAAGCAGGCGCTGCTGGCCGGCGCGATGGCCCGGGTCGAGGAGCGCTTCCGCGAGCGGATGCGGAGCCGCCTGGAGGCCGAATCCTCGGCCGAGGTGCGGCTGCGCGTCTTCTGCGACGAGATCGCGTGCGTCGCGGACGAGGACGTGCCCGACGCGATCGTGTGGACCGCCTTCGCCTCCCGCGCCGGCACCGATCCGGAGATCCGCGCGATCCACACCGCCGGCTGGTCGCGCACGGAGGACGTCGTCCTGGAGCTGCTGCGCGCCGCGCATCCCGCGGCGTCGTTCGGCGCCGACGACGCCGCGCTGCTCCTCGCGGTCCTCGACGGCATCGCGGTCTCCCGCGCGGCCGAGCAGCCCGCCCGCCTCTCCCCCGCCCGCGCCCGCCGCCTGATCGGCACCGTCCTCGAGCAGCTCGCCGCCCGCTGACCCCCCAAGACCCGAGCAGCCGTCCGCGCGGGAACCCGGCTCTCGGCACGCCGCTCCGCGGCCACTCGACCAGCAGGGGCAGGGGCGCCCTCTCCCCGCAAGGTGGAGGGCGCGTCCGAGAATCGCGTGCCAGCGATTCGAGGCAGCCCGACGCGACCCGCTCTTGAGAACGCGCCCCGTCGGGAGGCCGACCGCGCTGAGCCGCGCAGGGAGCGGCTCAGAGTCGAGCACCGCGCGTGCCAGCGATTCGAGGCAGCCCGACGGAATACGCTCTGCGGAACGCGCCCCGTCGGGAGGCCGACCGCGCTGAGCCGCGCAGGGAGCGGCTCAGAAACGGACTCAGCCCAGCGCTCGCTCGATCTTCTCCGTGATCTCGTTCTGGTCGAGGTAGTTGTCGATGACGACGACCTCGGCGAAGGTGCGGCCGATTCGGTCGACGAGCTCGCCGGAGGTGAGGATGACCTGCGCGTCGGCGGCGAGCGCGTCGACGGAGGCCAGGTCGGAGGCGATCACCTCGGCCTCGAGGTCGAGGGTCTCGAGGGCGCGCTCGGCGCCGAGCTTGAGGATGGCGGAGGTGCCGATTCCGGCGCCGCAGAGGGTGACGATCTTCATGCGCTTCTTCCGTGGTGCGGGTGGTGCGGGGTGCTGTCGGTGAGGACGGCGTTGATGCTGCGGACGGTGCGGGCGGCGGCGAGGGCGCCGACCGCGTCCGGACGGCTGAGCACGTCGGCGAGCCCGGAGACGAAGCCGACGTGTCCGTGCGCCTGGGTGGCGGCGATCCCGATGACGACCGACACCGGGTCGTTGGTGCTGTGGCCGAAGGCGACGGGCTCGGCCAGCGTGACGACGGAGAGGCCGTCCGCGAGGACGTCGTTGCCGGGCCGGGCGTGCGCGAGGGCGAGCCCGGGCGCGATGACGATGTACGGCCCGAGCACGTCGACCTGCTCGACCATGCGCCGGGAGTAGGCGGCGTCCACCGCGCCGGTCCGCTCGAGCGCACGGCCCGCCTCGAGGACCGCCTCCCGCCAGGATCCTGCGGAGTGGCGGAGGGCCACCGCCTCCTCGGGGAGCGCGTCGAGCGGCACCGTCAGGCCGCCTCGAAGCCGGCGCTGATCGTCTCGACGAGCTCGCGGCGCTCGTCGAGCGGCAGGAAGGCGGCGTGAGCCGCGTTCAGCTGGAAGGCCTCGAAGTCGTCGAGGTCGTACCCGAACGCGTCGGACAGGAGGGCGAGCTCGCGGCTGAGGGTCGTCGCGCTCATCAGGCGGTTGTCGGTGTTCACCGTGACGCGGAAGCCCAGCTGGTAGAGCAGGTCGAAGGGGTGCTCGGCGAGCTCGGCACCCCACGCCGCGACGGCGCCGGTCTGCAGGTTGGAGGAGGGGCTGAGCTCGAGGGCGATCTCGCGGTCCTTCACCCACTCCGAGAGCTCGCCGAGGGTCACGTAGCTCGCGTCGTCGTCCTGGCGCTCGATGCGGATGTCCTCCGCGATCCGGACCCCGTGACCCAGGCGCAGCGCGCGGCCGTCGAGCAGGGCCGAGCGGATGCTGTCGAGGCCGTCCGCCTCCCCCGCGTGCACCGTGGTCGGGAAGTGCGCCGCCGCGAGCAGCTCGAAGGCGGGACGGTGCCGCGAGGCGGGGAAGCCCGCCTCGGCTCCGGCGATGTCGAAGCCGATCGCACCGCGCTCGCGGTGGCGCAGCGCCAGCTCGGCGACCTCGAGCGAGCGGTCGGCGTGCCGCATCGCGGTGATCAGCTGGCCGACGCGGATGCGGTGTCCCTGCGCCGCCGCCTCCTGCACGCCCTGCTGCAGCCCCTCCTGGACCGCCTGGACAGCCGCGTCGAGCGAGAGCCCGGCGCGCTGGTGCTGCTCCGGCGCCCAGCGCACCTCGCCGTGCACGACTCCGTCGGCGGCGAGGTCGAGCACGAACTCGCGGGCCACGCGCTCGAGCGCCGGCGCGGTCTGCATCACGGCGACCGTCGTCTCGAAGGTGGCGATGTAGTCGGTGAGGGAGCCGGAGTCGGCCGTGGCACGGAACCACTCGGCGAGCGCGTCCGGCTCCTCGGCCGGGAGCGGCACGCCCGTCTCGCGGGCGATCTCGAGGACCGTCCCGGGCCGCAGGCCTCCGTCGAGGTGGTCGTGCAGCGACACCTTGGGGAGCTCGTCGATGAGGACGCCCTCGCCCGGGAGGAGGTACTCCTCGGTCTGATCGGTCACGGTGCTCCTCGCAGGTCGGCGGTGGTTCGCCGACCACCCTAGAGGGTCGGCGGAAGCGGCTCGCCGGGCGGCGCCTCCTCCGTGCCGGGCGGCGCGGGGCTAGGAGACGCGCTCCGCCACGAGGGGGCCGCCGTCGAGCACCTCGTCGCCCTCGTCGCCGATCCGGAAGGCACCGTCGAGCGCCTCGAGCGCCCGGGCGAAGCGCTCCGGCTCGTCTGCCGAGAGGGTGATCAGGGGCCGGCCCGCGCGGACTCGGTCGCCCGGCTTCGCGTGCAGGTCGATCCCCGCCGCGTGCTGCACCGCGTCGGCCTGGCGGGCGCGTCCGGCGCCCAGGCGCCAGGCGGCGATGCCGAACGGCAGCGCCTGCTGCTCCACCAGGACGCCGTCGCGCTCGGCGACCACGACGTGGGTCTCGCGGGCCTCGGGAAGCGCCGCATCCGGATCCCCTCCCTGAGCGCGGATGACCGCGCGCCAGGTGTCCATCGCCGCGCCGCCGTCGAGGGCGCGCTCGACATCCGCGTCCGGCTGCCCGGCGAGGGCCAGCATCTCGCGGGCCAGGGCCAGCGTCAGCTCCCGGACGTCCGAGGGGCCGCCGCCGGCGAGCACCTCGACCGACTCCCGCACCTCGTTCGCGTTGCCGATGGCCAGACCGAGCGGCACGTTCATGTTGGTCAGCAGCGCGGTGGTCCGCACCCCCGCGTCGTTGCCGAGGTCGACCATCGCCCGCGCCAGCTCCCGCGAGCGCTCGATGTCGACCATGAACGCGCCGGAGCCGAACTTCACGTCGAGCACCAGGGCGTCGGTCCCCTCGGCGATCTTCTTCGACATGATCGAGGACGCGATCAGCGGGATCGCCTCGACGGTCCCGGTGATGTCCCGGAGCGCGTAGAGCTTCTTGTCGGCGGGGGCCAGGCCCGAGCCCGCGGCGCAGATCACGCCGCCGACCGTCCGCAGCTGCTCCAGCATCTCCTCGTTGCCGAGGTCGGCCCGCCAGCCCTGGATCGACTCCAGCTTGTCGAGCGTTCCGCCCGTGTGGCCGAGCCCGCGTCCCGAGAGCTGGGGCACCGCCACGCCGAAGGAGGCGACCAGCGGCATCAGCGGCAGCGTGATCTTGTCGCCGACCCCGCCCGTGGAGTGCTTGTCGACCGTGCGCTTGCCGAGTCCGTCGAAGCGCATGCGCTCGCCGCTGGCGATCATCGCCAGGGTGAGGTCGCGGATCTCGTCGCGCTCCATCCCGTTCAGCAGGACCGCCATCGCGAAGGCCGCCATCTGCTCGTCGGCGACGTAGCCGCGGGTGTAGGCGTCGATCAGCCAGTCGATCTGCGCGGTCGAGAGCGTGCCGCGGTCGCGCTTGGTGCGGATGATGTCGACGGCGTCGAAGTCCTCGACGCGGGTGGTGCGGGTCATGCGGAGTCCTCGGTTCGGGAGTGGGAGCGGTGACGGCGGCGCTAGGAGGCGGCGTAGGCCTCGAGCGTGCGCGGGCCGAAGGCGTCGGGGATGACCTCGTCGATCGTCTTCACGCCCGACACGGTCTGGAGGAGCATGCCCTCGGCCGAGTGCTCGAAGAGCAGCTGGCGGCAGCGCCCGCAGGGCATCAGGACGCCGCCCTTCCCGTCGACGCAGGTGAAGGCGACGAGCCGGCCGCCGCCCGTCATGTGCAGAGAGGACACCAGCGCGCACTCGGCGCAGAGCGTGAGCCCGTAGGAGGCGTTCTCGACGTTGCAGCCCGAGATCGTCCGGCCGTCGTCCACGAGCGCGGCGACCCCGACGGGGAACTTCGAGTACGGGACGTAGGCGTGGCTCATGGCCTCGAGGGCGGCCTCGCGCAGCGCCTCCCAGTCGATGTCGGTCACGACGGCTCCTCTCAGGACTTCAGGTACGGCTTGCCGGCGGCGGCCGGTCCGCGGGACTGGCCGACGAGACCGGCCACCGCGAAGATCGTCACGACGTACGGCAGCATCAGCATGAACTCGCTGGGCACGGGCGAGCCGATGACGCCGAGCACGTTCTGCAGGTTGGTCGCGAAGCCGAACAGCAGCGACGCGAGCGTCGCCTTGATCGGGTCCCAGCGGCCGAAGATGACGGCGGCCAGGGCGATGAAGCCCGCACCCGCGGTCATCTCCTTGCCGAACGCGCCGACCGCGTCGAGCGTGTAGTACGCGCCGCCGACTCCGGCGATCGCCCCGGCGAGGGAGACGTTCCAGAAGCGCGTGCGGGCGACATCGATGCCCACGGTGTCCGCGGCCTGAGGGTGCTCGCCGACGGCGCGCAGGCGGAGGCCCCACTTGGTCTTGAACAGGCCCCACCACACCGCGAAGATCGCGAAGTACATCAGGTAGACGATCACCGTCTGGTTGAACAAGACGGCGCCCACGATAGGCACCTGGCTGAGCACCGGGATCGGGAGGCGGTCGAACTTCACCGGCGAGTTGAACGTCGACGCGTCGGCGGAGAGGACCTGGGAGTAGAGGAAGCTCGTCAGGCCGGTCACCAGCACGTTCAGCACGACTCCGACGATCACCTGGTCGACCAGGTACTTGATCGCGAAGGCGGCCAGCACGAACGACACCAGGACGCTCGCGACCATCGCCGCGAGCAGGCCGAGCACCGGCTGGCGGGTGAGGGAGCCGACCATCGCCGCGGTGAAGGCGCCGGCGAGCAGCTGCCCCTCGATCGCGACATTGACGACTCCGACCCGCTCCGAGATGACGCCGCCGAGCGAGCCGAAGATCAGCGGAGTGGCCAGCCCGACGGTCCCGAGCAGCAGTCCCGAGACGGGCAGCGCGGCACCGGCCGACGCCCAGACGAGGAACCCGATCAGGAAGACCAGGGCGAAGACCGCCGAGAGCCAGAGCGGGATCCGGCGGCCGGCGCGGGTGAGCGCGGCCGAGGCGACGGCCAGGCCGACCAGGAGGATCGCGACGACCACTCCCGTCCCCCGCGTCGGGAACGGGATGTCCGGCAGCGCGAAGAAGTCGGTCCCCGCGGCGAGGCGGAACGAGCTCGTCCCGTCGCGGCCGAGTGCCACGAAGAGGACGACGGCGAGCAGCGCGAAGACTCCGAACGCGATCGGCGCCTTCCAGCTGCGGATCACGACGCGGTCGGGGGCGGTGGCGACGGCGGTGCTCATGCGGACACCTCCGAGGTGCGGCGGGTGCGGCGCTTCGGGGCGGCCCCGGGCGTCGGGAGGCGGAAGATCGCGCGCACCAGCGGCGGTGCGGCGATGAAGAGGACGATCAGCGACTGGACGACGAGGACCACGTCGATCGGCACGCCCTCGGCGGCCTGCATCGAGTAGCCGCCCGCCTTGAAGGCGCCGAAGAGGATGCCGGCGAAGAACACGCCCCAGGGTCGGGAGCGGCCCAGCAGCGCGACCGTGATCGCGTCGAAGCCGATGCCCGCGTCGATCCCCGAGGTGAAGCCGGTCGTGACCGTCCCCATCACCTGGGCGCTGCCGGCGAGGCCGAGCAGGCCGCCGGAGAGCAGCATCGCGTACACGTAGCTGTTCTTCACGTCGATGCCCGCGACCCGTGCCGCGTGCGGGTTCTCCCCCACCGCGCGGAACTTGAAGCCGATCGTCGAGCGGTTCAGGAGCCACCAGACGAACACGGTCGCGAGGACCGCGAAGACGAAGCCGAGCGTGAGCGAGTATCCGGGGCCGAGGAGCGCCGGGAAGACCGCGGTCTCCTTCATCCCGGGCGACTTCGGGTTGTTCGAGCCGGGCGCCTGCAGCGCGCCGGGCGTCCGCAGGAGGTAGGAGATCAGGTAGAACGCGACGTAGTTGAGCATGATCGTGAGGATCACCTCGTGCGCGCCGGTGCGGGCCTTGAGCAGTCCCACGAGTCCGCCCCAGAGCGCGCCGCCCAGGATTCCGGCGGCGAGCGCGACGATCAGGTGCACGCCCCACGGGAGGTCGAAGGAGAAGCCGACCCAGCCCGCGCAGGCGGCGGCGATCAGCATCTGGCCGCGGCCGCCGATGTTGAACAGGCCGACGCGGAAGGCCAGCGCCACTCCGAGCCCGCCGGCGATCAGCGGAGTCGCGAAGGCCAGGGTGTCCGTCAGCGGCTTGATGCCGTTGGCGAAGCCCTCGCGGCGGAAGTTGTAGACCGAGCCCTGGAAGAGCGAGGAGTAGGCACCGGAGACGGACTGCCAGATCGCCTGCAGGGTGTCGAGCGGCCGGGCGAAGAAGTAGCCCGACGCCGCCTGGACGTCCTTGTCGGTCGCGGCGATCAGCACGCCGCCCGCGATGAGGGAGAGCAGCACGGCGAGCACCGACATCAGCGCGGTGCCGGAGAGGATCTCGCGCAGGACACGCGAGGCACCGCTCTCGAGCGGGCCGGGGCGCACCTCCTGATCCGGCTTCTGGCCGGGCTCGAGCCCGGACGCCTTCTCGGTCTCCGCGTCGGGATCGACCGCGGGCAGTTGCGCGTCGCTCACGCCGCCGCTCCCTTCTCGGCGGGCGTCTGCCCGGCCATCATGAGCCCCAGGACCTCGCGGGGCGTGTCGGCGGGGACGATGCCGATGATCCCGCCCTTGTACATGACCGCGATGCGGTCGGCGAGCGCCGCGACCTCGTCGAGCTCCGTCGACACCACGATCACGGGGACCCCGGTGTCGCGCGTCTCGACGATGCGCTTGTGGACGAACTCGATGGAGCCGACGTCGATGCCGCGGGTGGGCTGCGCCGCGATGAACAGCCGCAGCTCCCGGCTGAGCTCGCGCGCGAGCACCACCTTCTGCTGGTTGCCTCCGGAGAGGCGGCCGACGTGGGTGCCGATCCCCTGGGCGCGCACGTCGAACTCGCGCACCCGCTCCTCGGCGAAGCGCTCGAGCTCCTTCAGCCGCAGGCCCAGTCCCTTCACGAACGGACCGCGGTCGCTGCGGTCGAGCATGAGGTTCTCGGCGATCGTGAACTCGGCGACCAGACCGTCCTCGGTGCGGTCCTCGGGGACGAAGCCGACCCCCGACTCGAGGACGCGGCGCACGGACAGCCCGTCGAGGCGGCGCCCGTCCAGGGTCACCGAACCCTCGACCCGCTCCTGCAGGCCCATGATCGCCTCGGTGAGCTCGGTCTGGCCGTTGCCCTGCACGCCCGCGATCGCGAGGATCTCGCCGCGGCGGACCTCGAAGGAGACGTCGTCGACGACGGCCTGGCCGTTGGCGTCGCGCACGGTGAGGTTCGAGACGACGAGGGCCTCGTCGCCCGGCACCGCCTGCTCCTTCTGCACCGTCAGCTCGACGGCGCGGCCCACCATCAGCGAGGCGAGCTCGGCGTTGCTCGCCGTCGGCGACGCCTCCCCCACGACTCTGCCGAGGCGGATGACCGTGATGCGGTCTCCGACCTCGCGCACCTCGCGGAGCTTGTGCGTGATGAAGACGATGGCGGTCCCGGCCGCGCGCAGCTGGCGCATGATCGCGATCAGCTCGTCGGTCTCCTGCGGGGTCAGCACCGCGGTCGGCTCGTCGAACACGAGCACCCGGGCGTCCCGGGAGAGGGCCTTGATGATCTCGACCCGCTGCTGCACGCCGACGGGGAGGTCCTCGACCAGGGCGTCGGGATCCACGTCGAAGCCGAAGCGGTCCGAGATCTCGCGCACCCGGGCGCGCGCGGCGGCGAGGTCCAGGCGCCCGCCGGCCTTCGTCTCCTCGTGGCCCAGCATGACGTTCTCGGCGACGGTGAACACGGGGACGAGCATGAAGTGCTGGTGGACCATCCCGATGCCCGCCTTCATGGCGTCACCCGGACCGGAGAAGTGCTGGACCGCGTCGTCCAGCAGGATCTCCCCCTCCTCGGCCTGGTACAGGCCGTAGAGCACGTTCATGAGCGTCGACTTGCCCGCGCCGTTCTCGCCGAGGAGGCAGTGGATCTCGCCGGGTTCGACGGTGAGATCGATGTGGTCGTTGGCCACGAGCGCGCCGAAGCGCTTCGTGATGCCACGCAGTTCGAGCTTCATGGGACCAATCTAACTTTCGGTTCGCGCCACGATGCGCCGTCGGCCGGGATCAAGGGACGCAGCGGAGCCGATCCGCCCGCCGGACCGACGAAGAGGCCGGCGGGCCCGAGGTGTGCTCGGGCCCGCCGGCCTCTTCGAGGAAGCGGCTAGGACGCCGCGGGAGCGGACGGGGAGGTGACGGTGATGGAGCCGTCGATGATGCCCGCCTTGATGGTGTCGAGCTCGCCCTGCAGGTCGCCCGAGACCTTCGACTCGAAGTCGTGGAACGGCGCGATGCCGACTCCGTCGTTCTCGAGGGTGCCCACGAAGGGAGTGGGGTCGAAGTCGTCGGCTCCGGCCGAGCTGGTGACGTCGGTCGTGCCGGCCTCGATGCCCTTGAGGATCGAGGTCAGGTACAGGTCGGCGCCGTCGGGGTAGGTCTCGTACAGGTCCGCGTCCACGCCGACCATCGCGATGTCCTTGCCGGAGTCGCGGATCGCCTCGATCGCCGACTGGAAGATCGGACCGCCGACGGGGAGGATGACGTCCGCGTTCTGGTCGATCAGCGACTGCGCGGCCGACTTGGCCTCGACGCCCGCCGCGAAGCCGCCGGTGAAGGAGCCGGTCTGCGCGTCGACGTCCCAGCCGACGACCTTGACGTCCTTCCCCTTCTGCTCGTTGTAGTACTTCACGCCGTCGGCGTAGCCGTCCATGAAGATCGTGACGGTCGGGAACTGCTGGCCGCCGTAGGTGCCGACGACGCCGGTCTTGGAGTACGACGCGGCCGTGTAGCCGGCGAGGAACGCCGCCTGCGAGGTGTCGAAGGTGATCGGCTTGACGTTCGGCAGGTCGATCGACGCGTCGTCGATGATCGCGAAGTCGATGTCCGTGTTCGCCTCGGCCGCGGCCGACGTGGCCTCGGCCAGCGCGAAGCCGACGGTGATGATCAGGTTGCAGCCCTGGTCGACGAGGCTGGTCAGGTTCGGGGCGTAGTCCGTCTCGGACTCCGAGGTGACGGTCTTCGGCGTGACACCGAGGTCCTCCGAGGCCTTCACGAGGCCGTTGTAGCCGAGCTCGTTGAACGACTTGTCGTCGAACCCGCCCGCGTCGGAGACCATGCAGGGCAGGAAGTCGCCACCGGCGGCGGCGCTGGAGCCGCTCTCCTCGGGGGCGGAGGCGCAACCGGCGAGAAGCGCGGTGACGCCGAGGGCGGCGAGACCGCCGAACGCGGCCTTACGCGAGGTGATAGTCAAGATGTCGTCCTCCAGGAATGCGGCCCCGCGCGACGAGCGCAGCAGGGCGTCGATTCCCACACGTTACCCAATGTGACAAGCCGCTCAGCCGCCCGGACGGTAGACCTCAGGAAGCGTTACACAGTGTTGATATTCGCGACACGCGGAGCGTGTCGCGGGGTGCGGTCGGCTGGGCTCGATTCCGAGCCGCGGAGCGGCTCGGCGCGGTCGGCTGGGCTCGATTCCGAGCCGCGGAGCGGCTCGGCGCGGTCGGCTTCGCGACGGGTGCGTTCCGCAGAGCGGGTCGCGTCGGGCTGGCCTGAATCGCTGGCACGCGATTCCGGCTCGCGGCCCTCTCCCCTGCTGCCGGATGTCGAAGGCGTTCGGAGGAACTCCGCGCTGCGCGCGATCGGGCTCGACGCGATGCTCCTCCATGGTGGTCGAGTTGCCGCGGAAGCGGCATATCGAGACCCAGCCACCAGCACCCAGGGCGACCGCCGAGGCCCTCATCGAGGGTGGTCGAGTGGCCGCGCGAACGGCGGATCGGGACCTCCGCACGCGCAAGAGGCGAGGGGCGGAACGGCGAAGCGCGGCGCCTCCGAGGGGAGGGCCGCGCTTCGCCGGGTGTGACGGAGGGCTAGAGGACGTCGGTGCGGCCGGAGAGGCGCAGGGCGTCGACGACGCCCTTGACCTTCTGGGCGTTCTCGGTCGTGGTCACCAGGAGCGCATCGGGGGTGTCCACGACGACGATGTCCTTCACTCCGATGAGGGCGATGGTGCGGTTGCCGCCGCTGACGACGATGCCCGTCGCGGAGTCGGCCAGAACACGCGCGTCCTCGCCGAGGATGGCGAGGTCCGAGCGGAGTCCGCTCGAGTGCAGCTTCGCGATCGAGGCGAAGTCGCCCACGTCGTCCCAGGAGAAGTGGCCGGGCACGACGGCCAGCTTGCCCGCGGCCGCGGCCGGCTCGGCGACGGAGTAGTCGATCGCGATCTTCTCCAGGCCCGGCCAGATGCGGTCGACGACCGCGCCGCGCTCCGGGGTGTCCCACGCGGCGGCGAGCTCGAGCAGTCCGGCGAGCAGCTTCGGCTTGGCGCGGCCGAGCTCCTCGAGGAGGCGGTCGGCGCGGGCGATGAACATGCCCGCATTCCAGAGGTACTGACCACTGGAGAGATAGGCGCGCGCGGTGTCGGCGTCGGGCTTCTCGACGAAGGAGTCGACGGCGAGCGTGTGCGTCGCCCCGTCGATCCCGAGGTGCTTCCCCGTGCGGATGTAGCCGAAGCCCACGGCAGGCTCGGTCGGCGTGATGCCGATGGTCGCGATGTAGCCCGCGTCCGCCGCGACGACGGCCTCGGCGACCGCGTCGTGGAACAGCTGCTGACCGCTGATGACGTGGTCGGCGGCGAACGAGCCGATGATCACGCCCGGCTGGCGGCGCTCGAGGATGGCGGCGGCCAGGCCGATCGCGGCGGACGAGTCGCGCGGCTCGCTCTCGAGGACGACGTTGAGGTCCTCGAGGCTCTCGAGCTGCTCCTCGACGGCGGCGCGGTGCGCGCGCCCGGTCACGACCATGATCCGGTCGGCGCCCGAGATGGGCGCGAGGCGGTCCCAGGTGTCGCGGAGGAGGGTCTGTCCCGACCCCGTCAGATCGTGCAGGAACTTCGGGGCGTCGGCCCGGGAGAGCGGCCACAGCCTCGAGCCGATCCCGCCGGCGGGGATCACGCTGTAGAAGCGGTCGAGCGGGGCGCGGCCATCGGTCTCAGGTGATGTCATGTCCGCAGGATACAAGGGAGCCCGAGCGCGACCGTCCGTTCACCCGGGCGCGCGCCGCCGTTCATCCCGCCGCCGTAGCGTCCGGGGCGTGAGAGTCGCGGTCGTCACCGAGAGCTTCCTGCCGTCGTTGAACGGCGTGACCACGAGCGTCCTGCGGGTGCTCGACGAGTTCGCGGAGCGCGGGATCGAGGCGCTCGTCGTCTGCCCGGCCGCGGGGGCGCCGGGCCACTACGCGGGCCACCGCGTCGTGGAGCACCCGGCGATCGCCTACCGCGACTTCCCGGTCGGGATCCCCACGCTCGCCCTCACCCGGGAGCTGGCCGACTTCGAGCCCGACGTGGTGCACGTCGCCTCGCCCTTCCTCCTCGGCGCCCGCGCCATCGCCTCGGCCTGCCGGCTCGGGGTGCCGAGTGTCGCGATCTACCAGACGGACGTCGCGCGATTCGCGGCCCGCTACGGCATCCGCGGCGCCCGCGCCCTCGCCTGGCGGGTGATCCGCCAGATCCACGCCGGGGCGGACCTGACCCTCGCCCCCTCCACCAGCGCCCTCGACGACCTCGCCGCCGCCGGCATCGAGCGCACCGCGCTGTGGGGCCGCGGCGTGCAGAGCGAGCGCTTCCACCCGCGCCGCCGCTCCTCCCCCTACGCGCAGGCCGTCCGGGCCGGACTCGGCGCCGACGACGCGCTCGTCGGCTACATCGGGCGCCTCTCCCCCGAGAAGAGAGTGGAGCGGATGGCGGCACTCGCCTCCCTCCCGCACGCGGAGCTGGTCGTGGGCGGCTACGGCCCCTCCTCCGCCCGGGTCGCCGCCGCCCTCGGCCCGGCGGCGCGGATGCTCGGCCGGCTCGACGGCGACCGGCTGCCGGCGGTCTTCGCCGCGCTCGACGTCTTCGTGCACACCGGAACGGAGGAGACGTTCGGCCAGACGGTGCAGGAGGCGCAGGCGTCCGGCACCGCGGTGGTCGCGCCGCACGCGGGCGGCCCCACCGACCTCATCGAGCACGGCGTGGACGGCCTGCTCTACGCGCCCGAGAGCGACTCCGACCTCCGCCGGCAGGTGGAGCGCCTGGTCCGCGATCCCGCACTGCGCGCCCGGCTCGGCGAGGCGGGCCGCCGCCGCGTGCTCCACCGCACCTGGAGCGCACTCACCGACGAGCTCCTCGCGCACTACGCGACCGCGGGGGCACCCGCCCTCGCCCTGCCCCGCAGCTAAGGCTCGCCTAAGCCGCGCCCGCCTGCGAGCGCGCTTAGAATCGGAGGGCGAGTTTCTCGTCGCTCCCCGCCCCGTCCCCGTCCACGCGACGTGGGAAAAGGTCAGGCCGTCGGAGCACAACCAGGGAGGGTTGTTCGTGTCAGTTCAAGCTGCTCAAACCCTCGCACCCCGGAAGCAGGGGAAGATCCGGCGTCCGGCCGGCACCCTGTACCGCGGTCGCGAAGGCATGTGGTCGTGGGTGCTCCACCGGATCACCGGTGTCGCCATCTTCTTCTTCCTCCTCGTCCACGTCCTCGACTCCGCTCTCATCGCCGTGAGCCCCGAGGCGTACAACGCGGTCATCGGCACGTACAAGAACCCGATCATGGGACTCGGCGAGACCGGGCTCGTGGGCGCCATCGCGTTCCACGCGCTGAACGGCCTGCGGATCATCCTGGTCGACTTCTGGAGCTGGGCGACCCGCAACCAGCGCGTCCTCTTCTGGGTCGTCATGGGCCTCTGGGTCGTGCTGATGCTCGGCTTCGCGCCGCGCCACCTGATCAACGTCTTCAGCGAGGGGGGTGCGCATTGAGCACCGTCGCCGCACCGCGGACCCCGCACACCCCGACCCGCTCCTCCGGCACCAACTGGGAGAAGTGGGGCTGGATCTACATGCGCGCCTCCGGCGTCGTGCTGATCGTCCTGATCTTCGGGCACCTCATCTACAACCTGCTGCTGGGCGACGGCATCAAGGCCATCGACTTCGGCTTCGTCGGCGGCAAGCTGGCGAACCCGTTCTGGCAGTGGTGGGACGTCCTCATGCTGTGGCTCGCGCTGATCCACGGCGGCAACGGCATGCGCACGCTGGTCAACGACTACGCGACCTCGCCCCTGCTGGCCAAGGCCTTCAAGGGCGGCATCCTCGTCGCCGTCGTCGCGCTGATCGCGCTCGGCACCTGGGTCGTCTTCGCGTTCGACCCGTGCCCCGCCGGCACCGCCGCGGACCTGCTGCCCTCCTTCTGCGCAGCGTGACCACGGTGCCGCGGATCGGAGAGGGGCCCGCGCCCCTTCCGGTCCGCGGCATCACGTCCCGGCACCTCCCCCTCCCATCCCCGTACGACGGAGCACCCACCCCGTGAGCACACCAGGCCACTCCCACACCGGCGCCGACCAGAGCGCCTTCGCGCAGACCGTCGGACCCGACGGCGTCCACTACCACCAGTTCGACGTCGTCATCGTCGGCGCCGGCGGTGCCGGGATGCGCGCGGCCATCGAGGCCGGCCCCAAGGCGAGGACGGCCGTGATCTCGAAGCTGTACCCGACCCGCTCCCACACCGGAGCGGCGCAGGGCGGCATGGCCGCCGCCCTCGCGAACGTCGAGGAGGACAGCTGGGAGTGGCACACCTTCGACACCGTCAAGGGCGGCGACTACCTCGTCGACCAGGACGCGGCCGAGATCCTCGCGAAGGAGGCCATCGACGCGGTCATCGACCTCGAGAACATGGGCCTGCCCTTCAACCGCACCGAGGAGGGCAAGATCGACCAGCGCCGCTTCGGCGGCCACACCCGCGACCACGGCAAGGCGCCCGTCCGCCGGGCCTGCTACGCGGCCGACCGCACCGGCCACATGATCCTGCAGACGCTGTTCCAGAACTGCGTCCGGCTCGGCATCAACTTCTACAACGAGTTCTACGTCCTCGACCTGGTGATGACCGAGGTCGACGGAGTGGCCAAGCCCTCCGGCGTCGTCGCCTACGAGCTGGCCACGGGCGAGCTGCACGTCTTCCAGGCGAAGGCGATCATCTTCGCGACCGGCGGCTTCGGCAAGATCTACAAGACCACCTCCAACGCGCACACCCTCACCGGCGACGGCGTCGGCATCATCTGGCGCAAGGGCCTCCCCCTGGAGGACATGGAGTTCTTCCAGTTCCACCCGACCGGCCTCGCCGGGCTCGGCATCCTCCTCACCGAGGGAGCGCGAGGAGAGGGTGCGATCCTCCGCAACGCCTCGGGCGAGCGCTTCATGGAGCGCTACGCCCCCACCATCAAGGACCTCGCGCCGCGCGACATCGTCGCCCGCTGCATGGTCCAGGAGGTGGCGGAGGGCCGCGGCGCCGGACCGCACAAGGACTACGTGCTGCTGGACTGCACCCACCTGGGCGCAGAGGTCCTCGAGACCAAGCTCCCCGACATCACCGAGTTCGCCCGCACCTACCTGGGCGTCGACCCCGTCGTCGAGCCGGTCCCCGTCATGCCGACCGCGCACTATGCGATGGGCGGCATCCCGACCAACGTCAAGGCCGAGGTGCTCTCGGACAACACGACCGTCGTCCCCGGCCTCTACGCCGCCGGCGAGTGCGCGTGCGTCTCGGTGCACGGCTCCAACCGCCTCGGCACCAACTCCCTCCTCGACATCAACGTCTTCGGCAAGCGCAGCGGCAACAACGCCGCCGACTACGCCAAGACGGTCGACTTCACCCCCCTGCCCGCCGACCCGGCCGGCGCGATCCGCGACATGCTCGCCTCGCTCCGCTCCGCCACCGGCACCGAGCGGATCGCCTCGATCCGCAAGGAGCTGCAGGACGAGATGGACAAGAACGCCCAGGTGTTCCGCACCGACGAGTCCCTCGAGGCCGTCACCGGGACCATCCAGCGCCTGCGCGACCGGTTCCGCAACATCTCGGTGCAGGACAAGGGCAAGCGCTTCAACACCGACCTCCTCGAGGCCGTCGAGCTGGGCTTCCTGCTCGACCTCGCCGAGGTCGTCGTCTACTCGGCGCGCAACCGCAAGGAGAGCCGCGGCGGCCACATGCGCGACGACTTCCCGAAGCGCGACGACGAGAACTACATGCAGCACACGATGGCGTACCTCTCCGGTGACGCCCACTCCTCCGACGCCGGTGACCACATCCGGCTCGACTGGAAGCCCGTCGTGATCACCCGGTACCAGCCGATGGAGAGGAAGTACTAGCCATGTCGACCGCTACCCTCGAGCAGCCGCCCGCCGCCCCCGCGGCCCCGGAGGCGTTCACCGTCACGTTCATCATCCGCCGCTTCGACCCCGAGGTGGACGCCGAGCCGCGCTGGCAGGACTTCGACGTCGAGATGTACTCGACCGACCGCGTCCTCGACGCCCTGCACCGCATCAAGTGGGACCAGGACGGATCGCTGACCTTCCGCCGCTCGTGCGCGCACGGCATCTGCGGATCCGACGCGATGCGGATCAACGGCCGCAACCGCCTGGCGTGCAAGACGCTGATCAAGGATCTCGACATCTCGCAGCCGATCTACATCGAGGCGATCAAGGGCCTGCCCCTCGAGAAGGACCTCGTCGTCGACATGGAGCCGTTCTTCGCCTCCTACCGCGAGGTGCAGCCGTTCCTGGTCGCCAACACCCCGGCGCCCAAGGGCAAGGAGCGCGTGCAGTCGGTCGCCGACCGCGCCCGCTTCGACGACACCACGAAGTGCATCCTCTGCGCCGCGTGCACGTCGTCCTGCCCCGTGTTCTGGACCGACGGGCAGTACTTCGGCCCCGCGGCGATCGTGAACGCCCACCGCTTCATCTTCGACTCGCGCGACGACGCCGGTGGAGCGCGCCTGGACATCCTCAACGACAAGGAGGGCGTGTGGCGCTGCCGCACGACCTTCAACTGCACGGAGGCGTGCCCGCGCGGCATCCAGATCACGCAGGCGATCGCCGAGGTGAAGCAGGCCGTCATCCGCGGCCGCGCCTGATCCCCCTCGCGAACGCGTCCGGCCCGCCGGGATCCTCGGATCCGGCGGGCCGGACGCGTTCCTGCGTGCAGGCGGGCGCGTGCACGGGAGCGCCGCGAGGCCTCAGTACGCTGGAGGAATGACCGAGGCGGCCGACACTCCCCGCGGGATCCCGGGCCTGTTCGAGCGGGTCATGCGGACGCGGCCGGTGCGGGTGATGCTCCACTACTCCGAGACCGGCGGGCCCCTCTTCGCCTCCGGACTCGCCTTCCAGGCCCTGTTCGCGGTCTTCGCGGCGCTCTTCGTCTTCTTCGCCGTCTTCGGCTTCTGGGTGCGCGACGACTCGGTGCTGCGCGACTCCCTCCTCGATCTGGTGACCCGCTCCGTCCCCGGCCTGATCGGCGGGAAGAACGCGCTCGTGTCGGTGGACGACCTACTCGACTCGTCGATCCTCGGCTGGACGGGTGCGATCGCGGCCGCCGGCCTGCTCTGGACGGCGCTGAACTTCCTGGGGAGCCTGCGCCAGGCGGTCCGGCTGCTCTTCTCGCTCCCCGGACCCACGACCCTCTTCGTCCTGCTCAAGCTCAAGGACGCGGGGCTCGCCCTGGTCTTCGGGGCGGTGCTGCTGGTCTCGGCGGGTCTCTCCGTGTTCTCGACCTCGCTGGTGGACGTGGCGTTCGGCTTCCTCGGGATCGGCAGCGAGTCGATGCCGGCCCGTCTCGCCGGCAGCGCGGTCGGCCTGCTGATCATGCTCGCCCTGGACACGGGCACGCTCGCCGGCTCCTTCCGCATCCTCTCGGGCATCTCGATCCCCTGGAAGAACCTCTGGGCGGGGTCGCTGCTCGGCGGGATCGCGCTCGGCGCGCTCAAGGTCCTCGGGACGCAGCTGCTGGGCGGTGCCTCCCGCAATCCGCTGCTCGCCTCGTTCGCGGTCCTCATCGGTCTGCTGATCTGGTTCAACCTCGTCTGCCAGGTGATCCTGATCGCCGCGTCGTGGATCTCCGTCGGGATGAGCGACGCCGGGATCTCGGCGCGCAAGCTCACGCCGGAGGAGCGCGAGAAGGAGCGGGAGGAGCAGCTGCGCACCGCCCGCCGCACCCTCGCCGAGGCCGAGCGCGAGCGGCTTCGCGCCGCGCTGCCGGAGGCGTCCCTCCTCAAACGACGGCGCCTGGAGCGCCAGCTCGCGCAGCTCGAGGAGGAGCTCGAGCAGCTCGCCGCCTGACTCGGCGGACCTCTTCCCGTCCCTCCCGGTGACGCCGCGCCCGGTTCCGCCTGCCGATTCTGTCCGTTTCTGTTGACTTCCCTCCCGGACGGGTCTAAAAAGAGGTAAACGCAGATCCGAGGTCGGCAACGACACCGCGGATCCGGGGCACCACCCACGGCGAGACGACGGAGTCCACATGTACGCACCGGAGCGGCACCAGGCGATCCTGGACCGCGCCCGCACCGACGGGCGTGTCGAGGTCCGCGACCTCGCCCTCTCCCTCGCCGTGACGCCGGAGACGATCCGCCGCGATCTCACCAGCCTCGAGAAGCGGGGCCTGCTGCGCCGTGCGCACGGCGGAGCCATCCCCGTCGAGCGGCTGGGCATCGAGCCCGAGGTCGCCGCCCGCGAGGGACACCTCGCCGGCGAGAAGGACCGCATCGCCACCGCGGCCCTCGCCGAGGTGCCCGACGGCGGCTCGATCGCCATCGACGCCGGCACCACCACGGTGCGGCTGGCGGAGCTGCTCCCCCTGGACCGCCGGCTGACGGTCGTCACCCACTCCCTCCCCGTCGCGATGGCGCTCGTCGGCCGGCCCAACATCGACCTCCACCTCATCGGCGGGCACCTGCGCGGAGTCACGCAGGCCGCCGTCGGACCGTGGGCCGCCCAGGCCCTCTCCACGGTCTCGGTGGACGTCGCCTTCATCGGCACGAACGGCCTCAGCCTCGAGCGCGGGCTCACCACCCCCGATCTCGACGAGGCCGTCGTCAAGTCCGCGATCATCGCCTCCGCGCGCCGGGTCGTGGTCCTCGCCGACCACTCGAAGTTCGGCCGGCAGGACTTCGGGCACGTCGCTCCGCTGTCCGCGGTCGACACCGTCATCACCGACGCCGATGTCGACGACGAGCTCGCCGACGACATCGAGTCGGCCGGCCCGGAGGTCGTCCGCGCATGATCGTCACCGTCACCGCCAACCCGAGCATCGACGTCACCCTCTCCACGAGCGGCTTCGCCGTCGGCGAGGTCAACCGCGCCTACGACGTGCGGCGCGACCCGGCCGGCAAGGGCGTCAACGTCGCCCGTGCCCTCGCCCGCAACGGCGTCGAGGCGACCGCGGTCTACCCGGCCGACGCCTCCACCGGCCTCGACCTGTCCACGATGCTCCGGGCCGCCGGAGTCCGCTCGGCCAGTGCGGCGATCGCCCACCCGATCCGCACCAACATCACCGTGGTCGACGACCGGACGGGCCGCACCACCAAGATCAACGAGCCCGGCCCCGCTGTCACGGAGGAGGAGGCCCACGCCCTCTCCGAGCTGATCGGCGAGCACGTCTCGGCCTCGCCCCGCTGGCTCGTCGCCTGCGGCAGCGTCCCCCCGGGACTGGGAGCGGACTTCTACCCCGCTCTCGGCCGCCTCGCCCTGTACTTCGGCGTCCCCCTCGCCGTCGACACCTCGGGAGCTCCCCTGACCGCGATCATCGCGGCCGGCACCGCCACCCTGGTGAAGCCCAACCTCGAGGAGCTCGAGGAGCTCCTCGGCCGCTCCCTGACGACGGTCGGAGACGTCGTCGCCGGAGCCCGTGAACTCCTGCAGCTGCCCGACGCGCGAGCGCTCGTCAGTCTCGGAGAGCACGGCGCCCTCCTCGTCACGGCGCACGCGTCGTGGTGGGCGGGCGCCCCCGCCGTCGTGCCCCTCAGCACCGTCGGCGCCGGCGACAGCACGCTCGCCGGCTACCTCTCGGCCGTCGACGCCACGGAGGCGGAGCGCCTCGCGACAGCAGTCGCGTGGGGTACCGCCGCCGTCCAGCTCCCGGGCAGCGAAGCCCCGGGTCCCGACTCCCTCCGCCTCGACGACGTCTCCGTCGTCGAGAACCCCGACCCCACCCTCCCGATTGGAGAACTGAGCGCATGACTGCTCTCACCGAGGCGTCGACGGTCATCGTCGACCTCACCGCCGCCACGAAGGACGAGGCCACCGCGCAGCTCGCGAAGACGCTCGCCGACGCCGGCCGCGTCACCGACCTCGACGGCTTCCTCGCCGACGTCCGCGACCGCGAGTCGCAGATGGCGACCGGCATGCCCGGCGGCATCGGGATCCCCCACGCCCGCTCCTCCCACGTCGTCTCGCCCAGCGTGGCGGTCGGCATCGCGAAGCAGGGCGTCGACTTCGGGGCCCCCGACGGCCCGGCCGACCTGATCTTCCTGATCGCGGCTCCGGACGGCGCCGACCAGGCGCACCTCAAGATCCTCGCCCAGCTCGCCCGCAAGCTGATCCACGAGTCCTTCACCGGTTCCCTCCGCGCCGCCGCCAGCGGCCAGGAGGTCGCGGACATCATCGCCCGAGAGGTCGTCGTCTCATGAGGATCGTCGCCGTCACCAGCTGCATCGCCGGCATCGCGCACACCTACATGGCGGCCGAGGCCCTCGAGCAGGCCGCGAAGAAGAAGGGGTACGAGATCCAGGTCGAGACCCAGGGCGCCGCGGGCTCCGATCCCATGTCGGACCGGACCATCGCCGACGCCGACGTCGTGATCCTCGCCGCCGACCTCGAGGTCCGCGGCAAGGAGCGCTTCGCCGGGAAGCCCACCCTCGAGGTGGGCACGTCGGAGGCGCTTGCGAAGGCGGCCGACGTCATCGACCGCGCCGTCGCGAAGGTGCAGGACGCGCCCGCCGCGAGCCCCGCCTCCGGCCCGCGCTTCGTCGCCGTGACCAGCTGCATCGCGGGCATCGCCCACACGTACATGGCCGCGGAGGCGCTCGAGCAGGCCGCGAAGAAGCGCGGCTACCCGATCCACGTCGAGACCCAGGGCGCGGCCGGCTCGGACGAGATGACCGCGGCCGACATCGCCGCCGCGGACGTCGTCATCCTCGCCGCCGACCTCGAGGTCCGCGGCAAGGACCGCTTCGCCGGCAAGCCGATCCTCCAGGTGGGCGTCGCCGAGGCCCTGTCCAAGCCGGACGAGGTCCTCGACCGCGCTCTGGCCCTCCGCGGCTCCGCCGCGTCCGCCCCCGCCCGCTCGACTCCGGCCGCGGCCCCCGCCGCGCCGAAGAAGGTCGGCGTCGGCACACGCATCCGCCAGAACCTGATGACCGGCGTCTCCTACATGATCCCGTTCGTCGCGGCGGGCGGTCTGCTGATCGCCCTGTCGTTCCTGTTCGGCGGCTACCGGATCGTCGACTTCACGGCCCAGCAGATCATCGACGACGGCTTCAACGTCGCGAACATCACGGACTGGGCCGGAGTGATGTTCCTCATCGGAAGCGCGACCTTCGCCTTCCTGGTGCCGGTGCTCTCGGGCTTCATCGCCTTCGGCATCGCCGACCGTCCCGGCATCGCGCCGGGCTTCCTCGGCGGCGCGGTCGCGGTCACCGTCGGCGCGGGCTTCCTGGGCGGCCTCGCCTCCGGCTTCATCGCCGGCTACGCGGCCCTCTACATCTCGCGGATCAAGCTCCCCGCGGCGTTCAAGTCGCTGATGCCCGTCGTGATCATCCCCCTGATCGCCACCTTCATCACCGGCTTCCTGATGTTCGTGGTGCTCGGAGCGCCGCTCCGCGCACTGAGCGAGGGCCTGTCGTCCTGGCTCTCGGGCCTCTCGGGCGGCAACCTGATCATCCTGGGGATCATCCTCGGCCTGATGATGGCGTTCGACATGGGCGGTCCGGTCAACAAGGTGGCCTACGCCTTCGCGACCACCGGCCTCGCCTCCGTCCCCGCCGACGGCGACCCGAACTCCGTGCAGTTCAAGGTGATGGCGATCGTCATGGCCGCCGGCATGACCCCGCCGCTGGGTCTGGCCCTGGCCACGACGCTCCGCAAGCGCCTGTTCACCGACGCCGAGCGCCAGAACGGCAAGGCCGCCTACCTGCTGGGCGCGTCCTTCATCTCGGAGGGGGCCATCCCGTTCGCCGCGGTCGACCCGCTGCGCGTGATCCCGTCCGCCATGGTCGGCTCGGCCGTCACGGGTGCGCTCGTCGCGCTCTTCGGCTCCACCCTCCGCGCCCCGCACGGCGGCGTCTGGGTCACCGGGCTCGTCGGGCAGCCGATCCTCTACCTGGTCGCCATCCTGGTGGGCATGGTCGTCACGGCCGTCTGCGTGATCATCGCGAAGAGCATCAAGCGCGCCCCGGTGGTCGCCGAGGTGCCCGAGCCCGCCACCGCGCAGGCCGTCCCCGCCTGATCCCCTCCGACCGACCGTCCTGAGCGGTCCCGCCGGCGGTCGCCTCCGCGCTCCTCCCCCTCTCCGAGGGAGTCGCGCGAGGCGGCCGCCGGCTTCCGCGTTCCGGGGTGCGAGCGCTGCCGGGCGGCCCGCTCCGCGGCTCCGAATAGACTGCTCCGGTGACTCGCAGCACCCTCCGCATCGCCTCCGTCAACGTGAACGGCGTCCGCGCCGCATACCGCAAGGGGATGGGCGACTGGCTCGCCGCCCGCGACGTCGACGTCCTGGCCCTGCAGGAGGTCCGCGCCTCCACGGACGACCTCACGGGGCTCCTCGGGGAGGAGTGGGACGTGCTGCACGACGAGGCGACCGCCAAGGGGCGCGCCGGAGTCGCTCTCGCCTCGCGCAGGCGCGCCACGATCCACCGCGTGACGTTCGGCGCCGACGACTTCGACTCGGCCGGACGCTGGCTCGAGGCCGACTACGAGGTCGGCGGCCGCTCGCTCACCGTCGTCTCCACCTACGTCCACTCCGGCGAGGTCGGCACCCCCAAGCAGGTCGAGAAGTACCGCTTCCTCGACGCGATGGAGGCGCGCCTGCCCGAGATCCGGGCGCACAGCGAGCTCGCCGCGGTGATGGGCGACCTCAACGTCGGCCACCGCACGCTCGACATCAAGAACTGGAAGGGCAACGTCAAGAAGGCCGGCTTCCTCCCGGAGGAGCGCGCCTACGTCGACCGCTTCGTCGGCGCCGAGGGCGACCCGGACTACAACGCCGGTGCCGGACTGGGCTGGGTCGACCTCGGCCGCCGGTTCGCGGGCGAGGTGCCCGGACCGTACACGTGGTGGTCTCAGCGCGGCCAGGCCTTCGACACCGACACCGGCTGGCGCCTCGACTACCAGCTCGCCACGCCCGCGCTCGCCGACCTCGCCCGCAGCTACGAGGTCGACCGCGCCGCCTCCTACGACACCCGCTGGTCCGACCACTCCCCCGTGGTCGTCGACTACGAGCTCTGACCCTCTCCCCCGCGAACCGACCCCTCGAGGCCACCCATGACTCCCAGCATCCCGGGCGCCAAGCCCGTCATCTTCTCCGGCATGCAGCCCTCCTCCGGGTCGCTGCACCTCGGCAACTACATCGGCGCGCTGACCCAGTGGGTCGCGATGCAGGAGGACTTCGACGCCTACTTCTGCGTCGTCGACCTGCACGCGATCACGGTCCCGCAGGATCCGCAGCAGCTCCGCGAGCGCACCCGCGCGACCGCCGCGCAGTACATCGCCGCGGGCATCGACCCCGCGCGCTCGACCCTCTTCATCCAGTCCCACGTGCCCGCTCACGCCGAGCTCGCCTGGGTCCTCAACACCCTGACCGGCTTCGGCGAGGCCAGCCGGATGACGCAGTTCAAGGACAAGTCGGCGAAGCAGGGCGCCGAGGCCGCCTCGGTGGGCCTGTTCACCTACCCGATCCTGATGGCGGCCGACATCCTGCTGTACCAGACGGACGCGGTGCCGGTCGGCGAGGACCAGCGCCAGCACCTGGAGCTCACCCGCGATCTCGCCGCGCGCTTCAACTCGCGCTTCGGCGAGACCTTCGCCGTGCCGGAGCCCCACATCGTGCGCGAGACCGCGAAGATCTTCGACCTGCAGAACCCGGGCGCCAAGATGTCGAAGTCGGCGGAGTCGGATGCGGGCCTGCTCAGCGTGCTCGACGAGCCGAAGGCGACCGCGAAGAAGATCATGCGCGCCGTGACGGACACCGAGTCGGAGGTGCGCTTCGACCGGGCGGCGAAGCCCGGCGTCTCGAACCTGCTGACGATCTACTCGGTCCTCGCCGACCGCTCCGTCGAGTCGCTGGAGCAGGAGTACGCGGGCCGCGGCTACGGGGACCTCAAGAAGGGCCTCGTCGAGGTGGTCGCCGCCACCTTCGACCCGATCCGAGCGCGGACCGCGGAGCTGCTCGCCGACCCGGCCGAGCTCGACCGGGTCCTCTCCCTCGCCGCCGACCGCGCGTCCGAGACCGCGGAGCGCACGCTCGCCGCCGTCTACGACTCCGTCGGCCTCCTCCGCCGCGTCCGCTGAGGCGGCCGTGCTGCGGCTCGCGCTCTTCGACCTCGACGACACCCTCTTCGCCCATGCCCGCGCTGTGCGGGAGGGGATCGTCGCGTACGCCGCCTCGCTCGGCGCCGCCTACGCCGGCGAGCCGGCCGACGTGCAGCGCCGCTGGCACCTGCTCGAGGAGGAGCACTACCACCGCTACCTCGCGGGCGAGCTCGACTACGAGGGCCAGCGCCGGGCGCGCGCCACGGACTTCGCCGCGGAGGCCGGAGTCGGGCTGACTCCCGAGGAGGCGAGCTCCTGGTTCCGCGGGTACCTCGAGCACTACGTCGCCGCCTGGACCCTCCACGACGACGCGCTGCCCGTCCTCGACCGGCTCGACGCCGCCGGAGTCCGCCTCGGCGTCATCACCAACGGCGTGCTCGACTTCCAGCGGGGGAAGATCGAGGGCACGGGCCTCTCCGGTCGCTTCGAGCACGTGATCGCCTCCGGCGACGTCGGCGTCGCCAAGCCGGACGCGCGGATCTTCGCGATCGCCTGCGAGCGGTTCGGGGTCTCTCCGGAGGAGGCCCTCTACGTCGGCGACCGGCTCGGCACCGACGCCGTCGGAGCGGCCGCTGCGGGCCTGCGCGGCGTCTGGCTCGACCGCGTCGGCGGTCCCGAGCACGGCCGCGTGCTGCCGCCCGAGGCGGTCGAGCTGGGCGTGCACCGGATCGCTTCCCTGGACGAGCTGGACGCGCAGCTCGGGCTGTCGGCGGACTGAGGCCTCACCCGGTTCGGGTCTCGATATGCCGCCTGCAGCGACTACCCGACAAGCATGCAGGTCCGAATTGCCGGGTCTCGATGAGCCGTCTGCGGCGACCACTCGACCAGCATGGGTGTCCCCGAACCACCCCGTTGCGATACTCGTTGCGCCGTCGTCGGAACGACGAAGCGCCCCACCCGACCCGAGGGTCGGACAGGGCGCTTCACCGTGAACGGACGCACGTCATCCGCTCGCCGCACGAGGCGAACGGGGAGAACGCGTGTCAGCGTTGTCCCCTAACCGGACGGAACCCGCTCCCCGAGACGCGACCACCTCGATGAGCCGACCGCGCCGCGGCAGGCAGGGACTGCCGCGGAAGGAACTACTGCACGTCCTCGTCGATCCAGTCGAAGGTCTTGGTGACGGCCTTCTTCCAGAGGCGGTACTGGCGGGCGGCCTCGTCCTGGTCCATCTGCGGGGTCCAGCGCGAGTCCTCCTGCCAGTTCTGGCGCAGGTCGTCGAGGTTCTCCCAGAAGCCGACCGCGAGACCGGCCGCGTAGGCCGCTCCGAGCGCGGTGGTCTCCGCGACGACCGGTCGGACGACCGGGACGCCGAGGATGTCGGCCTGGAACTGCATGAGCAGGTTGTTGGCGATCATGCCGCCGTCGACCTTGAGCTCCTGCAGGGGGACGCCGGAGTCGGCGTTGACCGCGTCCAGGACCTCGCGGGTCTGGAAGGCGGTCGCCTCGAGCGCGGCGCGGGCGATGTGGCCCTTGTTGACGTAGCGGGTGAGGCCGACGAGGGCTCCGCGGGCGTCGGAGCGCCAGTAGGGGGCGAACAGACCCGAGAAGGCGGGGACGAAGTACGCGCCTCCGTTGTCCTCGACCGTGGCGGCCAGCGCCTCGACCTCGGGGGCCGAGCCGATGAGGCCCAGGTTGTCGCGCAGCCACTGGATCAGCGAGCCGGAGACCGCGATCGAGCCCTCGAGCGCGTAGTGCACCTCGCCGTCGCCGAGCTTGTAGCCGATGGTGGTGAGCAGACCGTTCTTCGAGTGGACGATCTCGGTGCCCGTGTTGAAGATCAGGAAGTTGCCGGTGCCGTAGGTGTTCTTCGCCTCGCCCGGGTCGAACGCCGCCTGACCGAAGGTCGCGGCCTGCTGGTCGCCGAGGATGCCGGCGATCGGGACCTCGCGCAGCAGCGACGACGACTCGACGTGGCCGTAGACCTCGGAGGAGGAGCAGACCTCGGGGAGCATCGACTTCGGGACCCCGAAGGCCTCGAGGATGTCGTCGCGCCACTCGAGGGTCTCGAGGTCGAGGAACAGGGTGCGGGAGGCGTTGGTGACGTCGGTCTTGTGGACGCCGCCGTCGATGCCGCCGGTCAGGTTCCAGAGGACCCAGGTGTCCGTCGTGCCGAAGATCAGGTCGCCCGCCTCGGCCTTCTCGCGCGCGCCCTCGACGTTCTCGAGGATCCAGACGATCTTGGTGCCGGAGAAGTAGGTCGCGAGCGGGAGGCCCACGATCGACTTGAAGCGGTCAGCGCCCTCGTCGCCGGCGAGGCGGTCGACGATCGACTGGGTGCGGGTGTCCTGCCAGACGATGGCGTTGTAGACGGGCTTGCCGGTCGTCCTGTCCCAGACGACAGCGGTCTCGCGCTGGTTGGTGATGCCGACGGAGGCGATGTCGTGGCGGGTCAGGTCGGCGCGGGAGAGAGCCTGGCCGATCACCTCGCGGACGTTGTTCCAGATCTCGATCGGGTCGTGCTCGACCCAGCCGGCGCGCGGGAAGATCTGCTCGTGCTCCTTCTGGCCGGTGGAGACGATCGATCCCTTCTTGTCGAAGATGATCGCGCGGGACGACGTGGTCCCCTGGTCGATAGCGATGACGTAGTCAGCCATGAATGATTACTCCTTCGTAACGGGGGTGAAAGGAAGCGCGGCGGTCTAGAGGACCGGGAGCAGCACGAGCGAGGCGAGGCCCGCGAGCACTCCACCGACGATCGGGCCGGCGACGGGCACCCAGGCGTAGCTCCAGTCGCTCGAGCCCTTGCCCTTGATCGGCAGCAGCGCGTGCGCGATGCGGGGGCCGAGGTCGCGGGCGGGGTTGATGGCGTAGCCGGTCGGGCCGCCGAGGGAGGCGCCGATCGCGATCACCAGGATGGCGACGGGCAGCGCGCCGAGCGCGGCCAGACCGCCGTCGCCCTGACGTCCGCCGCCGAAGCCGATGACGACGAAGACGAGGACGAAGGTGCCGATGACCTCGGTGACGAAGTTCCAGCCGTACGAGCGGATCGCCGGGCCGGTCGAGAAGACGCCGAGCTTGTTGGCCGCGTCGGGCTCCTCGTCGAAGTGCTGCTTGTAGGCGAGCCAGCAGAAGACGGCACCGAGGATCGCACCGATCATCTGGGCGAGGATGTAGACGAGGATCGAGACGATGTTGACGGGCACGCCGGAACCGAACTCGGTCGCTCCGCTCGCGACGAGGCCCAGGGTGACCGCGGGGTTGAGGTGCGCCCCCGAGTTGTACGAGACGATCACACCGGCGAAGACCGCGAAGCCCCAGCCGATGTTGACCATGAGGGTTCCGCCGTTGAGACCCTTGCTCTTCACGAGCGCGACGTTGGCGACGACACCGCAGCCGAGGAGCACGAGCATGGCCGTTCCCACGACTTCGGCGAGGAAGACCACTCCGAGATTGTCCACGTTGACCTTTTCCTTTTCGTAAGACGGACGCGCACAGGCATCCGCGGCGGGCTTCGATGCCCGACGGTGTGAAGTTATCGGCGCCCTGTCCTAGCGACAAGGAACGGCGCGTGCACGTTTGTGCGTTGTCACGACGGAAGCCCCGGTCGAGGTGATCCTCGGTCCGGGGCTTCCGTCGATCCGCGCCTGATCGCCGATCAGGAGGCGGGCACGGCCGTCGGGGTCTGCACCGAGGTGCCCCCGACGTCGACGCCGTTGTACTCCTTGAGGTGCGCGATGGTCGCGTCGACCTCCGACGCGCGGGCGGCGTCGTCCCAGCCCAGCACGGCGCCCGTGTGCTCGGCGAGCTCCTCGAGGAGCTCGCGGCTCAGGCCGCCCGTGAAGGCGTGGTTGGTGCGGCGCATCACCAGGTCGATGAGGTGCACCACGCTCTCGCGCTGGGCGAGGTAGCGGATCTCACCGGTGGTGAAGTCCTTGTCGAAGTCGAGCGCCTCGTCGTGTCCGTCGGCCAGGGCCTCGATGACCTCCTGCGCGCGGGTGCCGTAGCGCTCGAGCAGCTGGCCCGTGCGGGCCGAGGAGAGCCCGGAGCGGTGCTGGCTGATCCACTGCGCGCGGGACGCGTCGGTGCGCGGGAAGCCCTTGCCGCCTCCGATGGGGGTCTTCACGGTGGAGACGCGACGGGTCACGCCGATCCGCTTGAAGACCTCGTTCGAGAGGTGCTCCGACAGGGCGCGGAACGTCGTCCACTTGCCGCCGACCAGGCTGAGCACGGGCGAGCCGTTGCCGGGGAGCGTCGAGGGCTCGATGCGGTAGTCGCGGGAGACGAAGCCCGGGGCCTCGTCGTCGTGGCGGGGCAGCGGGCGGATGCCGGAGAACTTGAAGACGATCTGCGAACGGTCCACGCGGATGGCCGGGAAGACGTGGTTGACGAGCTCGAAGAAGTAGTCGATCTCCTCCTCCGTGCACACCGCCGGCTTCGTGGGGTCGGCGTCGATGTCGGTCGTGCCGACCATCACGCGGCCCTTGAGCGGGTAGATGAGGACGATGCGTCCGTCGCTGTGCTCGAAGAACATCTCGCGACCCTCGCAGGCCTCGACCAGCTCGGGGTTGTCGAGCACGATGTGCGAGCCCTTGGTGCCGCCCATGAATTTCGTGGACGTGCCGAGGGCCGTGTTGGTGAAGTCGGTCCACGGTCCGGAGACGTTGACGACGACGTCCGCCGCGAAGGTGAACTCCTCGCCGGACTCGCGGTCGCGGAGGACGACGCCCTTCTCGTCGGCGCCGACGGCCTCGACGTAGTTGGCCGCGCGGGCCTTCCTGCCGCCGATCAGCGCGTCGTGGAGCACGTCGAGCGCGAGGCGCTCGGGCTCGTGCACGGAGGCGTCGAAGTAGGTGGCGGTGTACTTGATCTTCGGGTCGAGCTTGGGGAGCTCGTTCAGCGAGCGCTTGCGCCCGTGGAACTGGTGGCGCGGGACCGTGCCGCCGTCGCGGGAGAAGAAGTCGTACATCGTGAGGCCGACCTTGATCAGCAGCGCACCGCGCTCCTGCGGCTTGCCCGACTTGTGGGTCAGGAAGCGCAGCGGAGCCGCGAGGATGCCCGAGAACGTCGAGTAGATCGGGATCGTCGTCTGCAGCGGCTTCACGTAATGGGGAGCGATCTTCAGCAGGCCGTTGCGCTCGTGCACGCCCTCGTTGACGAGTCGGAACTCGCCGTTCTCGAGGTAGCGGATGCCGCCGTGGATCATGTGGCTCGAGGCGCTCGAGGCACCAGAGACGTAGTCGCCGCGCTCGACGAGGGCGACGTCGACGCCGTTGAGCGCGAGCTCGCGGAAGGTCCCGATGCCGTTGATGCCACCGCCGATGACCAGGACCGTGGCGCGGGGGTTGTCGCGGAGAGCAGCGACGCTCTCGCGCAGAGCGGAGTTTCCGGGAGTTCCGTCGGACTGTGCCACTTCGTACTCGCCTTCGTGTCGTAGGGGTGTCGTCGAGGCCTCCGCACCAGCGTGCACCGGGGAGATGACCGATTGATTTCGCGGAGGAATACAGCCATCCTTGACCCGACAACACATCCGGTCAAGACGGGTGGAAATCCGTGCAGGGAGCGCTATGACCCCGGTGAGACCGGTCGTCGAACTCGACGAGACGACCCACGCGACCCATCCCGACAAGACGCGGGACGCGCTGCGTGCGGCCCAGCTGTACTACATGCAGGATCTGACGATGGACGCGATCGCGCACGAGCTGCACACGTCGCGCTCCTCCGTCTCGCGCCTGCTCTCGCACGCCCGCGCGACCGGCCTGGTCGACATCCAGATCCGCTCCCCCCTCGACCGGGCGAGCGCCCTCTCGGCCGAGGTGCGGTCCCACTTCGACATCACGGCGCACATCGTGCCGGTGCCGGACCACACCAGCGAGATCGACCGGCTCGAGCGGGTCGCCCTGTCCGCAGCGAGGATCCTCGGGCAGTTCATCGATTCGAACATGATCGTCGGCATCGCCTGGGGCTCCACGATGAGCGCGATCAGCCGCCACCTGATCGCCAAGGAGACGCACAACACGCAGATCGTGCAGCTGAACGGCGCCGGCAACACCGAGACCACGGGCATCAACTACTCGAGCGAGATCCTCCGCCGCTTCGGTGACGCCTACGCGGCGAAGGTCCAGCAGTTCCCGGTGCCGGCGTTCTTCGACGACCCGACCACCAAGCAGGCGGTGTGGCGCGAGCGCTCCACCCGACGGGTCCTGGAGCTGCAGCAGCGGATGGACGTGGCGCTGTTCGGGCTCGGGTCGCCGTTCGCGGCGGTCCCCTCGAAGGTCTACATCGGCGGCTACCTGGAGCCGAGCGACTTCACCTCGCTCAGCGGCTCCGGGGTCGTCGGCGATGTCGCGACGGTGTTCTACCGGTCCGACGGCAGCTGGGACGACATCCCCATGAACGAACGTGCAAGCGGTCCGGACCTCTCCACCGTGCGCCGCGCGTCGCGCCGGATCTGCGTCGTCTCGGGCGCCTCGAAGCTGCCGGGCCTGCGCGGCGCCCTGGCGGCCGGCCTCATCACCGACCTCATCCTCGATGAGGGAACGGCCCGCGCCCTCATCTCGGACTGACGACTCCCGCCCCCTCCGCGGGGACGCCGGTCGGGTACGCGGCACGCCGACGCGAGCGCACCGGAGCGGCGTCTCGCGGGAGCGGTCAGGACTCGCGGGCGTGCGCGTCGAGGAACTCGTAGACCTCGGCGTCGTCGATGCCGGGGAAGGTCCCCGACGGCAGCGGCGCGAGCACGTGCGCGTGCAGGCGCGCGCTCGGCCAGGCGTTGCCGTCCCAGCGCGCGGCGAGCTCCGACGGGGCGCGCCGGCAGCAGGACTCGTCGGGGCAGCGGGAGAGCTCGCGGCGGTCGGTGTCGCGGCCGCGGAAGAAGCGGGCCTCGGCGAACGGGACGCCCACGGTGATCGAGAACTCCTCGGTGGCGGTCGTGCCGGTCTGCGACGCCGACCAGAAGGTCCCCGCCGGGGTGTCGACGTACTGGTAGTACTCCGTCGTCCGGTTGGTCCGGGTGAACGCGGAGCGCGCCGACCAGTAGCGGCAGACCACCTGGCCCTCGACGGCCCCGGTGACGTCGGTCGGCAGCGGCAGCCCGTCGTTCTCGTAGGCCTTCTGGATCGAGCCGTCTCCCAGCACCCGCAGGAAGTGCATCCGGATGTCGAGGTGCGAGGTGAGCAGGTTCGTGAAGCGCAGGGCGGCGGCCTCGTGGGTGACGCCGAAGCCGTCGCGGAAGTCCTCCACCGAGATGTCCCGCTCGCGCTTCGCCTCCTGGAGGAACGCGACCGCCGGCTCCAGCGGCATCAGGCACGCTGCGGCGAAGTAGTTGATCTCGAGGCGCTGGCGGAGGAAGTCGGCGTAGGTCACCGGCCGCTCGTGCCCGAGGAGGCGGTGCGCCATCGCCTGCAGCGCCAGCGCCCGCAGGCCGTGGCCCCCGGGGATCGAGGCGGGCGGGAGGTAGATCCTGCCGTTCGCGAGGTCGATCACCGAGCGGGCGGAGTGCGGCAGGTCGCCGACGTGGATGATCTCGAAGCCGAGGTGCCGGGCCATCTTCGAGACGGAGCTGTGGGTCAGTGCTCCTCCGCGGTGCCCGACGGTCCGGAGCATCTCGCCCGCCACCTCCTCGATCTCGGGCAGGTAGGAGCTGCGCTCGCGCAGCTGGAGCCGCTGGGCGGTGTTGGCCCGGCGCGCCTCCTCCGGTGTGGCACTCGCCTCGCTCCGGCGACGGGCGAGCTCGCGGTAGACGCCGAGGAACGCCTCCAGCACGGGCGTGCTCAGCCCCTTGTTGACCTTGAACTCGGGCAGGCCGAGCGAGCGGTACAGCGACCCCTTCTGCACGCGCGCCAGCTCGATCTCCAGCGCGGCCCGCTCGCTCGGCGGCTCGTCCGAGAGCAGCGCCGCCAGCTCGACGCCGAGCGCGGCCGCGAGGCGCTGCAGGAGGGAGAGGCGCGGCTCGCGGCGGCCCGTCTCGATCAGCGAGAGCTGGCTCCCCGACACGTCGACGCGCTCGGCGAGCTGCCCGAGGGTCATACCGCGCCGGGTACGGAAGTGGCGCAGGCGCTGCCCGAGCAGCACGACGTCGGAGCCCGGGGCGGGTGTCGAGGGATCGGTCACGGCGAGCTCCAGCGGTCGGTTGTGACGAAAGCGCAAAAAGACGGTTTCTTGACCGCCGGAGCGCCGGGAATACCTCCTGATCCTCCTCCATCCTGGCTTCAGGCGCCACTGAGCGCCCCTCCCGGCCCGGCCGGCCTCTTCCCGGCTGCGGCCGGCGACTCCCCACCCCCGTCGACGACGACCACCGAAAGCGGAGCCAGCATGAGCATCTACAGCAACACCGTCCGACTCGAGCCGAGCACCATGACCGCGCCGACGTCCGTCCCCGCGCCCGTCGTGCCGCCGGCGCCCCTCGCCCTCCGCCGCTGGGTGCGCGAGACCGCCGCGATCCTCCAGCCCGACGCGATCGAGTGGAGCGACGGCTCCCCCGCGGAGTGGTACCGCCTGACCGAGCGGCTCGTCGCCTCCGGCACGCTCCTCCCGCTCAATCCGGAGTGGCGGCCCGGCTCGTTCCTGGCCCGCACCGACCCGGACGACGTCGCCCGGGTCGAGGACCGCACCTTCATCTGCACGACCGACGAGGCCGACGCGGGACCGACCAACAACTGGCGCGAGCCCGCCGCGATGAGGGCCGAGCTCGCTCCCCTCCTCGACGGAGCGATGCGCGGACGGACGATGTACGTCGTCCCGTTCTCGATGGGGCCCGTCGGCGGTCCGCTCTCGCAGCTGGGCGTCCAGGTCACCGACTCGGCCTACGCGGTGCTGAACCTGCGGATCATGGCGCGCGTGGGCTCCGAGCCGCTCGCCGCCTTCACCGAGGAGACCCCGTTCGTCCGCGGCGTGCACACCGTGGGGCTGCCCCTCCGCGACGCGGACGGCGTCACCCGCGAGGACGTCGCCTGGCCGTGCAGCCCCGTGAAGTACATCACCCAGTTCCCGGAGACGCGCGAGATCGTCTCGTACGGCTCCGGCTACGGCGGCAACGCCCTGCTGGCGAAGAAGTGCTTCGCCCTGCGCATCGCCTCGGCGATGGGGCGCGAGGAGGGCTGGCTCGCCGAGCACATGCTGCTGATCCGCATCGTCTCGCCCGAGGGACGGCGCTACCACGTCGCCGCCGCCTTCCCGAGCGCGTGCGGCAAGACCAACCTCGCGATGATGCAGCCCGCGATCCCCGGCTGGCGGGTCGAGACGCTGGGCGACGACATCACCTGGATGCGTCGCGGCGAGGACGGACGCCTCTGGGCGATGAACCCCGAGACGGGCTTCTTCGGCGTCGCTCCCGGCACCGGGGAGACCTCGAACCCGAACGCCGTGCAGACGCTCTGGGGCAACACGATCTTCACCAACGTCGCGCTCCGCGAGGACGGCGACGTGTGGTGGGAGGGCCTGACCGACGAGGTCCCGGAGCGGCTGACCGACTGGCGCGGGCAGCCGTGGACGCCGTCGTCCGGCACGCCCGCCGCGCACCCCAACTCCCGCTTCACCGCGCCGGCCGCGCAGTGCCCGTCGCTCTCCGCCGACTGGGACGCCCACGAGGGCGTGCCGCTGGACGCGATCGTCTTCGGTGGCCGACGGGCGAGCAACGTCCCGCTGGTCACGCAGGCCACCTCGTGGCAGCACGGCGTCTTCCTGGGTGCGACCGTCGCCTCCGAGAAGACCGCGGCCGCGGAGGGCACGGTCGGGGAGCTGCGCCGCGATCCGTTCGCGATGCTCCCCTTCTGCGGCTACAACATGGCCGACTACTTCGCGCACTGGCTCGCGATCGGCGCCGAGCTCGGCGATGCGGCGCCGGCCGTGTTCCAGGTCAACTGGTTCCGGAAGGACGCGGACGGCGAGTTCCTCTGGCCCGGCTTCGGCGAGAACGCGCGGGTGCTGCAGTGGCTCGTCCGCCGCCTGGAGGGGCTGGCGGAGGCGCGGCGGAGCCCCCTCGGCGACCTGCCGCTCGCGATCAACACGCACGGGCTCCGGCTCTCCGCGGCCCAGAAGGAGGAGCTGTTCTCCGTCCCGGTCGAGGCGTGGCTGGAGGAGTGCGCGCTCACGGAGGAGTTCTTCACGCGGTTCGGCGACCGGCTGCCGCCCGAGCTGACCGCCGAGCTCCAGGCCCTGCGGCTCCGGCTCCTCGCCGAGAAGCTGCCGCTGGCGGCCTGATCCCCCTGACCGAGCCGGCTCCGGCCGGACACCCCTGTGGCCCGCGGGCGGATCATCCCCCTTTCCTCGCACCCCCGCGGGTCCACTCCCCCCTTCCGCTCCCACGACGACGGGCACCATGACCGACCGCATCACGCTCCGCTTCCTCGCCGCCCCGCAGGACGCCACCGCCGACGGCCGCAGCGCCCAGGCCGGGCGCGTCCTCGAGTGGATCGACAAGGCCGGCTACGCCTGCGCCGTGGGCTGGAGCGGCGGCTACTGCGTGACGGCGTACGTCGGCAACGTCCACTTCACCCGGCCCATCTCGGTCGGCAACCTGATCGAGGCGACCGCCCGCGTCATCCACACCGGGCGCACGAGCATGCACGTGCTGGTGCAGGTCGCGCAGGCGGATCCGCGGACCGGCCTCTACGAGGACGCCACGCACTGCCTCCTCGTGTTCGTGGCCGTCGACGACGAGAAGAGGCCGCGGTCGGTCCCGGAGTGGCGGCCCCGCTCGATCGAGGACCTGTCCCTCGCCGAGGGGGCCGCCGCGCGCATCGAGGGCCGCCGACGGCTGCACGACGTGATGCGCGCCCAGGAGTACACCGAGGAGGGCACCGGTCCGCGGATCGTGTTCCGCTTCCTCGCGGCACCGGGAGACGTCAACTGGGGCGGCAACGCCCACGGCGGGATCGTGATGCGCTGGATCGACGAGGCGGCCGACGCGGTCGCGCAGCGCTGGACCGGCCGCGACTCTGTGGCCGTCTACTCCGGGGGGATCCACTTCTACCGTCCGGTGCGCATCGGGCATCTCGTCGAGGTGGAGGCGCGCCTCATCCACACGAGCGCCCGGAGCATGCACCTGGCGGTGCATGTGCGCTCCGGGGACCCGCGGACCGGCGAGCTGGAGCTGACCACGCAGTGCCGGAGCGTCTTCGTGGTGCGGGGCGCCGACGGGGCGGCCGAGCCGGTCCCGCCTCTCGAGCCGCGGACCGAGGAGGACCGGCGTCTGGACGCCCATGCGCGCGAGCTGATCCTCCTGCGCGCGGCGCTGCCGCCGCTCCCGCTCGCGGGGACGGCCGGCGCTAGGGTCGGAGCGTGAAGCTGCCGATCCTCGTCCTCAACGGCCCGAACCTGAACCTGCTCGGCACCCGCGAGCCCGAGCTCTACGGCTCGGACACCCTCGCCGACGCCGAGGCGCTGGCGGCGGAGGCTGCCGAGCGGCACGGCTTCACGGTCGAGACCTTCCAGAGCAGCTCGGAGGGCGCGATCGTCGACCGGCTGCACGCGGCTCGCGGCTCCGTCTCGGGAGTGGTGCTCAACGCCGGGGCGTACACGCACACGTCGATCGCGATCCGCGACGCCGTCCTCGCGACCGAGCTGCCGATGGTCGAGGTGCACGTGAGCAACGTGCACCGGCGTGAGCCGTTCCGGCAGCACTCCTACCTCTCGGACGTCGCGATCGCCGTGATCGTCGGCGCGGGCATCGCCGGCTACGGCTACGCGGTGGACGTGCTCGCGCGAGCGGCGGAGAAGCGATGAGCGGGCTCGGACGCTCCTTCGGCAGCGCGGTCGACGCCTACGACCGCGGGCGGCCCGGCTACCCCGACGACGCCGTCGACTGGATCGTGGGGCACGCCCCCGCGCGGGTGGCGGGCGCCTTCGTCCCGGAGCGGGCCCGCGCGGCGGGAGCCGACGCCTCCGATCGGCTGCGCGCCGTGGACCTCGGCGCGGGAACGGGCAAGTTCACCGCGTCGCTCGCGTCCCGCGGCCTCGACGTGACCGCGGTCGAGCCCGACGCGGAGATGCTCGCGCGGCTCGCCTCGAATCTGCCGGCGGTCCGCCCCGAGGAGGGGACGGCCGAGGCGATCCCCGCCGCGGACGCCTCCGCGGAGCTCGTCACCGCCGCGCAGTCGTGGCACTGGGTCGACGCCGAGCGCGCGGGAGCCGAAGTCGCCCGCGTCCTGGTGCCGGAGGGCGTGCTCGCGCTGGTGTGGAACATCCGCGACGAGTCGGTCCCCTGGGTGCGCCGGCTCGGCGAGGTCGCCGGAGCCTCCACCGCCGAGCGCTTCGAGACGCTCCGGCCGCCGCTCGGCTCCGCTCTCGAGCGGGTGGCGTTCGCGGCCTTCGAGTGGTCCTTCGAGCTGGACCGAGCCGGGGTGCGGGACATGTTCGCGTCCCGCAGCTACATCATCGCGATGCCCGACGAGAAGCGCGCCGCGGTCCTCGCGGCGGTCGACGCCGTGGTGGACGAGGAGTCGGGCGGGAGCGGGACCGTCGCGATGCCGTACTCGACGCGCGTGACGATCGCGCGCCGCTCCTCCTCCGCCTGACTCCGCGCCGCGCGCCGCGGACCGCCCCGCCCGCCGACTACCCTCGGAGGGCGCCGCACCGGCGCGAGCACCGAGAGCACGAGGAGAGACGCACGTGAGCATCATCGCCGCCGCAGACGGGTCCGCACTGGGCAACCCCGGCCCCGCCGGCTGGGCCTGGTACGTCGACGACGAGCGCTGGGCCGCGGGCGGCTGGTCGCACGGCACGAACAACATCGGCGAGCTCACCGCGGTGCTCGAGCTGCTGCGCGCGACCGCGCAGGAGGAGGAGCCGCTGCACATCCTCTGCGACAGCCAGTACGCCATCAAGGCCTGCACCGAGTGGCTGCCGGGCTGGAAGCGGAAGGGCTGGCGCAAGGCCGACGGCAAGCCGGTGATGAACGTCGAGATCATCAAGGCGCTCGACGAGGAGCTGCAGGGCCGGGCGGTCACCTTCGAGTGGGTGAAGGGGCACGCCAACCACCGGATGAACGAGGCCGCCGATGTCCGTGCCCGGAGCGCCGCGACCGCCTACCAGCGCCGGCAGCCCGTCGACGCCGGACCCGGATGGCCGACGGCCGCCGCCGCGCCCGCCGCGGCCGCCGCGCCCCCCGTCGAGGACTCCGCCACCCTCTTCTAGCCGCGTTCCCCCTGGGGCAGCCGCAGCAGCCCCGTCGCCACCAGCTCGCGCACCCGCGGCAGCACCGAGTCGGACACCGCCTCCTCCTCGACCTGGAGGAGCGAGGCGACCGCCGCCGCGATCGCCGCCACCGAGAGCTCGCCGTCGCAGGCGCCGACCACGGCGGCGAGCGCCGTGTCGACCTCCTCGACCCGGGCGAAGCCGCCGCCCTGGCGCAGCCGCAGCACCGTCGGATCGTCGTTGCCCGGCCAGTAGTGCCGCTCCTCCGTGACGTCTCCGGCGACGACCAGGGCGAGACCCGCCAGAGCGCGGTCGTCGATCGACGCGAGGGCCTCGGCCGCGTCGAGGCAGGCGGCGAGGTGGCCGCCCAGGCCCGCGGTCGCGACCGGCGTGGTGATCCGCTCGAGGCGGCGGATCGGCGGGCGAGGATGCTCGGGCAGGCGGAGCGTGACGTAGCCGAAGCCGACGCCGGTCACCCCGCGCCGCTCGAAGTCGGTCAGCCAGGCGTCGACCAGCGCGTCGAACGCGGGGCCGCGAGTCGTGCCGCCGTCCCGGATCCAGGTCTCGGCGTAGACCGCCGGATCCTGACGCTCGCGCTCCACGACCCAGACGTCCAGCGGAGAGGCGGTCCCGCCCATCCAGGCGTCGAGCCCCTCGGGCCCCGCCTCGAGCGCCTGCTCCAGCGGGCTGCGGGCGTCGGCGAGCCAGTCCGCGATCCGGTCGAAGGCGTCCGCGCCCTCCCGGTACTCCCAGTTCCCCAGGAGCTGCGCGACACCGCCGGGCACCAGGTGCTCGGCTGCTCCGAGGATGACGCGGCGCACGATCTCGTCGCCCTCCAGCCCGCCGTCGCGGTACTCGTAGGAGGGGACGCCCTCGGCTCGCGGCGTGATGACGAACGGCGGGTTCGTGACGATGTGGTCGAAGCGCTCCCCCGCGACCGGCTCGTAGAGGCTGCCGAGGCGGAACTCGATGTTCTCGATCCCGTTGAGCGCCGCGGTGAAGGAGGCGAGCGCGAGCGCGCGCTCGGAGATGTCGGTGGCGACCACCTGCTCGGCGTGGCGGGAGGCGTGCAGCGCCTGGATCCCGCAGCCGGTCCCCAGGTCGAGCACGCGGCCGACGGGTCGCTGGATCATCAGGCCGGTCAGCGTGAGGCTCGCGCCGCCGACGCCGAGCACGTGGTCCTCGTCGAGCGCGCGGCCGAGGGCGAGCTCCCCGAGGTCGGAGGCGATCCACCAGGAGGCAGCGCCGCGCTGGTCGACCACGTCGTAGGGGCGCAGGTCGAGGGCCGCGGTGACGACGGCTCCGGCCTCGACGCGCACCAGGCCGAGCTCCACCGCCCCCTCCAGCGCGAGAGCGCCGAACGCCTCGTCCGCGTCGTCGGCCGAGACGGGATCGGCCAGGAGGAACAGGCGGGCGAGGGTGGCCAGCGCGTCGTGGTCGCCGCTGCGCTCGAGGGCGCGGCGGGCGGGGACCCGGTCGCCGCGGTGCAGCGCCTCGGCCGCTTCGTCGCCCCAGAGCCCCCGCACGGCGTCCACGCCGTAGCGGGCGCGGATCAGGTCGTCGCGCAGGAGGGCGATACGGGCTCGGTCGAACGGGTCTGCGGAGAACACCGCTCCATCCTCCTGCACACGGGTCGGCCACCGGGGCCGCCGCGGCCGTACGATCGGAGGCATGCCGCTGACCGGAGAGTACGAACCCAGCACGTCCGAGTGGGCCCGCGAGCAGGCGGAGCTCTACGAGCGGACCGGCGGAGCCGAGGGCAACCTCCTCCGCGGCCGCCCCATCATCGTCCTGACCACCGTCGGCTCGAAGAGCGGGAAGCTCCGGAAGACCGCGCTGATGCGCGTCGAGCACGAGGGCGAGTACGTGGTCGTCGCGTCCAAGGGCGGCGCGCCCGAGCACCCCGTCTGGTACGGCAACATGCTCAAGGAGCCGCACGTCGAGCTGCAGGACGGGCCCGTGAAGAAGGACTACGCCGCGAGCGTGCTCGAGGGCGATCTGCGCGCGGCCTGGTGGGAGCGCGCGGTCGCCGCGTGGCCGGACTACGCCGAGTACCAGACGAAGACCGAGCGGCAGATCCCGCTCGTGCTGCTCACTCCCTGGTCCTGAGCGCGGCGGGCGGCTCGGCTCGTCGCTGAGGCGGCCGTCCTCCGGTCGAGGACGCGCCGCACGGCAGGCGCCTCACGCGGGCGGCGAGCCCAGCGGATCCGGTCCGGCCTCAGACCCGGGCCGCGATGAGGTCGAGCACCTTCGGGCTCGAGAGCAGCGCGAAGTGGCCGACCACCGAGACCGCGATGTTCTCGCGCGCCCCGGCGAGGCGGCTCCCTCCGGGGATGTACTGGTCGCGCATCCCGTAGATCGACGTGATGCGCGCGTCGGCCTCGCGCTCGGCCAGCAGGGTGCGGATCAGCGGGCGGTGGGGCGCGAACTCCCGGAGCGCCCGCGCCGGGGCGATCCGTGCGAGCGACGAGCCGTTGAACGGGGTCGAGACGGCGATCATGCGCTCGATCCGCCCGTCCTCGCGGTCGTCGACGACCATCATGTGCTTGCCGATCAGGCCGCCCTTGCTGTGCGCGACGACGACGACTCCGCGCAGATCGTGCTCGCGCAGGTAGTCCTGGCCGAGTCCGGCCGACGCGACGATCGGCCGCGTGTTGTAGCCGAGCGCGGGCAGCACGTGGATCGGATGGCCCGCCGCGTGCAGCCTCTCGGCGATGGGCCGGAGGAACTGCCACGTCTCGTAGATCCCGGGGATGAGCAGCACCGGAGCGCCGTCGCCGGACGCGTACCGCGACACGTCCCAGCCCTCCCGCAGGTGCACGAAGCGCGAGCCGTAGGCGTAGCGGTAGTCGCGGAGGTACGCGCGCCGCAGCGAGGTCGAGCGGCGTGGGCGGGCGGAGTCACGCGCCGGCATGGGCCCGCTCCAGCTCCGCGATGTCGAGGCGGCTCATCGCGAGCATCGCCTGCAGAGCGCGCGCGGACGCCTCGGGGTCGGCGCCTCCGAGCAGACGCGGGAGGACCTCCGGCACGATCTGCCAGGACAGCCCCCAGCGGTCGCGGAGCCAGCCGCACCGGCTCTCCTCGCCGCCGTCCGCGATCAGGGCGTCCCACAGCCGGTCGAGCTCGGACTGGCCGCCGACGGTCACGACGATCGAGACGGCCTCGGTGAACGGGAACCGCGGCCCGGCGTTGATCGCCTGGAACCGCTGCCCGTCGAGCTCGAACGTCACCGACAGCACCTCGCCGGGCGACGGGGAGCCCTCCGGCAGCACCTGGCTTCCGGTGATCCGCGAGTTCGGCACCAGCTCCGTGTAGAAGCGCGCCGCCTCCCCCGCGCCGTCGTCGAACCAGAGGAAGGTGCTGACCGCGCCCATCGGAGTCTCCGTCCTGCGCGGGAGGGTCTCCGCGGCTCCCTCAGTGTGCCGCGGAGGCGCCCTCCCCGCGACGGATCACAGCGGGTTGACGCCGAACGCCGTGGCCAGCTTGTCGATCTTCTTGGCGCGGCCCAGCCGGGGCAGGTCGCTGCCGTCGCGGATGACGCGGCCGCGGGCCTCGAAGTCGTCGAGGAAGTCGCGGGCCCAGGCGACGTCGGACGGCGTCGGGCTGATGACCTCGTTGATCACGGCGAGCTGCTCGGTGTCGAGGCAGAGCTTCCCGGTGAGGCCGAGCGAGACCGTGAGCGCGGACTGCTCGCGCAGCACGGGGTGGCTGTTCGAGACGGTCGGTCCGTCGATCGGGCCGGGCAGGTCGCCGATGCGCGAGGCGACGACCAGGCGCGAGCGCGGGTAGGCCATCGCGAGGTCGTCGGCGCTGGTGCCCGTGTCGCGGCGGTAGTCGCCGCTGCCGAACGCGAGGCGGAAGGTGCCGCGGGCGCGGGCGATCGAGACCGCCTCCTCGATGCCGAGGGCGGACTCGACCAGGGCGAGCACCGGGGTGGAGCCGCCGAGGCGGTCGAAGGTCTCGGTGACGTGCTCAGCGGCCTCGGTCTTGGCGAGCATGACGCCGGCGAGGCCGGGCAGGCCCTTCAGCGCGTCGACGTCGTCGGACCAGAACGGGGTGGAGTGGTCGTTGATGCGGACCCAGGCGCGCTTCTCGCCGGTCAGCCACTCCGCGACGTCGGTCCGCGCGTCGGGCTTCGCCTTGGGGTCGACCGCGTCCTCGATGTCGAGGACGATCTGGTCGGCGCGGGACGCGTGCGCGGCGTCGAACGTCTCGGTGCGGGTGGCGTTCACCAGCAGCCAGGAGCGCGCGATCTCGGGGGCGACGTCGCGCCCCTTCCGCTTCGCGATGGCGGTGGTGGTGGTCTCGGGCAACGTCACGTTCGGGTCCTCTCGGTGGCGCGGTCCTCGCTCCGCGGACGCCACCGCTCTGCGACGGCGCCGGGGACAAGGGTAGCGGCTCCCCGTCGGCGGGGCTCCGGGCACTCCGGCGTCTCTCCACTCCGGGGCTGCGACGCCCCGAGCGCTCCGGATCAGCGGCCCTCCGGGCGCTCCCACAGCGTCAGCACCGTCGTCGGCACCCGGATCCGCTCGCGCGCGACGAACCCCGCCTCAGCGAGCACCGTGTCCGCCTCGCCCTCCGGCAGCGCCTGCCAGACCCGGTCCTCCCCGGCGAGCGCGGCGAGCAGGTCCTCGCCCTCCAGGAGCACGTCGGAGTACGTCCCCGTCGTCCCGTACGGAGCGGCGAGGGCGACGTCGTCCACGCCCGCGAACGCCTCCGGGTAGGCGGCGAGCGCCAGGCGGGGCCGGAGCGAGACCGTCCCGGAGGAGCCGAGGAGGACGGCGTCGCCCGGACGGGCCCGCTCCTCGACGGCGGCCGCCAGACCGCGGAGGTCCTGCCCGGCCGGCTTCCCGGTGACCGTGCGCATCTGCACCAGGACCGGCAGGGCGGCCACCGCGGTCAGGGCGAGGAGGGCGACGCCCGTCCGGGCCCTGAACGAGTCGAGCGCGAGGCCGAGGAGGACCGCGAGGGCGGGCGTGCTCGACGCGAGGTAGCGGGGGGTGAACATCGGCTCGACGAGGAGGGTCCCGAGCACCAGCACCGCCGTCGGCAGCACGATCCAGAGGACGAGGGCCGGCAGGAGCGGCCCGCGCAGGCCGCCCCGCACCGCGGCGACCGCGAGGAGCGCGACGGCGATCCCGGCCAGCCACCACGCGGATCCGAAGAACGGCTCGACCAGGACGGTGAACGCGGTCACCGGCTGCGAGCGGAGCCAGCCGACCTGGCCGCTCTGCCCGGCGGCGAGGAGCAGCACCGGCACGGCGCCCAGTGCAGAGAGGGCGCTCGCCGGGAGAGCCCGCACGGCACCCCGGGGCGCCGCGGCCGCGGCGAGCGCGACGAGAGCCGGCAGCACCAGCACGGAGTAGAGGAACACCGCGTCCGCCAGACCCGCGACGGCCGCGAACGCGATCCAGCGCAGGGCTCCTCCGGAGCGGGCCGCCCGCACGACGAGGACCGCCGCTCCCACCACGAGCGCGGTGGCCAGAGCGGAGGATCGCGCCTCGGTCCCCGAGAACGAGGACCGCGGGAGCAGCACGAGCACCGCGGCGGCGAGGAGTGCTGCCCGGGGCCGGTCGAACGATCGCAGCAGGACGACGACGCCCGCCGCCGCCGCTCCCGTGGCGAGAGCGGACGGCGCCCGCACCGCGAGCTCCGACTCCCCGGCGATCGCGATCCAGCCGTGCATCAGCAGGCCGTAGACCAGGTGCACCGCGTCCTTCTCCTGCACGAAGGCGAGGAGCTCCCCCACCGGGAGCCGCGCCAGGCGGAGGGTCGCGGCCTCGTCGTTCCAGTAGGAGGGGATCCAGGAGCCGACGAGGGTCAGCGCGGTGGCGAGGGCGAGGACCGCGCTCGCGGGCAGGGTCCGGAGCGCGCGCATCCCGCCAGCGTAGAGGCCGGGCTCAGCGCGCCGAGCGCTCGGCGAGACCCTTCGCGTACGCGGCCTGGCCGACGTGCTGCGTGTCGTCGTCGATCACCGAGACCAGCCGAACCCCGAGGGTCACCGGCGGATCCCACTGCTCGTCGACGACGCGCTCGAGGTCCTCGTCGCCGAGCGTGTCGAGGAGGGCGAGCGTCTGCCGGTGCACGGCGTCGGCGTATTCCGCGAGCAGCGCGGCCGGCACCGCGGCGAGCGCCGCCACCTCGGCCGGCTCCTGCCCGTAGCCGGTCTCGTCGGGCTCGAAGGGCAGGCCGGACCGGCCGTGGAAGCCGTCGGCCGTCCACACCTGCTCGTGGCCGGCGAGCGGGGCGAGGTGGTCGTCCTGCACCCGGACGAGATGCCAGACGAGCCAGGCGGGCGAGTTCGAGCGGGCGTCCGCGCGGAACGCGAGCTGATCGGGGGTGCTGTCGTCGAGGACGGCGTGCACGTTCTCGTGCACCCGGCCGAAGGCGTCGCGGAGGAGGTCGATGGCTGCGCTCATGCCGCCAGCCTGCCGCTCCCGCGCCCGGTGCGGCACCCCCTCCGCGCGCCTCGGAGGAAGTGCGGAGGCGGGTGCCCGATACTCGGCCCGTGACCTCCGGATCCTCGAACCTGGCGACGAAGCCGTGGCTGACCTCCTACGCGGAGGGCGTGCCCGCCGAGATCGACCCTCCCACCCAGACCCTCGTCGACCTGCTCGAGGACTCGGTCGCGCGGTACCGCCGCGGCACCGCGCTCGAGTTCTTCGGCGCCGAGACCAGCTACGCCGAGCTCGGCGAGCAGGTCGCGCGCGCGGCGGAGGGCCTGCGGCGCCTGGGCGTGCGCGCCGGCGACCGCGTCGCGTTGGTGCTCCCGAACTGCCCCGAGCACGTCGTCGCGTTCTACGCGGCTCTCCGCCTCGGAGCGATCGTGGTCGAGCACAACCCGCTCTACACGCCGCGCGAGCTGCGGCGGCAGTTCGAGGACCACGGCGCCCGGTTCGCGGTCGTCTGGGACAAGATCGCCGACGTCGTCGCGACCATGCCCGCCGACCTGGGCATCGAGCGCGTCGTCTCCGTCGACCTCACCCGCTCCTTCCCGCTCGGCAAGCGCCTGGCGCTGCGGCTCCCCCTGCCGTCGGTGCGCCGGTCGCGCGAGAAGCTGACCGCGACCCCCCGCAGCCGCTCCCTGGTGCCCTTCGCGTCGCTGCTGAAGAACCGCCGCATCGCGCGCTCGCACCCCCGCCCGGTCCTCGGCGACACGGCCCTGCTGCAGTACACGAGCGGCACCACCGGCACGCCCAAGGGCGCGATCCTCTCGCACGCGAACCTCCGCGCGAACGCCCTGCAGGGCCGCGCCTGGGTGCCGGGCCTGCGCGAGGGCGACGAGACGTTCTACGCGGTGCTCCCTCTGTTCCACGCCTACGGGCTGACGCTGTGCCTGACCTTCGCGATCAGCATCGGCGCGAAGGTCGTGCTGTTCCCGACCTTCGACGTCGGCCTCGTGAAGGCGGCCGCGAAGTCGTCGCCGCCCACCTTCCTCCCCGCGGTGCCGCCCGTGTACGACGCGCTGGCCCGCGCCTCCGAGCGCCACGAGCTCGACTTGCGCGGCATCCGCTTCGCGATCTCGGGAGCGATGAGCCTGCCGGTCGCGACGGTCGACCGCTGGGAGCGCGCGAGCCGGGGACTCCTGGTCGAGGGCTACGGAATGACCGAGAGCTCGCCGGTCGCCCTCGGCAACCCGGTCGGCCCGACCCGCCGGCCCGGCACGGTGGGCGTGCCGTTCCCCAGCACGACGATCCGCCTCGTCGACCCCGCCGATCCGTCGGTCGACCGCGGCCCGGGCGAGTCCGGCGAGCTCCTGCTCCGGGGGCCGCAGGTGTTCCAGGGGTACTGGAAGCGGCCGGAGGAGACGGCCGAGGCCCTCCTCCCCGGCGGCTGGCTGCGCACGGGCGACATCGCGACCGTCTCGGCCGACGGCTTCGTGACGATCGTCGACCGGGCCAAGGAGCTCATCATCACCGGCGGCTTCAACGTCTCCCCCTCCGAGGTCGAGGGAGTGCTGGAGTCGCACCCGGACGTGACGCGCGCGGCCGTCGTCGGGCTCCCCCGCGAGGACGGCGGCGAGAGCGTCGCGGCGGCCGTGGTCCTGCGGGCCGGGACGGCCGTGGATCCGGAGGCGTTGCGCGACTTCTGCCGGCTGCACCTGACGCCCTACAAGGTGCCCAGGCGGATCGTCCCGGTGGACGAGCTGCCGACCTCGCTGATCGGCAAGGTGCTGCGCCGCCAGGTGCGCGAGAGTCTGCTGGACTGAGGCGACCGGAGCGGGCGGTGGCCCGCGAGGAGGAGGACGACATGGCGAGGATCGTGCAGTACGAGCGGATCGGCGGGCCCGAGGTGCTCGAGACCGTCGAGGCGCCGGAGCCCGAGGCGGGGCCCGGAATCGTGGTGGTCGCCGTCCGCGCGGCCGGTGTGAACCCGATCGAGTGGAAGGTGCGCTCCGGCCTGCGCCCGAGCCCGCCGTTCGACGGTCCGCGGAGGCTCGGGTCGGACGGCTCCGGCGTGGTCTCCGCCGTCGGTCCGGGAGTGACCGGTTGGAGCGTCGGCGACCGGGTCATCGTCAGCGGCGCCACCGGCACCTACGCGACCGCCGTCGCGGTCTCCCCCGACTCCCTCGATCCGCTCCCCGACGGACTCGGCTTCGAGGAGGCGGCCGCGCTCGGCATCCCGGTCTCCACCGCCTACCAGGCGGTGGTCTCGCTCGGCGTCGCGGAGGGATCGACGTTCGTCGTCCACGCGGGCGCCGGCGCGGTAGGACGGGCGGCGATCCAGTTCGCCGTCGACCGCGGAGCCCGGGTGATCGCCACGGCGAGCCCGGCGAATCACGAGGCGCTGCGCGCGCTCGGAGCGGTGCCGGTCGCCTACGGGCCCGGACTGCTCGAGCGGCTGCGTGCCGCGGCGCCCGAGGGCGTCGACCGCGTGCTCGACGCGGCCGGGACGGACGAGGCGCTCGCCGCCTCGCTCGCGCTGGTGGAGGATCCGCAGCACGTCGGAACGGTGGTCGCCGGTCCTCGGGCGGCCGAGCTGGGCATCCGGGCCTGGAGCGGCGGCAGTCCCGTGCCGCTGACCGAGGAGGAGCAGCGCCTCCGCCGCGAGGGGGTGCCGCTGGCCGCCCGGCTGGCGAGCGAGGGGCGCTTCGCGGTCGCGACGGGTCCGCGCCTCCCGCTCGAGCGGGCCGCAGAGGCGCACCGGCTCAGCGAGGACGGCCACGTCCGCGGGAAGATCCTTCTCGTTCCCTGAGCCGGGCCGGCTCCCGGCATCCGTCTCCCCACCGCTTCCCCCGCTCTCACCGTCGAGAAGGAGTCCCCGTGTCCACTGACGACACCACCCCCGTGATCCTGGGGGGCGCCCGCACCCCGTTCGCCCGCTTCTCCGGAGCCTTCGCGCCGCTCTCGGGCGTCGAGCTCGGCGCCGCTGCCATCCGAGGGGCTCTCGAGCGCTCGGGCGCCTCCGCGGCCGACGTCGACGCGGTCGTGCTCGGCCAGGTGATCCAGGCCGGAGCCGGTCAGGGCCCCGCCCGGCAGGCCGCGGTCCTCGCGGGCCTGGGCTGGGACGTCCCGGCGGTCACGATCAACAAGCTCTGCCTGTCGGGTCTCACCGCGGTGATCGACGCGGCGCGGATGATCCGGCTCGGCGAGGCGCAGGTGGTCGTCGCCGGAGGGCAGGAGTCGATGACCAACGCGCCGCACCTCCTGCTCGGATCCCGCTCGGGCCTGGGTGTCGGTCCGCGTCCGCTCGAGGACGCACTCCTCCACGACGGCCTGCTCGATCCGTTCGACCGCCGCCTGATGGGGAGGGTGACCGACGACGGCAACGCCGCACGGGGCATCCGCCGCGAGCGCCAGGACGCCTTCGCCGCGCTCTCGCACCAGCGGGCCGCCGCGGCACGGTCCACCGGCGTGCTCGCCGAGGAGATCGTGCCGGTCGCGGTTCCGCAGCGGCGCGGACCGGACCTCGTCGTGTCCGCCGACGACGGGATCCGGGAGGACAGCACGGTCGAGACGCTCGCCCGGCTGGCCCCCGCGTTCTCGCCCGAGGGCACGATCACGGCGGGCAGCTCGTCCCCGATCACGGACGGCGCCGCCGCGCTGGTCGTCGTGTCCCGCGGCTGGGCCCGCGAGCGCGGACTGCCCTGGCTCGCGACCGTCGCCGAGCACGGGCAGGTCGCCGGACCGGACAACTCCCTGCATTCACAGCCGTCGGCGGCGATCCTCCGGGCGCTCGGCCGCCGCGGTGCAGCGGTGTCCGACCTGGACCTGATCGAGATCAACGAGGCGTTCGCCTCCGTCGTCCTCCAGTCGGCGGACGATCTCGGCGTCGAGCCCGAGGCGGTCAACCCCGACGGCGGGGCGATCGCGCTCGGCCACCCTGTGGGCGCCTCCGGAGCACGGCTGGCCCTGCACCTGGCGCTGGCCCTCCGGCGCCGGGGCGGCGGTCTGGGCGTCGCCGCGCTCTGCGGCGGAGGCGGCCAGGGCGAGGCGCTGATCCTCGAGGGCTGACCGGCGGTCCGCCCCCAGGAGCGCGTCGGCGCCTCCGGCTACGCTCGCGGGATGAGCATCCTGAGCGCCGACGGCCTCGCCTTCGTCACCGAGCGCCACCTGGCCACCCTCTCCACCCCCGGCCGCCAGGGCCGCCTGCACGTGGTCGCCGTGGGCTTCACCTACGAGGACGGCGTCGTCCGCGTCATCACCTCCCGCGAGAGCCAGAAGGTGCTCAACGTCCGGCGGGGCGGCACCGCGACGGTCGGGCAGGTCGACGGCATCCGGTGGCTGAGCCTGGGCGGTCCGGCGACGATCGAGGAGGAGCCGGACGCCGTGCAGCACGCCGTCGAGCTCTACTCCCAGCGCTACCGCACCCCGCGCCCGAACCCCCTCCGCGTCGCGATCCGCATCGACGTCGACTTCGCCCTCGCCTCCTCCGGCCTGCGCGCGGAGTAGCCGGGTGGCCCGCGGCGACGCGCTGGGCGGGGGCGGCGCCGTGTCCTCCCTCCGCACCTACCGCTACGTCCGCCTCTCCCTGGTGGCGGCCGTGGCGCTCCTCACGGCCGGCCTCGTCCACCAGCTCGTCGGCGGAGGCCCGCTGCGCTCGATCAGCGCCTCGTACTACACCCCGGTCCGCTCCCTCTTCACCGGGGCGCTCTTCGCGGTCGGCGTCGCGCTGGTCGTCCTCGCCGGCAGGAGCGTGCGGCGCTTCCTCCTGCTGCTGGCGGGCATGACGGCGCCGGTCATCGCGATCGTGCCGGTGCCCCTCGCCTCGGAGGAGCTGCAGCGCCTCCAGGGAGCGGTGTGCCCGGCGGGAGGGGCGTCGTGCCTTCCCGCGACGGCCGCGGGTGAGGTCGCCGCCTCCCTGCCCGCCTACCTGGTCACGGCCGCGGCCGTCCTCGTCGCCTCCGTGATCCTGCTCGCCCTCGACCGGGTCCTCGACCGCTGGGCGCTCGTCCGCACCGCGATCGCCGCCGCCCTCCTGATCGCTCTGGCGGCCTGGAGCACGCTCCCGTCGTTCCTGCGGCTCGGCCACTACGCCGCCGCCGGCGTCTTCTTCCTCCTCATCGCCGTCACCGCCGGTCTGCACGCCGTCGCGGTGCGCGAGGAGGGAGCGAGCGGGCCGGGGACGCCGCGCTTCTACTCCCGCTGCTACGCCGTTCTCGCGGTGCTGATCGCCGCGGTCGATGCGGCGCTGGTGCTCCTGCTTCTCACGGGGCGGGGAGCGGAACTTCTCGGCGAGCAGTGGCTCCTGCTCGGCGAGGCCGTCGCGCTCGCCCTCTTCGGGATCTTCTGGGTGCTGCAGACCGTCGAGAACTGGGATCGTCCCGACGTGCTGCTCGTCGCGCGGGGCTGAGGGGGCCGGTGACGGACGGCCCCCTCAGCCGCTCAGCGCTTGAGGGTGATCGAAGAGCTCCGCCCGAGGTTCCCTGCGGCGTCGTAGGCGTGCGCGACGATCGCGTACCGCCCGGCCGGGTAGGAGGAGGCCGAGACGGTCAGGCGCCACGTGCCGTCCGACGCCCTCGTCGCGTCGCCCAGCCGCGTGGCTCCGCTCCAGAAGCTCAGCTTCGTCGTGCCGACGTCGTCCTTGGCGGTGGCGACCAGGGTGACAGAGCCACGCACCGTCGATCCGCTCGTCGGCGCGGTGATGACGGTCTTCGGAGCCGTCGTGTCGCGCGACGGCGCGGGCGAGCCCGTGGGTGCCGGAGCAGGAGCCGCGGTGGGCGCCGACGTGGGAGTCGGGGTCGGAGCCGGAGCCGGTTCGTCGCCGAGGCCCCAGGCCGTCCACAGCTCGTCCGCGATCATCGCCTGGCCGGCGACGTTCGGGTGGAAGTAGTCGACGTCCGTCGAGAGCTGGTCGAGCGAGATCGGAGCCGCCGTGAGGGCACCGCCGTCCCAGACGCAGTCGTTCGCGGCGGACGCGCAGGCCGATTCCAGTGCCTCGTTGAAGGCGGCCTCCCGGTCCTCCGCCGCCGCGAGCGAGGCGGTGTAGGCCGAGCCGGTCAGCGGGGCTCCGGTCGTCGCGTCGACTCCGCGCTGGGTCCGGCAGACCCCGCCCCAGGCCCAGATCGCGGCGCCCGGCGTCGACTTCACGGCCTCCCACTCCGACTCGATGTCCGGGACCGAGCCGACGAGCACCGTCGCCTCCGGCCACTCCTCGCCGATGGAGCGCAGTATCCGGGTCGCCGACGCCGCGAAGGAGGCCGCGGGCGTCATCGCGTAGCCGTCGCGGGAGTCGGGCGAGAGGCTCAGCGAGCAGAGGTCGTTGCCGCCGATCAGCAGCGTGACCACGTCCGGCTCCTCCCCGGCCGCGACCGCGGCGTCGATCCGCGACTCGACTCCGCTGATGACCGCGCCCGACTTCGCGTAGTTCACCGCGCGGACCGCCGTCCGCGGATCCGCCGCCGCCAAACGGCTCGCGATCGAGTCGACCGCGGGCGCCGATCCCGTCGCCCAGGAGTTCTCGACGCAGTCGCGGTTCACCCCGCAGGTCGTCGCCGCGCGCGTGATCGAGTCGCCGAGCGCGAGCAGCGTCTGCGTCCCGGACGCCTGCGCCGGCGGTGCCGCCAGGAGCCCCGCCAGGAGCGCGATCGCCCCCGCGCCGACCCCTGCTGCTCTCCGCCGTGCCCTGTGTGCTGTGGTCCCCATGTCGTCCCGTCCCCTGGTCGTCCATCGTTCGAGTGCCTCGCGTGCTGCGAGAGCACGAGGGGCGAGCGTACGTCGCCGCGGATCCCCCGACGGACCGGAGGAGGGCGGCTCCCGTCCGGCGCGGCCCGGATGGGGGACACGGAGGACGCACGGACGCGGGCGGCCCACAGCTTGGGGCGCCCGATCGTCAGGACCTGCACGACCGGCCCGCGCGCTCTCCCGCCCGGAGAGCACGTGGACCGACGGCTCCTCCTCGATACTCTGAGGCGATGATCGGCCGTCGCCGTGGAGGGAAGAGGGATCAGCATGGACTACTCGAACGAGGACGATCTCAAGCAGAGGATCGGTATCGACTCCTGGAGGAATCTGTCGAAAGAGAAGTTCATCGCGTTCGCATCCGAGCTGCCGAACATGAGCGAGGAGCTCGCCCTGAAGGTCGTCGAGCAGTTCCCGGATTTCAAGAATCTCGTCCTCGACTCGTTCAGTGAAGTGGGAGATCAGGCGAGTTCAGCCGTTCGAGCCAACTGGAAGAGTCAGAAGAAGGTTCACAGGGCCTTCGCCGAGTACCGCGCCGTCCTGAACCGCGAACTGGATCGTGACACCCTGAGCGCGGCGGACCGCTACTCGGTCCTTCGGCTGTTCAAAGAAGCGATCGACGACGAAGCGCTGAAGGATTCGGAGCACAAGGCGTTCGTGCTCCGGGCACTGGGCATCGTCGCGATGGTCGCAGTCGCCGGAGTCTCGACGGGAGTCGCCGTCCTCGGCGGTCGAGCCAGGATCGGCGGAGACGCCTAGTACCGAGTGCCGATCGAACGGACCACTCCTCCGCCGACGAGCGCGTCGAGGCCGCGAGGCGGTCGACCCGCCGAACAGGCGAGGTTCCCGATCCGGCCGCCGGCACAAACCAGAAGGCCCGCTCTCTCGAGCGGGCCTTCCGTGGTGGTGGATCCGAGGGGATTCGAACCCCTGACCTCTTCATTGCGAACGAAGCGCGCTACCAACTGCGCCACGGACCCGTGCCTTCCGAGCCGTCACCGGCCCGAACAACTCGTCCACACTAGCACGGACGAGCAGGCGCCTCGCACTCGGGTCAGGCCCCGCGGCGGCGCTGCAGCGCCTGGTCGAGGTCGATCGCGTCGACGCCGTCCACGACGCCCATCGCGGCGAAGCGGGAGGAGGGACGCGGAGCCTCGGGAGCGGGAGCGGCGGCACGCGGGACGCGCAGCGGCGCCACCTCGGGAGCGGTCGCGGCGGCGCGCTGGGCGAGCTCCGCCTCCGCCGCGGCGGTGCGCAGGCGCTCCACGGCGTCGATCGACGCCATCGCGGAGGCGGCGACCGTGCCCCGGGAGAGGTACAGCGGCTTGGGGAGCGGCTGCGGCGTCCAGCTCGCACGGTCCTCGGCGAGCTCCTCGGAGGCGTCGTCCCCCGCCTCCTCGGCGAGCTCGGCCTCGAAGACCTCGGCGCGCCGGCGCTCGATCGCGGCGGCCGTCGTCGCTGTTGCGGCCGGAGCGGCGGCGCGGCGGCGACCCGGCGCCAGCAGGATCAGCGTGCCGAGCCCCGCGACGGCGAGGAGCAGGCCGACGAGCGGCACCGCGCCCGTGCCGCCGAAGGGCAGCATCACGAGCCCGACCAGCGCGGCGACCGCGCCGACCAGCACGGCCAGCGCGGCGCCCTGGCGCCAGCGCAGGACCGAGGGCCCTGACCGCGTGCTCCGCCGTGCGCTCGCGGTCGCCCGTCGCAGCGCGTCGCGCGCCGCCTTCTCCGCCTGTGCCAGCTCCATCGCCTGTGCCTTCTCTTCGGCTCGTCGTCGTGTCTCGGTCACCCGGAGCCGGCGCTGCTGCAGCGCCACCTCGCGGGCCGTCGCCTCCGCACGCACGTGCTCGGGCACTTCCGCGGTCTCGGCGAGGATCCGCAGCGTCTGCTGCAGCCTCACCGCGTTGCGCTCGGTCGCGTTGTACGACCGCCTGCGCATCCACGTGGGGATCAGGTAGGCGACCCACAGAACGGCGGCGAGCGCCCAGACGACGCCCCCGCCCAGCCAGTCGCTACTCATGCGGACAACGCTAGGAGCACCGGGCACTCCCGTCCGTCATTACGGGTAGGTGTGTCCGTGCGGATCGCGGATCAGCCGGGGCCCCGTCGGAGGGACACCGGCGCCGTCGGAGGGTCCGGAGAGACCCGAGCGGCGCGAGGCGCGGAGGTCCGCGTCGGTCGGCACGCCGACCTCCGACGGGACCTGCCCGTCGAGGTAGCGGCGGAGCACGCCGCGGGGCACCTCCTCCGCCACGAGGGCGAAGCAGAAGTGGTCCCGCCAGTCGCCGTTGATGTGGATGAAGCGCCGCCGCAGGCCCTCGTAGCGGAAGCCGAGCTTCTCGACCACGCGCAGGCTCGGCCGGTTCTCCGGGCGGATGCAGATCTCGATCCGGTGCAGCCCCAGGTCGAGGAAGGCGTGGTCGGCAGCTAGTGCCACGGCGATCGGAGTGATCCCCCGCCCGGCGTAGCGCTCGGACACCCAGTAGCCGATCGACCCGGAGGAGAGCGAGCCGTACCCGATGTTCGAGATGTTGAGCTGCCCGGCGAGCTCGCCGTCCCAGTCGATGAGGAACGGCACTCCCCCGCCGGCCCGCGCGTTCTGCTGCAGCGAGCGGATGCTGGCGCGCACGTCGAACGCGGCGCCTCCCCGGGGGTCGGACGCCTCCCACTGGCGCAGCCACGACCGGTTCGCGATCAGCTCCCGCTCGAGAGGGCGGGCGTCGCGCACGCGGATGGGGCGGACGGTGACACGACCCTCGGTGAGCGTCGGGATCGGGAGCGGCATGATGCGACCCTACTGCTCCGCCGCACTGCGGGAGGGGGACTGGACTCCGCGGCGTTCCGTGCTCTCGGGGAACGGACGAACGGACGGGATCCCGTGCCGCAGCAGGGGGTCCCGTCCGTTCCGGAGGAGCGCTCGCCGGGGCTCAGAGGCCGGCGACGAAGTCCTTCAGCCAGGGCTTGAGGTCCTTGCCGAGGTCGTCGCGGTCGGAGGCGAGCTGCACGATGGCCTTGATGTAGTCGAGCTTGTCGCCGGTGTCGTAGCGGCGGCCGCGGAACACGACGCCGTAGACGCCGCCGAACTCGGCCGGGTCCTGCGCCATGCGCTCCAGTGCGTCGGTCAGCTGGATCTCGCCGCCCTTGCCCGGAGCGGTGTGCTCGAGCACGCCGAACACGTCGGGCTTCAGCACGTAGCGGCCGATGATCGCGAGGTTCGAGGGGGCGTCCTCCTTGGAGGGCTTCTCGACCAGCCCGGTGATCCGCACCACGTCGTCCTCGTCGGTCGCCTCGACCGCCGCGCAGCCGTAGAGGTGGATCTGGTCGGGGTCGACCTCGAGCAGGGCGACCACCGTGGTGTCGCGCTGCTCGGCGACGTCGATCATGCGCGAGAGCAGCGGGTCGCGGGCGTCGATCAGGTCGTCGCCGAGGAGCACGGCGAAGGGCTCGTCGCCGACGTGGCGCTGCGCACGGGAGACCGCGTGGCCGAGGCCCTTCGGCTCGCCCTGACGGACGAAGTGCACGTCGGCGAGGTCGCTGGCGTACTTGACGTGCTCGAGCTTCTTGTCGTCCTTCTTCTGGGACAGGTTCTGCTCGAGCTCGGGCACCGAGTCGAAGTGGTTGGCGAGCGCGTTCTTGTTGCGCCCGATGATCACGAGCACGTCCTGGAGGCCGGCGTCCGCCGCCTCCTCGACCACGTACTGGATCGCCGGCTTGTCGACGACCGGCAGCATCTCCTTGGGGATGGCCTTCGTCGCCGGCAGGAAGCGGGTGCCGAGACCTGCGGCGGGGATGACTGCTTTGCGGATTCGAGTGCCCATGGGGCGCCATCCTAGCGGCGGGGGAAGTCGCGGGAGTTTCGCGCCAGGAGCGGCGACGGAAGGCGCCGGACCCCGTTCCGGGGCGGTCCGGGACGAGCGTCCCTCAGGGTCGTCCGCGCGGAGGCCGGCGCGGGGCCCGGTTCTAGACTGAGCGCATGCCAGCCGACATCACGCACGAGAAGCGGGCGCTGCGCGCCGAGCTGCGCGAGCGCCGCCGCACGCAGACCTCGACCGCTCGCGACCAGGCCGCGGAGCAGATCACCGCCCACCTGATCGAGCTCGCCACCCGCGTGGGGGCCCGCTCCCTCGCGTGCTACCTCTCCGCTCCGGAGGAGCCGAGCACCCGGCCGTTCCTGGGCTGGGCCGAGAGCCACGGCATCCGCGTCCTCTTCCCCGTCTCGCGCCAGGACGGCCTGCTCGACTGGGCGGTCGGCGACGGCCACACCGAGACCCAGGGCCTGTTCGGCATGCCCGAGCCCGTCGGGCAGCTGCTCGGCCCCATCGCGATCAACGACGTCGACCTCATCGTCGTCCCGGCCGCCACCGTCGACCGGCAGGGGATGCGGATGGGCTGGGGGCGCGGCTACTTCGACAAGACCCTCGGCTCGATGGAGAAGTGCCCGCCGGTCTACGCCGTCGTCTTCGACAGCGAGCTCGTCGACCGGGTGCCCAGCGAGGTCCACGACCAGGCCGTCGACGGAGTCGTCACTCCCTCCGGCATCGTCGACCTGCGCCACTGACCCCGTCCTCCTTCTCCCCCACCCGCCTCCGAGGAGCCCCCTGTGCCCACCTACTCCTACCGCTGCACGCAGTGCGGCAACGCCTTCGACATCCAGCAGAAGTTCACCGACGACACGCTCACCGAGTGCCCGAGCTGCCAGGGGGCGCTGCGCAAGGTGTTCAGCGCGGTCGGCGTGACCTTCAACGGCTCGGGCTTCTACCGCACCGACTCCCGCTCGGGCGGGAAGTCGAGCGAGGGCGGCTCCTCCTCCTCGGGTGCCGGCTCGTCCGGCTCGGGCGCATCCGGCTCCGGCTCATCCGACTCGTCGTCGGGCTCCTCGGGATCGGGCGGCTCCTCCTCCGGATCCTCGGGTTCATCGGGCTCGGGCGGCTCCTCGTCCGGCTCGGGGTCCTCGGGCTCCGGATCGTCCTCCTCCTCGTCGTCCTCGGGCTCCTCCGGGTCCTCCTCCTCGGGCTCCTCCTCCGGGAGCTGACCCGCCACCCACCGCTCACGGCAGAAACGGAACGATCATGATCAACGGCTTCAAGGAGTTCATCCTCCGCGGCAACGTCATCGACCTGGCTGTCGCCGTGGTCATCGGCGCCGCCTTCACGACCATCGTCAACGCGATCGTGACGGGGATCTTCAACCCGCTCATCGGCGTGATCTTCGACGCCTCCTCCCTCGAGGCCCTGGTCTGGCCCATCCGACCGGGAGAGAACGGCGAGGACCCGACCGTCATCGCCTACGGCTCGGTCGTCTCGGCCCTGATCCAGTTCGTGATCGTCGCCTTCGTCCTCTACTTCGCGTTCGTCCTGCCGATCAACCACCTCAAGAACGCTGCCTTCGCCAAGAAGGCCGCCGACGCCCCCGCCGCGGAGGACAAGGCCCCCACCGAGCTCGAGCTCCTCGCCGACATCCGCGACCTGCTCGCCAACAACGGCACCGCAACCACCGCGAACTCCGGCAAGCACGTCGACTGAGTTGTCCTGTCTTCTTCCGCCGGAGGCGGAAGAAGACCGCGGTCGGCTTCCCGATGGAGAGCGTTCCGTGGAGCGGTGTGCGAACAGTGCGTTCGAAACGCTGGCACGCGTTTCGGACGACACCTGCACCCTCGGCAGGTCGCCTATCGGGGCCTTCAGCGTCTCCGGCGGGGACTGATCGTTCCTGTGTCCACGCCTTCATCGGACATCGCTGGGCATGAGGCGGAAAGCGGTCGATCAGCTAGGCACCGGACGGACGCGATCGTCCGCAGGCACCGGACGGGAAGCAGCCGGTCACCGTCGCCGGGTCCGACGTGAGCGGTCGCCGGACAGCGGCGTGACGCGTTCGCTCGTCGAGGCGGGGCGCGGCGGGGTGAGGTCCGAGGTCGTCGACGGGTCGAGCGCCGACTCGCGGATCACCGACCGGTCCGGCTGACCTCAGTAGTGCGGGGGGACGTCCTGGCGCAGGCGCGCGTCGTTCGGGCCGGTGTCGGGGCGCGCGGGCGGCGCGGAGGGGTCGGCGATCGGAGCGTCGTGCGGGGACGGATCGGTGCCGGGCTTCGCGGGGAGCGTCGCCCGCCGACCGCCGCGGGTGCGCCGCAACGGGCGGTCGGCACCCGCGGGGGCGTCGGGATCCGGCGCCACGATCAGTCGCGCGGCAGCGGCTCGACGGGCTGCGTCTCCCCCGACGCCGGAGCGGCGGCGGCGGCAGGAGCGGCAGGAGCAGCAGGAGCCTCGCCGGCGGCGGGAGCAGCGGTCTGCTCCTCCCCCGCGGTCGCACCGATCAGCCCGGCCACCCGCGCGGCCACGGCCTCGGGGTCGGCGAACAGCTCGAAGTTGTGCACCCGCAGGTAGTGCCAGCCCAGCCGGCGCAGCAGCTCCGGACGCAGGCGCAGCGACACGCGCAGGCTCTGCGTGCTCACGTCGCGGTCGGTCTCGACCACCACGGCACGGGTCCCGTGCGCGGCGACGAGGGCCAGCTTGCCCTTGTGCCCGATGTTGACCCGGAGTCCGCGGCGCTCGAGGCGCGCGGCGAGATCCACCAGCATCGGCTCCGAGTAGTCGTCGCGGTCGCTCGGCTGGACGCGGTCCTCCGCCTCCTGCAGCACCTGCGCGAGCGCGACCATGCCGTAGCGCATGCGCGACTCGTCGATGTCGCCCGGGCGGAAGCACGAGACGATGTCCATCGAGCGGCGGGCACGGGTCATCCCGACCGCCAGCAGGCGCTCTCCGCCCGGCTCCGCGAGAGCGCCGAAGTTCGACAGCAGGCGGCCGTGGGGCGTCCGGCCGTAGCCGATCGAGAAGATGACGCGGTCGCGGCTCTGCGCGACCGACTGCTCCAGCGTCACGACGGCGAAGGGCTCGGGACGGTCGCCGAGGATGAAGTCGCTCAGATCGGTGCGCTTGGCGAAGGCCGTCAGCACCGCCTGCTGCACCCGCACGGCGTGGCGAGGACTCGCGGTGATGACCATCAGCGACTCGCGCGGACGGATAACCGCGTGCTCGAGCACCAGCTCGACCACCTTCGCGACCTCGGCGTCGACGGACTCGACGGCTCCGGAGTCGTTCTCGGGCATGCCGTGCCCGCTCGCGATGTAGTGGAAGCGGAGCGAGTCGTGTCCGAGGAACGAGCCGGCCCAGGGCAGCGAGTCGATGCGGCCGCCGTAGAAGCGGCGGTTGACCAGCTCGGCCAGGTCCTCGCCGCCCGCGCGGTAGCTGCGGGTGAGCGTGACGGTGTTGAGCAGCTCGCCGAGTCGGGCGAGCGCCGACTGGGCGTGCAGCGCCTCGACGTCGGTCCGCGAGGCGGTGGAGCCGAACTCCGGCGTCTCGTCGACGCGCAGGCCGAAGGGAGTGGGGGTCTGCGTGACCGGGTCGCCGAACGCGACGACCTGCTTGGCCCGGCGGATCGCTCCGACGTTCTCGGCCAGCGTGGTCGCCCCGGCGTCGACGAGGAACACCGCGTCGAAGGTCGTCTCGGTGCCGATGCGGTGCACCTCGTACGGCGAGGCGAGCCAGGCCGGAGCGAGCACGCGCGAGAGGTGCGGAGCGGCCTTCTGCAGCTCCTGAGGGGTCGTCGCCGCCTCGGTCCGCAGCAGCGCGCGCAGCGCGTCGCGCTCCTGCGGCCAGTCGACGAGCCCGATCTTCCAGGTCTCGGAGAGCTTCCAGGCCAGCAGCTCGGCGCTCGAGGCGGCGTGCGCCTCGTCGACGAGCTTGAAGTCGGCCTCGAGCCGGTCGAGCACGCTCGTGTTGCCGCCGAGCAGCGCACGCTCGTCGGTCAGCATGATCTCGAGCGCCGAGCGCCACCAGGCCAGGTCCAGCTCGCCCGCGACCAGCTCGGCCGGCACGTGGCGGCGCGAGAGATCGGTGAGCAGCGGGTCCAGGCCCCAGTCGCGGAGGGTGGCGAGGAGGGTCGTCCGCTCCTGGAGGTTGGCGAGCACCTCGCTGTCCTCGGCGAGGCCGGACACCATCGAGGCCAGCTCCGCGAGAGGGAGCGAGGCGAGCTGCAGGTTCGTCCCGCGGCGGCCGAGCGGCTCGTCGAGACGGCTCAGCTGGTCGGTCACCTGCTGGTAGGCAACCTGCACGTCGGCGACGCCGACCGGGACCTCGGGGATCGTGCCGGCGACCGCGTAGCGCTGCCACAGCGTCCGCTGCTGCTGCACCCGGCGGAGCGCCGCGTTCAAGTCGGTGACGTGCGCGCCGGGACGCAGGTACTCGCGGGCGAGCTTCTTCAGGCGCCGGCGGTTGGTGGACGACATCTCGGCGGCCTCGCGGCGCGGCGAGGTGGCGACGATGAGGTCCTGGATCGAGCGGTCGAAGACGGCCGGCTGGAACTTGTCCAGCGTCTCGCGGACGTCCTGCAGCAGACGCAGGTAGATGCCGAGCTCGGCGACCGACTCGAACGGGCGCATCCGCGTCTGGCCGATGACGTCCTGGGCGCGGTCGAGCAGGCGCGGCAGGTCGCGCAGGTGCAGGCGCTTGGCCAGCTCGTGGGCGATCTCGGCGTCGGCGGTGGAGTCGAACTGGGCCCCGTACCAGGGCGAGTCGCCCGGGCCGTAGCGGAATTCGCCCAGGCGCGCCGACTCGATCAGCATCCGGGTCGCCTCGGGGCGGCTGTGCGCGAGAGCGGTGACGGAGCGGCGGTCGAGGCGGGCGGCGGTCGACGGGGGCGTCCGCAGCTGCGAGAGGCGGGCGAGCTCCTCGAGCGCCTGCAGCGCCGAGACGCCGAAGCTCTCGTCGCGCCGGGAGAGCGCGCCGCGGTAGTCGAGCAGCACCTTCCGCAGCCGGAGCAGGGCGTCGTCGATCTCGCTGACGGAGGGGCGCGCGGCCTTCTCGTTGCGGCCGATCGACTGGATGAGGTCGCGGCGGAGCGTGCGGGGCCCGACCGCGATGCCGCCCAGGCCCGCCGAGAGCAGGCGCTGGTGGATGCTGTCGAGGCTCGACCGGCGAGCGCTGACGACCAGCACGCGCTTGTGCTGGGCGGCCAGGGCGCCGATCGCGTTGACGATGGTCTGGGTGCCGCCCGTGCCGGGGAGGGTCTTCACGACGAGCGAGTTGCCGGCCGCGATGTTCGCGATCACCTGCTCCTGCTCGGCGTCCGCGTCGAGGAGGAGGTTGTCGGTCGCCGGAGGACGCTCGTCCTGCGGGATGATCGACGCCACCTTCTGCGACTGCTGCAGCGCCCGCTTGGCGGCCGGGTTCCCGGCGACGGCGTCGAGGACCGGGTGCTCGAGCATCCGGGCGTCGCGGAGCATGTCGCCCGCCACGTCGGCGAAGCTCGAGACCACGAGGCGCGGGTGCACGGCGAACCACGGCAGGTGCGAGGTCAGGCCGCGCAGCTGGTCGATGACCGGCTGCGGCTTGAAGACGCCGTTCTGCACGGCCAGCTCGACGAACTGCTCGGGGTCGATCGTGATGCCGAACTGCTGCTTGAGGGCGCGCGCGAGCTGCGGGTTGAAGTAGGGCTGGCCCTTGAGCTTGAGCTCGAAGTCGCGGCCGTAGCGGCGGATGGCGAGCGGGCGCAGGAGCACGGGAGCGGTGAACTCCGTGTCGCCGGCGCGCCACTGGGCGAGGCCGATGGCGAGGTGGACGCCCTCGATGCCGCGGACCGAGCGCAGCTCGATCCCCTTGTCGGTGATCGCGCCCGCGGCGTTCTTCGCGGTGCGCAGGGCGAGCTCGTCGCGGATGAGCGAGGAGAGGAGCGTCGTCTTGCCCGAGATGAACGGGGGCAGCCCGCCGGGGTGCGTGGTCGAGAGCTCGATGCGCGTCCGGGGCGAGTCCACGAAGTGGAGCAGGGGCGACGGACCGCCGACCTTGGCGAGCTCGTCGCGCCACGACTGCCACACCGGATCGGCCACGTTGCCGCCCTGGTAGCCGGCCTCGCCGCTCGTCACCTGCACGGGAGAGGTCGCCGTCGGGGAGAGCCGATGCGCGGACGCCTCCCCCTGGTCACCGGATTCGGGTGAGGTCGCCACCGGTCCGGCTCCTGGGAAATCGTCGACTCGTTGCACACGGACACCCTAAACCGGGCACCTCCGAAAGGCCGTAGCGACGCGGGTCGGCGGCACGGCACCTCCGAACGGCTCACCGGGCCGGAGCATCGGAGGCACGCGGAGCGCCGGGTCGGATCGGCGAGCGCGCCCGCCCGATCGGGGCGGGCGGGGCTCAGGAGGGCCAGACGGCCAGGGGCGGCGCCGTCTCGACCCGGCGCTCGTCACCGACCACGCGGATCCGGCTGCTCACGCGGTCGTGCCCGGCGGCCGCGGCGACCGCGGTCATGACGAGCCGGGCGTGGTCGCGCGTGAGATGCCCGAAGGCGCTCCGCAGATCGACGGGGCGGCCGGTGGCGAGCGACACGGCGATGCGCGCGACCGCCTCCTCCGAGAGGTCGAGGAGGCACGCCTGCTCGGCGAGGACGGCGAAGTCGATCCGCGGCGCGGCCTCCGTGGCGGCACCGGCCGCCCACGAGTGCTCGGGGCGGAGGCATCCGGCGCGGACGAGGAGCTGCTCCGCGGCCTCGAGGCCGGGCCCGGCGAGGACGGGGATCATGCCGCGGTCCGCTCGGCGCGGCGCCCGGAGGCGCGGACCCCGACGGACACGACGGCCGACAGCAGGCAGGCGACGCCGGCGATCAGCGGCGCGAGCCAGCCGAGGACGCTCACCTCGTCGACGTCCGCGCCGAAGTACTGCCAGTGCGCGATGGCGTAGACGAAGAGGGAGAAGAAGCAGAGCGCGACGCCCGTGAGCGCCGACACCAGGTCCGCCGGACGGACGAGGGGCTCGTGCTCCGCCGAGGCGGCCTGCTCAATAGCGGGCTCGGTGAGGGCGGCGGGCGGGACCTGCGGGAGGGTCGCGGTGGCGGGGTGCTGCGTCATGTCTCCGAGGCAACCAGCCGCGCAGTGTCACGGTCGTCACTCGCTGGCATGACGTCCTGAGCCGAGCGGATGGTGGCGCGGTCGGCCGGTCAGGGAGCGACGGGGACGTCCGCTCGGGCCGGTCGGCGTCCGAGCGACGACTGGAACCGCAGCAGGTACCCGTCGGGATCGGCCACCACCAGCTGACGGACGCCCGCCTCCTCCGCTCCGACCCGGTACCAGCGGGTCTCGAGCGGCGAGAACAGCGGCGTCCCGGCCTCGGCGAGCGCCGCTGCCGTCCGGTCGGCGTCGTCGACGTGCAGCTGCAGGTTCATCCCCCGGCCGAACGGGCGCTCCAGCGGTGCCGCGATCCAGTTGCGGCCCCGCCCCGCCTCTTCGAGCATCACGTGCGCGGAGCCGAGGACCGGGTACGCGAAGCCCTCCTCGGGCCGGGCGTAGTGGATCCGGAACCCGCAGGGACCGCACCAGAACCCCAGGCTCCGGTCGAGGTCGGCGACGAGCAGCTCGGGGACGAGATCGGGATCGGCCATCCGCGCGGTCTACGCCTCGGCGCCCTCGGGGCGCTTCGTGCGGCCCGGGAGCAGGAGCAGGCCCGAGACGCCCACGACGATCAGCAGGATGGCCGCGACCGTGACGAAGGAGGCCAGCGCCAGCACGGGCATGATGATCGTCAGGACGCCCGCGATGACCGAGGCGATCCCTGCCGCGATCGGCAGCCACGCGGGGCCGGCGACGGTGCGGCCGCTGGTGATGCTCGAGACGCCGTCGAGGATCCAGCCCGCGCCGATCACGAGGCCCAGGACGCTCAGCGACTCGAACGGGTTCGACAGGCACAGGATGCCTGCGACCAGGATCAGGGCGCCGAGCAGGCCCGCGAGCCAGCGCACCCGGGCATCGAGCCGCGAGGCGGTGAAGGCCAGCAGAAGGCGGAAGACGCCCGCGGCGATCAGGTGGATGCCGAAGACGATGGCGACGGTCAGCAGCGTCGGACCGGGGATCAGGACGGCGATGACGCCGAGCACGATCGCGATCAGCGAGACGGCGATGATCCACCAGCGCTCGACGGAGGTGCGGGACATCGTGGGCGCGGCGGTCTCGGACATGGCGTTCCTTCGCGTCGGGGAGTGCGGACCCCTCGAACGTTAGGGCACCGGGGCGGGGTGGCGCGGGGCCTTGCGCCCGCCCGCCCGTGGACGCAGGTCAGTGGCGCGATCCGGTGCGCGCCGCGGCACGGTGCCGCCGCACGCGGCGCACCACGAGCGCGAGCAGCAGCACGCCGAACGCGCTGTAGATGATCGCGTCGAGCACGCCCGCATACTGGTCGACGAGCTCGTACTGCGTACCCAGGGCTGCGCCGAGGCCGATCAGCAGGCCGTTCCAGACGCCGGAGCCGAGGATCGTCAGTCCCGAGAACAGCAGCAGGTTCATCCGCTCGGCCCCCGCGGGGAGCGAGATGAGGCTGCGCACGCCCGGGATGAGGCGACCGAAGAGGACCGCCCAGGTGCCGTGCCGGCGGAACCAGCCGACCGCCTTCTCGAAGTCCTCGCGGTCGACCAGCGGGAGCTTGGAGAGCAGGCGGATCGAGCGCTCCGTGCCGATGCGGTGGCCGAGCGCGTAGAGGATCAGGCCGCCGAGGTAGGCGCCGAGGGTCGCCGTGATCACGACCAGCACCAGGTTCATCCGGCCCTGCTGGGCGAGGAAGCCGGCCAGCGGCAGCACGAGCTCGCTCGGGATCGGCGGGAACACCGTCTCGATCAGCGTCAGCAGGCCGACGCCCGCCTCTCCGAGCGCGGCGATCACCCGCGCGGCGACGCCGACGAGTCCGGAGAGCTCGTCGATGCTGTCGGAGGAGGAGGCGGTCGCCACGGAGGCGGGGGCGAGGGCGAGGGTCGCGATCGTCATGACTGAGAAGCTACTCAGTCCGCGGAGCGCGCACCTGGGAATCCGGCGGCCCGCTCAGGGGCGGCCGGTGAGCACGACGGTGTCCGATCCCTGCAGCCGCACCTCGACCGAGGCGATCTCGGAGAGCGGGAGCCCGGTGGCGAGGCTGGGCTCCATCGTCGTCCCCGGCGCGCTCGTCCACGATCCGACGGCCTCGGTGCCGCCCGAGGTGTCCGTGACGTAGAGGACGTATCCGGCCGAGCCCGCGTACTGCTCGGCCGTGTCGGCCCAGCTGCAGTCCATGTCGATCCGCGTGCCCCACTGCTGCGGCACGAATCGCACGGAGGCCTCGACGGGGACGCCCGGAGCCGCGGCGAGCGAGACGGTCGAGCCGACGGTCTCGACAGGGGCGAGGGACGGACCGATCGCGAGCGGCAGGGCGACGGCGGCGGCGGCCGAGACGCCCGCGGCGGCGAGCACCAGGCCCGCGATGCGCAGCCGGGTGCGGCGGCGGACGGAGTCGGTGGCCGCGGCGAGGCGGGTCAGCAGTGCCGCCGGAGCCGGATCGCCGGCCGCCTCCGGCTCCTCGACCAGGCGCATCGCCTCGTCCTGGGGCAGGTGGGCCAGCAGGCCCGGCAGCGGGACGAACTCGGCGAGGGACTCGCGGCAGCCGGGGCAGGCGCGCAGGTGCAGCTCGTACTCGCGGCGGTCGGCAGCGGTCAGGGATCCGAGGAGGTACGCGGCGTCCCAGTCGCGGAAGGGGTCGTCATGCCGGTCGTCGGAGGAGGGGTCGCGGCTCACAGCTCCGTCACCCCCCGCTCCTGCAGTGCGAGCTTGAGGGCCCGCATCCCGTAGTGCATCCGCGACTTGACGGTGCCCGGGGCGATCCCCAGCAGCGCGGCGATCTCGGTGACCGTGCGGCCGCCGTAGTAGGCGTGCACGATGACCGCGCGGTGGTCGTGGCTCAGTCCGCTGAGCGCGTCCGAGAGCAGCCAGGCGTCGAGCACCTGGTCGGTGCGGTCGGCGGTCGGGCGCTCGGGGACCTCGTCCGTGCCCAGCTCCCGGGCGTAGCGGGCGCTGCGGCGGTCGTCGATGACGAGGTTCCGGGCCACGGTGTAGAGCCAGGAGCGGGCGGCGGCCTCGCCCTGGGCGAGGATCTCGGGGTGCTTCCAGGCGCGCAGCAGCGCCTCCTGCACGACGTCCTCCGCCATCTGGCGGTCGCCGGTCAGGCGCAGCACGAACCGCCAGAGCGCGCTGGCGTGCTCGTCGTGCAGCGCACGCAGCATCTGGGCCTGATCCTCGGACATCTCCACCTCTTCCTGCACCAACGTAACGGGGGCCCGAACGGTTCAGCCGGTTCGCGCGAGCGGCCGCACTCTGGTACTCCGGAGTCGATGACCTTCCCCGATGCCGACGACGCCGCCCGCGTGCGCTCCTTCCTCCGCGACAACCGCTCGCGGATGCTCGACGACGTCCGGCACCTCGTGATGATCGAGAGCCCCAGCGACTCCCTCGAGGCGCTCGGCGAGCTGCACGCCTTCCTGGTGCACTGGGTGGGAGAGCGGCTCGGGCACGACGCCGACGTGCAGCACCAGCGTGCGCAGGACGCGCCGACCGCGACCAGCTGGACCGTCCCGGCGAGCGGCGGCGCGAGACCGCACCGCGGCACGCGTCCGTTCGTGGCGCTGCTCGGCCACTACGACACGGTGTGGCCCCTGGGCACGACCCGCTCCTGGCCCTTCGCCGTCGACGGCGACCGCCTGAGCGGACCGGGCAGCTACGACATGAAGGCCGGGCTGGTGCAGATGGTGTGGCTGGTGGCCGCGCTCCGCCACGCCGGCGTCCCGCATCCGGCCGTCCGCCTGGTGATGAGCGGGGACGAGGAGATCGGCAGCGCCGCCTCCCGCCCGTTCCTGGAGCGGCAGTGCGCGGGCGCCGACGCGGTCCTGGTGTTCGAGGGCGCGATCGGCGACGCGGTCAAGACGGCGCGCAAGGGCATCGGGCGCTTCGTGATCGACGTGGTCGGGGTCGAGGCGCACGCCGGGGTCGAGCCGGAGAAGGGGGCGAGCGCGATCCACGAGCTCGGCTCGCTGATCCCGCGGGTGCTGGCGATCGCGCGGGAGGAGGAGGGCACCTCGGTCAACATCGGAGTGGTCTCCGGCGGCTCGCGGGTCAACGTGACGACGGCCCGCGTGCGCCTGGAGCTGGAGGCGCGGATCCGCGGATCCGCCGAGGCCGCGCGCGTCGAGGCCGAGCTCGACGCGCTCGCCGCCGCCGACCCGCGCATCCGGCTGGAGGTGCGCGGCTCCTGGGAGCGGCCCGTCTTCGAGCGGACCGCCTCCGTCGCCGCGCTCTACCGCAGGGCCGAGCGGGTCGCGAAGCGGATCGACGTCCCCCTCCGCGAGATCGCGGTCGGCGGGGCGAGCGACGGCAACCTCGTCGCCGCGCTGGGCCTGCCGGTCCTCGACGGGCTCGGCGCCCCGGGCGAGGGGGCGCACGCGCGCAGCGAGGCGATCGGCATCGAGGGCATGCTGGAGCGGACGGCGCTCGCCGCGCTGCTGGTCGCCAGCTTCGGCGACGAGCACTGACCGGCTGCAGAGGAAGGACGAGCGGATGACCCTGTACGAATCGCGCCCCGTGGGCGTCGTGATCGAGGCTCCGGCCGCGGAGGTGTACGCCTTCGTCTCCGACCCGGCGAACCTCCCGCGGTGGGCCGCGGGCCTCGCCTCCTCCGCGCTCGAGCAGGTCGACGGACGCTGGTTCGCCGACTCGCCGATGGGCCGGGTCGAGGTGCGCTTCGCCCCGCAGAACCCGTTCGGCGTCGCGGACCACGAGGTCACGCTCCCCGACGGGACGGTGGTGGACAATCCGCTCCGGGTGCTCGTGAACGGGAACGGCGCCGAGGTGGCCTTCACCGTGCGGCGGCGCCCCGGGATGAGCCTCGACGACTGGGACGAGGACTGCGCGCGGGTCGCGGACGACCTCGAATCGCTCCGGCTGCTGTTCGAGCGCGGGGCGCTGTAGGTTCGTCACAGCTCCGGCGCAGGGCCGGCACCCGTGAGAACGAGGACGCGATGACCTCCCCCGATCGTCCGAGCACCCGCCCCGCAAGCGGCATCGAGCTCAACGGCCTCGACACGATCCAGGAGTCGGAGCGGCACGGCCGCCCTCGCGACCTGTTCTGGCCGTGGTTCGCCGCGAACGTGTCCGTGCTCGGGCTGAGCTACGGCTCCTTCCTCCTCGGCTTCGGCCTCTCCTTCGGGCAGGCGACGCTCGTCAGCGTGATCGGGATCGTCGTCTCGTTCCTCTTCTGCGGTCTGGTCGCCGTCGCCGGCAAGCGCGGCTCCGCCCCGACGATGGTGCTCAGCCGGGCGGCCTTCGGGGTCGACGGCAACCGCCTCGTCTCGGTGATCTCCTGGCTGCTCACGGTGGGCTGGGAGACGGTGCTGGCCTCCCTCGCGGTGCTCGCGACGGCGACGGTGTTCGAGGAGTTCGGCTGGGACGGGGGCGTGCTCACCAAGGTGGTCGCGCTGATCGTGGTCGCCGCGCTCATCGTGATCGCCGGGATCGCGGGCTTCCGCCTGATCATGCGGCTCCAGCTCGCGATCACCGTCGCGACCGCCGTGCTGACCGTGGTCTACGTCGTGCTCGTCCTCGACCGGATCGACCTCGCCGCCGTCGGCGCCCTGCCCGCGGGCTCGGCCGCCGCGGTCATCGGCGGGCTCGTGTTCATGATGACCGGCTTCGGGCTGGGCTGGGTGAACGCCGCGGCCGACTACTCCCGCTACCTCCCCCGCGGTGCCCGCACGAGCGGAGTGATCGCGTGGACGACGATCGGCGGAGCGGTCGCGCCCGTCGTGCTGGTGGTCGTCGGCCTGCTGCTGGCCGGCTCCTCGCAGGAGCTCTCGGACGCGATCGCCGCGGACCCGATCGGAGCGCTCGCCGGGATCCTGCCGACCTGGTTCCTGCTCCCCTTCATCGTCGTCGCGCTGCTCGGCCTGATCGGCGGGGCCGTGATGGACATCTACTCCTCGGGCCTGGCGCTGCTCAGCACGGGGCTCAAGGTCTCGCGGCCGGTGGCCGCCGGGATCGACGGCGTGCTGATGGTCCTCGGAGCGGTCTACGTCGTGTTCGTCGCGGGCGACTTCCTCGGCCCGTTCCAGGGCTTCCTGATCACCCTCGGCGTGCCGATCGCGGCCTGGCTCGGCGTCTTCCTCGCGGACCTCCTCCTCCGTCGGCGCGACTACGACCAGGAGGCTCTGTACGACTCCCGCGGCCGCTACGGCAGCGTCTCGGCGGTCCCCGTGGCCCTCGTGCTGATCGGCGCGGTCGTCGGCTGGGGCCTGGTGGTCAACTACTCCCCCGGGTTCGAGTGGGAGGGCTACCTCCTCGGCCCGCTCGGCGGCCGAGGAGGCGACTGGGCCGGCGCCAATCTCGGCGTCCTCGTGGCGCTCGTGATCGGCTTCGCAGGGACGCTCGCGCTCTCGCGCGGGGCCGTCCGCCGCCAGGAGGCCTCGGCGTGAGCCTGCTCGTCGCGATCGACCTGCAGCACGTCTTCGCCGACGCCGAGTCGCCGTGGGGATCCGGCGGATTCGAGCGCGCGGCCGAGGGGACCCGCCGGCTCCTCCCGGCGTTCGGCGAGCGGGTCGTGACCACCCGCTTCGTCGCCCCGGAGCGGCCCGCCGGCGCGTGGATCCCCTACTACCGCGAATGGCCGTTCGCGCTCGTCCCCGAGAGCGACCGGCTCTACGAGCTCGTGGCCGGGTTCGAGGGCCATCGCACGATCACCGCCACGACCTTCGGCAAGTGGGGGCCCGAGCTCGAGGCCGAGCTCGACGACTCCCGCGAGCTCGTGCTCACCGGCGTCTCGACCGACTGCTGCGTGCTCTCGACGGCGCTGGCGGCCGCGGACGCCGGAGTGCGGGTCAGGGTCGCCGCGGACGCCTGCGCGGGCGCCTCCGAGGCCGACCACCAGCGCGCGCTCGACGCCATGTCCCTGTACGCGCCGCTGATCGAGATCACGACCGTGGACGCGGTGCTGGCGGACCTGCGCGACCGGGGCTGAGACCGCGGGCGGGACGCGAGCCGCTTCCGCCGGTCGGCCCCGCGCGTCGCGGGGAGACCCCGTCACCCGGCATGATGTCGGCATGTCCTCCACCGACGAGCGCGTCAGCCCGGCTTCCCGCACCCTGGTCATCGGCGAGGCGCTGATCGACATCGTCGAGCGCGACGGCAGCGCCACGGAGCACGTCGGCGGCTCCCCGGCCAACGTCGCCCTCACGCTCGCCCGACTCGGGCGACCCGCGACCCTCGTCACCGACATCGCCGACGACGAGCGCGGCCGCCGCATCAGCGCCCACCTCGAGGCCTCCGGAGTGGAGGTCCGGCACGGCGACTCGGAGCGCACCAGCACCGCTCGGGCGGTCCTCGCCGCGGACGGGTCGGCCCGCTACGTCTTCGACCTCTCCTGGAACCCGCCGGCGGCGGACCCGGAGGGCGCCTCCCACGTCCACACCGGCTCCATCGCGATCTTCCTCGAGCCGGGCGGATCCGCCGTGCTCGGGCTCCTCGAGGCTCTGCCCGCCGGAGTGACGGCGAGCGTCGACGCGAACATCCGTCCGGCTCTGGTCGGCGCGCACGCCGAGGCGCTCGCGCGCTTCGAGCGGATCGCCGCCGCGTGCGAGGTCGTGAAGCTCAGCGACGAGGACGCGGAGTGGCTCTACCCGACGATGCAGCTCGACGAGGTCCTCAGCAGGCTGCTCTCCCTCGGGTCGCAGCTCGCGGTCGTCACCCGCGGCGCGGAGGGACTGCTGCTGGCCTCGGCCGTCACGCGGGTGACCGTGCCCGCCGCCCGGATCGTGGTGGCGGACACGATCGGCGCCGGCGACTCCGCGATGGGCGCGATCCTCGACGAGGCGTTCCGCCAGGGCCTCGGCGCCGCGAACGGGATGCTGCTCGACGGCCCCGCCCTGCACGCGATCGGCCGCCACGCCGCGCACGTCGCCGGCATCACGACCTCCCGCTCCGGCGCGAACCCGCCCACCCGCGACGAGCTCTGAGGACCGGGGGCGGACCTTCTGCAGGACGCCCCTGGTGCTCGCGTCGGGACGCGGAGATACTGGGCGCACCTCGACGGAAAGGCGTGCCGTGCCCACTTCACTGAGCCCCTACATCGGCTTCGACGGCTCCGCGCAGGAGGCGATGGAGTTCTACCGGGACGTCCTCGGCGGCGAGCTCAGCTCCAGCCGTTTCGGCGACTTCGGGATGAGCGCGGATCCGGCCGACCAGGACCGGATCATGCACGCCCAGCTCGTCACGCCGAGCGGGATGATCCTGATGGGCTCCGACTCCCCCTCCTCGAGCCCGGCCGAGAGCGGCGCCCGCATCACGATCGCGCTCTTCGGCGACGACGACGCCGAGCTGAGCGGCTACTGGGACGGCCTGGCCGAGGGCGGCACGGTCGTCGAGCCGCTGGTCGCCTCGCCCTGGGGCGACCGCTTCGGGATGCTGGTCGACCGCTACGGCGTCGGCTGGATGGTGAACATCGCCGCTCCGCCGGCCTGACGCTCCTCCCCAGCGCGGGATCGGGGCACGCCTCCCCCGGGTGCGTCCACCCGTCCCGCCGGGCGCCGCGGCAGGCGCAGAATGGAGGGGCCGCTCCCGCTCCGGGAGCCGTCCCACCTCTCACGAAGGCTGCAGATGACGATCACGCTCGGGTACAAGGCATCGGCGGAGCAGTTCGGCGCCCGGGAGCTCGTCGAGCTCGCGGTCGGCGCCGAGCGGCACGGCTTCGAGACCGCGGTCGTCTCGGACCACTTCCAGCCGTGGCGGCACACGGGCGGGCACGCGCCGTTCTCCCTCGCCTGGCTCGCCGCGGCCGGTGAGCGCACCGCCACCATCACCCTCGGCACCTCCGTGATGACCCCGCACTACCGCTACAACCCCGCCGTCATCGCCCAGGCGTTCGGCACGCTCGGCGTGCTCTACCCCGAGCGGATCATGCTCGGCGTCGGCACCGGCGAGGCGCTGAACGAGGTCGCCACCGGCTATCAGGGCGCGGGCGAGCAGACCTGGCCCGACTTCAAGGAGCGCTTCGCCCGCCTGCGCGAGGCCGTGCGGCTGATGCGCGCGCTGTGGGCGGGCGACCGCGTCACCTTCGACGGCGAGTACTACTCCACGCACGAGGCGTCGATCTACGACAAGCCCGAGAGCGGCGTGCCGGTCTACATCGCGGCGGGCGGCCCCGTCGTCGCCAAGTACGCCGGCCGGGCGGGCGACGGCTTCATCTGCACGTCGGGCAAGGGCATGGAGCTCTACACCGAGAAGCTGCTCCCCGCCGTCGAGGAGGGCGCCGCGGCGGCCGATCGCGACTCCTCGACCATCGACCGCATGATCGAGATCAAGCTCTCCTACGATCCCGATCCGGCGCTCGCGCTCGAGAACACGCGCTTCTGGGCGCCGCTCTCGCTGTCGCCGGAGCAGAAGCACTCGCTGACCGATCCGGTCGACATGGAGCGCGCCGCCGACGAGCTGCCGATCGAGCAGGTCGCGAAGCGCTGGATCGTCGGCTCCGACCCCGAGGAGACGGTCGCGCAGATCAAGCCCTACGTCGACGCGGGCTTCACCCACCTGGTCTTCCACGCCCCGGGCGACGACCAGCAGCGCTTCTTCGACGCCTTCGAGCGCGACCTCGCGCCGCGGCTGCGCGCGCTCTGACCTCCCGCCTCCGCCACGACCCCCTTCGGAAGGGCCGCTCCCGCATGACCACGGCCACCCTGCTCGCCCGGCTCGACCGCGGCGAGGCGCTGACGCGCGAGAGAGCCGAGGAGCTCCTCGGCGCGCGCGGCGACGACCTCGACCTGCTGCTGGAGGCCGCCGGCCGCCTGCGCGACGACGGACTCGCCCGCCGCGGACGGCCCGGCGTCGTCACCTACTCGCGGAAGGTCTTCGTCCCGCTGACCAAGCTCTGCCGCGACCGGTGCCACTACTGCGTCTTCGTGGAGACACCGGGCGGGCTCGCGGCCAAGCGCGAGTCGACCTTCATGGAGCCGGAGGAGATCCTCGAGGTCGCCCGCGCCGGTGCCGCGCTCGGCTGCAAGGAGGCCCTGTTCACGCTCGGCGACCGCCCGGAGGACCGGTGGCCGATCGCCCGCGCCTGGCTCGCCGAGCACGGCTACGCCTCGACGCTCGAGTACGTGCGCGCGATGGCCGTCCTGGTGATGAGCGAGACGGGCATTGTCACGCACCTGAACCCCGGCGTGATGTCGTGGGCCGAGCTGCAGCGGCTCCGCCCGGTCGCGCCCTCGATGGGCATGATGCTCGAGACGACCGCCGAGCGCCTCTGGTCCGAGAAGGGCGGTGTGCACTACGGCTCCCCGGACAAGGACCCGGCGCTGCGCCTGCGCGTGCTCGAGGACGCGGGACGCAGCCGCATCCCCTTCACCACCGGCGTGCTGCTGGGCATCGGCGAGAACGCGGCGGAGCGGGCGGACGCCCTCTTCGCGATCCGCGAGTCCCACGAGCGGTGGGGCCACGTGCAGGAGTGCATCGTTCAGAACTTCCGCGCGAAGCCGCGGACGGCCATGCAGAACGAGGTCGACCTCGAGCTGCAGGAGTACGTGGCCAACGTCGCGGTCGCGCGCCTCGTGCTGGGCGCCGAGGCGACGATCCAAGCGCCGCCGAACCTCACCGACGAGCAGGAGCTCGGGCTGCTGCTGCGCGCCGGGGTCGACGACTGGGGCGGTGTCAGCCCGCTCACGGCGGATCACGTGAATCCGGAGCGCCCCTGGCCGAACATCGACGACCTCGCGCGGCTCACCGCGGCGGCCGGCTACCGGCTGCACGAGCGGCTGACCGCCCACCCGCAGTACCTCCGCGACTCGGCCACCTGGATCGATCCGCGTGTCGCTCCCTACGTCGAGGCGCTCGCCGACCGCGGGACCTGGCTCGCCGACGAGGCGGCAGCGGTCCTCCCCCGGCCCTACCGCGACTCGCTCGACGCCCTGCCCCGACCGGTCGCGCCCGCCCTCGGCGCCGTGCTCGCCCGGGCGGAGACCGACCCCGCCGGTCTCGAGGACGCCGACTACCTCGCCCTGCTCGCAGCCGACGGCGACGACCTCGACGCCCTCTCCGCTCTGGCGGACGACCTGCGGCACGACGCCGCCGGCGACGAGGTCTCGGTTGTCGTCAACCGCAACATCGACACCTCCCTCTGGGGAGCCGGCGGGCTGACCGTCGAGCGGCTGGAGGAGCTCGCCGACGAGGCGGTCGCGCTCGGCGCCACCGAGCTCTGCCTCCAGGGCGCGATCGGACCGGAGCACCCGGGCGACGATCTGCTGCTGATCGTCCGCACGCTGAAGCAGCGGCAGCCCTCGCTGCACCTGCACGCCTACCGGCCCGGCGAGATCCTCGAGGTCGCCCGGCGCACGGCCCGAACCCTGCCCGAGATGCTCGACGCTCTGCGCGAGGCCGGCGTGGACTCCGTCCCGGGGACCGCCGCCCGCATCCTCGACGACGACGTCCGCGCCGTCCTGAGCGAGGGGACGGACCCGACCGTGGCCGAGTGGCGGGAGGCGATCACGGCCGCGCACCGCAGCGGCCTCCGCTCCACCTCGACCATGGTCTACGGACACGTCGAGACCCCCGAGCAGCAGCTCGCGCACCTGCGCACGCTCGCGGCGATCCAGGACGAGACGGGCGGCTTCACCGAGTTCATCGCGATGCCCTTCGTCCCGGCGGAGGCGCCTCCCGCCGTGGTGCGCGCGAGCCGGGGCGGGCCGACCCTCCGCGAGACCCGCGCCGTGCACGCCGTCGCACGGCTCGTCCTCCACGGCCGGATCGCCCACGTGCAGACCGCCTGGACCAAGCTCGGACTGCACGCGGCGCAGGTCCTCCTCCGCGGCGGGGCGGACGACCTCGGCGGCCTGCTGCTCGACGGCGCCCTGCGGCCCGAGGCCGGAGCGGAGGCCTACCGCTCGCTCGACATCGCGACCGTCGCCCGGCTGAGCGGCGAGATCGGCCGCGGCTGGCGCCAGCGCACCACGACGTACGGCGTGGTCGCGCCGGAGAGGGCGCTGCGGGCGGAGCCCGTCGCAGCGGCGGGTCCGCAGCGGATGCGCCTCCCGGTCCACGGGACCCGCCGGGCGTCATGACCCGCTCCGAGTACCTGCGGCGCCAGGCCGATCTGGTCCGGGAGGAGCGGATCGAGTCGGACAGCGCCACCGTGCGGCTCCTGACCGCGGGCGCCGAGAGCCCGCGCGCGGTCCTGCTGCTGACCGGCGTCGGCCGGGGCGCGCGGAGCGACACCGGGCTGCTGCTGCCGATGCTGGCGCGGCGCCACCGCGTCGCCGCGCTCGAGCTCGCCGATCTCGGCGACCCCTGGCGCGACGGACCCGCCGCGGTCCGCGCCTCCCTGGACGCGCTCGGCGCCGAGGAGGCCGTCCTGATCGGCCACTCGCTCGGAGCCGCCGTGGCCCTCGCCGCGGGCGATCGGCGGGTGCGCGCCCTCGCCCTCGTGGCCGGATGGCTGCGCCCGACGGAGCGCCTCCTCCGCACGGCGCGCCTCTGGCCGATGCTGCCGCCCGACGCGCAGGAGGAGGCCGCTCGGCTCCTCGCCGTCCGCTCGGCCACCGCCTCCTCCCCGTGGGGCGCCGACGCCGCCAGGATGCTCGCCGCCTCCGCACGGGCCGACGTCGCTGCGGCCGCTATGGACTGCCGGGTTCCCGCCCTCGTGGTCGGCTGCTCCGCCGATGCCGTCGCAGGAGTCGAGGGCGCCGAGGCCCTGCTCGGCGCGATCGACGACGCCCGCTACGCCGTCCTCGACTCCGGTCACGCGGTGCTCGCCGAGCGGCCCGCCGAGCTCCTCGCCGTCCTCGAGCACTTCCTCGCCGATCCGCACCGCGACCCGGCGGGCAGCGTCCTGGCGAGGACGACGGTCTGATGGACGTCGACGTCGTCGTGATCGGCGCCGGGTTCGCCGGCCTCGGAGCCGCGGTCCGCCTGGAGCGCCGCGGCGGGACCTCGTTCGTCGTGCTGGAGCGCGCCGAGCGGATCGGCGGGACCTGGCGGGACAACGTCTACCCCGGGGTCTCCTGCGACATCCCCTCGCACCTCTACTCCTACTCCTTCGCCCCGGAGGCCGACTGGTCGGCGTTCTACGCCCCCGGGGCCGAGATCCAGGCCTACCTCGAGCGCGTCGTCGAGAAGGAGGGCCTGGCGCCGCGGCTCCGGCTGGGGACCGAGGTGCTCGAGGCGGTCTTCGACGAGGAGGCGCACCGCTGGCGGGTGCGCACCTCCCGGGGCGACTACTCCGCCGCGGTCCTCCTCGTCTGCGCGGGGCGCCTCTCCGAGCCCCGCCTCCCGGCCGTCCCGGGCCTGGATTCGTTCGCGGGTCCCGCCTTCCACTCCGCACGCTGGCGGGACGACGTCGATCTCGACGGGAAGCGCATCGGCATCGTCGGCTCGGGAGCCTCCGCCGTGCAGATCGTGCCGCACCTCGCCGAGCGCGCCGCCGAGGTGGTGCTCTTCCAGCGCTCGGCCCCGTACGTCGTCCCCCGCCGGAACCGCCCGTACCCGCCGGAGGAGCGCCGAGCCCTCTCCCGCGCGCCCGGGGCCCTAGCGAGGCTCCGCGAGGAGCTGTTCTGGCGCGCCGAGCTCGGCTTCGCCGGCCGCGTCGCCGTGCCCGAGGCCATCGACCGGCTGCGGGCGGAGGCGCTCGGCCACCTCGAGGCGCAGATCATCGATCCCGCGCTCCGCGCCGTGCTGACTCCGGACTACGAGATCGGCTGCAAGCGCGTGCTCCTCTCGGACGACTACTACCCCGCTCTCGCGCAGCCGCACGTCCGCGTCGTCCCCGGTCCGCTCCGGCGCCTCGAGGAGGGCGCCGCGCTCGGCGACGACGGCGTCCCGCACAGGGTCGACGTGCTCGTCTTCGCGACCGGCTTCCACTCCACGCGGCCGCCCTTCGCCCGGCGCATCCGCGGCCGCGGCGGCGTCCTCCTCGCCGACCGCTGGGCCGACGGCATGGTCGCGTACGAGTCGACCGCGGTCCACGGCTTCCCGAGCCTCTTCGTCGTCAACGGCCCCAACGCGAGCCTCGGCCACAACTCCGCGGTGCACATGATCGAGACGCAGATCGCCTACGTGCTCGCCGCGCTCGACCACCTCGCGGTCTCCGGCGCCGACCGGCTCGAGGTCACCGCCGAGGCCGAGGCCGCCTCCGTCGCCCGCCTCGACGCCCTCAGCGCCGACACCGTCTGGACCAACGGCGGCTGCGAGAGCTGGTACCTGGACGACAACCGGCGACTCACGCTGCTCTGGCCCGACTTCGCCTTCGCCTTCCGCGAGGAGCTCGGCCGGTTCGACCCCTCGGCCTACACGACCTGACCGCGGCTCGCTATCGTGACCGCATGACCGACCGCGTGCTCGCTCCCGAACCGCCCGCCGACGGCGCGAAGCCGAAGGGACCGGCCTCGTACTTCCCGAGCATCGAGAAGACCTACGGCCGTCCCGTCCAGGACTGGCTCGACCTCGCCGACGAGCGTCTGCGCTCCGAGCCGCACATGCAGGTCGTCACCTGGCTGAAGACCGAGCACGGCCTGGGCCACGGCCACGCCAACGCGATCGTCGCCTACGTCCGGGCCGCCCGCGCCTGACCGGCTCGCCCGTCGTCCGCACAGGCTAGGCCCGCCCGCCTCCCCGGACCACCCGTCGTCGGCGCCCGCGCCGTGCGGGGATAATCGGGGCATGCGCGAAGACGACGATGTCGATCTGGTGATCGACGCGTGGGCCGGGGCACTGCCCGACCTCGATTTCGCGCCTCTGGACGTCGTCTCCCGCCTCCGCCGGCTCAGCCCGCGCGTGCAGGAGGTGCGGCGGCAGTCCTTCGCCGTCAGCGATCTCGCCCCGTGGGAGTTCGAGCTCCTCTCGCTGCTGCGGCAGCGCGGGGAGGGCGGGATGACGCCCTCTGCCCTGGCCACGCACCTCGCGTTGTCCAGCGGCAACCTCGCCAGCCGCGTCGACCGCCTCGGGGCCCGCGGGCTCGTGGTCCGCGAGCAGAACGCCGCCGACTCGCGCAGCAAGATCGTCTCGCTCACCCCCCGGGGCACGAAGCGGGTCGACGAGGCGATGCGGAATCTCGTCGCCGCTGAGGGCGAGGTGCTCGCCGACCTGGACTCCGCGCAGGTGTCGGTCCTCATCGAGTGCCTGCGACGGATCAGCGACACCCTCGACCGACTGCAGTGACCCGCTACGCCCGACGAGCCTGAGAGGTCAAGCCCGTTCGGAGAGACGGGCACCGGACGTAGCGTGAAGCGTGCACGGTCGAGGCGTCAGCCACCCGTGCGGATGATCGCGAAAGCGGAGAGCACCATGACACAGATTTCTTCTATCCAACCCGCGCGATGGAGCCGGAACGGAGTCAGGATCGTCGTCGTTCCCGGGGCGGAGCTGCCCCGGTTCCGACTCGAGATCGACGCCCGACTGACCACCGCGCCCTCCCTCGTCCCCACCGGACCCTTCTCGACCGTCGAGGAGGCCGAGCGGGCCGCCGAGGTCGCCGCCGGCCTGCTGGGGGCCAAGATCCCGGCCTGAGCGAACACCCGTCGGAACGGTTCGGATCAGCCCGCGAGCTCCGCGAGCGATCCGGTCGGGACCGCGATCCACCCCTCGGCCTCCGCCGCTTCCTGCAGTTCGGGAGGCACCGGCAGGGTCGCGCCCAGGGCGTGGGCGCGGGCGTTGAGAGCGGCGACGACGGCGTCGAACGCGTCGTCGGAGCGGCTCATCAGCGCGAGCGCGGGCGCCGGCACATCGAGCCAGGGTGCGGCCCGTCGCAACGACTCCGCGGCGAGCGCCACGGCCTCCGGTCGCGTCTTGTACCCCGTGGTGTCCACTCCCCAGAGCCGCAGCGCCGCCGCCGGGTACGCCTCGACGAGCCGTCCGCGCCCGGAGCGGTCGACGTCCTCCCCGCTCGCGGCGAAGGCGTCGAGCAGCTCCGCGCAGCGCATCGCGGTCATCCCGAGCCGGTCGGTCGAGACGCTGAGCGGCCAGCGGCCGGTGACCTCGCGCGCCACCCGGTCCGTCTCGCGGTACGCGAGGCGGCGGCGCCAGTCGCGTCCCGCGAGCGTCCGCGGCGAGACCTCCCGTCGCGTGTGCGCGGAGACGAACGCCGCGAACTCCACCGGCCAGCCGAACGCGCAGTCGATCCCGATGACCGCCGCGTCCCGTGACGCCTCGACGATCGTCGCGTCCTCGGCGCCGAGTACGAGCGAGCGGACGACGGCCCGGCCGCCGGAGAACTCGAGGGCGGCGAGAGCGGTGCGCACCGGCTCCGCAGCGAGGTCGACACCGATCGTGAGCACGGGGACAGGGTAGGCGCTCCGGCGCTACGCTCGAGCGATGACGCCGCCCGCTCCCTCCTCCCGGGCGGAGTCGGCCCGCGTGCCGGTCGCGCTCCTCCGCCTCCTCGTGGCCGCCGCCGTTCTGGTGGCCGTGATCGCGACGGCCGTCGACACCGCCTCTCGGACGCCGCTGAACCCGTTCAACTTCTTCGGCTTCTTCACCATCCAGAGCAACATCGTGCTGGCCGTCGTGCTCGGAGCCACCGCCGTGCTCGCGCTCCGCCGCCGTCCCGCGCCCGGCGGGCTCCTACTGGTGCGGGGTGCCTTCACCGGGTACATCATCGTCGTCGGCCTCGTCTACAACACCCTCCTCACCGATGTGGCGGGCGGAGTGGCGCTGCCGTGGGCCAACACCGTCATGCATGTGCTGTTCCCCGTCTACGGACTGCTCGACTGGCTGCTGCTCGCGGATCGCCCTCCGCTGCCGTGGCGCAGGCTCTGGCTGGTCGTGGTCTACCCGATCGTCTGGCTCGTCGTGGTGCTGATCCGCGGAGCGACGGACGGCTGGGTGCCCTATCCGTTCCTGGATCCCGCGACCGGGTACGGGCAGGTGTCGGTGTTCGTCGTCGTGATCGCGGTCGCGTTCCTCGCGTCGGGGGCGCTGGTCTGGGCGATGAGCCGGCTGCGGATCGTGCCGGTGGCAGGCGGCTGAGAGGACGCTCGCCTTCCAGACGGTTCCGCCCGCCGGACGACCGGATCCGCTGCCGTCGCGCACATCCGGCCCGTTCTGGGGTCACCCGTTCGGGGTCATCCGGGGCGCCGCTCCCCTAGCGTCAGCACCGACGGTTCCCCCACCGTCCTCCCCCTCGAGAACGGTCCCCCATGAGCCTCTCCCTCTCCCGCCCGCCGACCCCGAGCCGCCGCGTCCGCGCCCTCGCCGTCGGAGCCGCGCTCGCCCTCGCCGCCGCGCTGCTCCCGGCGCAGGCCGCCGCCGCCGCCACTCCCGCCACCCTCTCGGTGCTGAGCCTCGGCGACTCCATCACCCAGGCCTACGGGACCTGCGGCTCCTTCGCGGACTGCCCCCGCAACAACTGGTCCACCGGCACCAGCTCCTCGGTGAACTCCTTCGCCTCCCGCTTGCGGACCGCGCTCCCCGGCACCACCGTCACGACCGCGAACTTCGCCACCACCGGCGACGTCGTCGCGCAGGTCCCCTCGCGGATCGACGCCGCGGTCGCCGCCGGCGTGCGGCCGGACGTCGTCACCCTGCTCATCGGCGGCAACGACCTCTGCTCGCCCGACAACCGCGTCGCCTCCGACGGCTACACGATGACCCCGGCGAGCACGTTCCGCACCGGAGCCTCCGCCGCGATCACGAAGATCCGCACCACGTGGCCCTCCGCCCGCATCGTCCTCTCGTCGATGCCGAACGTGGCCTCCGAGTGGTCGGTCGTGAAGACCGGAGTCGGCGCGCTCGTCTGGGCGGGCGGCGACCTCTGCCGGACCACGCGCGGCGTCAGCTCCACCGGCCGCAGGCTCAGCAGCACCGCCGCGGCGGCCTCCGCCGCTGCCGCGAAGACGCGGACGACGCAGTACAACACCGCGCTGCAGACGGCGTGCAGCGCCGCCGGTCAGCTCTGCGACTGGGACGGAGGAGCGCTCACCGCGACCCCCGTCACCAAGGGCCTGATCGGGACCACCGACTACTTCCACCCGAGCGTCGCGGGCCAGGCGAAGATCGCCTCGATCCAGTGGACGGCGTCGACCTTCTCGAAGTAGCGGCCTCCGGAGCGGCCGCTCACGCGTCGAGCGGCCGCTCCCCCTCGCGGCGGCGACGCTGCTCCTCCGCGAGCCGCGCGTAGTGCGCCTCCTCGCGCTCGAGGTCGGCGAGCTGCTCCTCGGTGCTCTTCGGAGCGGGCCGCACCACCACCGTCGGCGGCGCCTGCTTCCGGCGGCGGGGCACTCGGCCGCCCGGCACGAAGGATCCGCCGTCGCCGCGCTTCCAGTCGTGCCCGAGCAGGAACCACAGCGAGACGCCGATGAGCGGGAGGAAGAAGATCAGCAGGATCCACACGATCTTGGGCAGGTTCTTGATGACGTTGTCCGGCTGCCGTACGACGTCGACCAGCGCGAGCACGGTCAGGACGATGATCACCAGCGAGAAGACGAACCCCATGCAGTCGAGGGTACGACGCCGAGGGCTCCCCGTCGCCGCTGTGTCGGCCGACGTCCGTGGCGCCTGCGGTCGAGGAGCGGCTCCGACGCATCCGCCCCGTGCCTCCGCGCTGTTCGGCGCCGATCCCGGGCACACGCCTGCTCCCCACGAACGCGTGCCACCATCGGACGATGACCGAGACGCCGCCCGCCCCCGCCTCGACGCCGGCGAGGAAGCGCCTGACCGCCGCGCGTCTCGCCCTGCTCGCCGGCCTCGTCCTCGCCGTCGCCGGACTCGCGGCCCTCGCGCTCGTGCCGCTGCAGTACGCGAACATCGACCGTCAGGGCTTCGACTACGTGTGCAGCGTCAGCCTGGGTGGCGTCCCGCCCGAGGCAGGCGACCTGGTCCGCGGCTTCTGGTCGTGGTGGCCGCTGGGCGCGGCCTGCGAATGGACGCTGCTCGACGGCACGACGGTGGTCGACCTCCCCGACTGGTCGACGACCGCCGTCGCGATCGTGGGGGCCGTGCTGCTCGTCGTCGGCGCGGCACTCGCGATCGCGTCGCCGCTCCTCCGCAGGCGCGCTCCGGTCCCGTCCGTCTAGCGGTCGAAGAGGTTCCCGAGGTCGCCGAGCCCCGGCAGCTGGAAGTCGGAGCCGAACTCCGACACCTGCTCCCCCAGCCCGGACACGTGCTCACCCGCACCGGAGACGAACTCTCCCGCGCCGCCCGTGATGTCGCCGAAGTCGCCCAGATCGCCGAACCCGCCGGCCAGGTTCTCGAAGTCCACGCCGAGGCCGGACGCCTGCGCGAGCAGCGGACCGGCGACGCTGCTGATCACGGCACCGCCCGCGACCGCCGCGAGCAATCCGCCCGCCGCGCCGAGCCCGATGCCCGCCGCCGCTCCGACGCCAGCACCCGCGAGGGCGCCGCGGGTCCCCGGCTTCGAGAACATCTTCTTGAGGAACCCCGGGTCGTTCGCCTCGCCGCGCGTCGCCGCGCGCGCCAGGTCGTCCGGTGCGGAGGACCGAGGCTGCTCGTTCGCGGGCAGCTCGTCGCGGAGCCGCGCCTCGACCTGGGCGCGCTGCGCCGGCGACAGCTTCGCGAACGCGTCGCGGTGCACCTGCTCGAGCTGCTCCGGGTCGGCGGTGCGGAGGAGGTAGTCGTAGCGCGCGATCGCTGCGCGGTCCTCCTGCGTGACCACCGGCTGCTGCCCGGGCCGGGCGTCCTGGGGTCGCGCGGAGGGTCGCTGCGGCGACCCGTACTGCTGGGGCGGCTGGGCCTGCCCGCTCCGCGAGTCGCCCGTCACCTTGTCGGCGGCGGAGCGCACCATGTCGCGCCAATCGGTCGTCCCGCTCGAGGACGACCCCGAGCCGCTCTTCGAATCGAGCGCCTTCGACGCCATGCCGAGAACGCGCTTGAACATGCTCACAGAGAACCTTCCGTCGAGTACCAGCCTCGATCATGGCGGCGCCGCCTGAGCGAAGGCCCGCGAGACGCCCTCAGAAGGCCGTGAGCGGTCGGGCGGTGGGCGTCGCTCCAAGATGTTCTCTCCGCCCTCGCCTGATCGAGGAGCTCGCGCACGCACCGCGGGCGGAGGACGGCCCGCCACATCCAGCCGAGGAAGGGGTTCTCGAATTCCGACAGCGACCGCCTGCGGACGGCCGCCATGCGACCGGCTATCGCGAGCAGCGCGCTGAATCCCGCGAGTCGGCTTTTCGCGAACGCGTTCCGCTGAACGGAGAGACTCAGGACGAGGACGGCCGCGAACCCGCGAAGGAGCTCCTCGGTCGTGCCTCCCTGCCGCCGAGGAGTCCCCACCCGGGCAGGACCATCGAGGACTCGAACCGTCGGCGCCTCGACCAGCACAGCTCGGAGTGCTGAGCGGGCGGCAGACCGTGGCGTCAGACGGAGCGAAAGCGGCGGTCGTCCGATGGACTGATCCCGATTGCGGATCGTGGTGCCCCTGGAGGGACTCGAACCCCCAACCTGCTCCTTAGGACGGAGTCGCTCTTCCATTGAGCTACAGAGGCTGGCCGAGCCAGTGTACCCGCCGGGCCCCGCCGCCCGCGAAGCGCCGACCGGCCCCCATCACAGCGCCCGCGAAGCGCGCCTCGGCCCTCCCCGCGCCGACCGAGCGGCACCCGCCTCTTGACACAGCCTCGTCGAGGCTCCATGGTTAGTTACAACACCAACTAACCACCCAACCCAGCACCGAAGGAGCCCGCGTGGACGACTCCCGCCCGCTCTTCCTGCAGATCGCCGAGCAGATCGAGAACGACATCATCGACGGCGCACTGCCGGAGGAGTCGCAGGTCCCGTCGACCAACGAGTTCGCCGCGTTCCACCGCATCAACCCGGCCACCGCCGGCAAGGGCGTGAACCTGCTCGTCGACGACGGGGTGCTCTACAAGAAGAGGGGGATCGGCATGTTCGTCGCCGAGGGGGCGCGCGACCGGCTGGTCGAGAAGCGCCGCACGCAGTTCCGCGACCAGTTCGTCGCTCCGCTGCTCGCCGAGGCCGCCAAGCTCGGCCTCAGCACCGAGCAGCTCGCCGACATGATCACAGAAGGGGGATCGCGATGAGCGCGGTCATCGAGGTCCACGACCTCACCAAGAACTACGGACGCATGCGCGCCGTCGACGCCATCGGCTTCGCGCTGGAGGAGAACCGCATCCACGGCCTCCTCGGCCGCAACGGCGCGGGCAAGACGACGCTGATGTCGCTGCTCACCGGCCAGGAGTTCGCCAGCTCGGGCGAGATCCGCGTCTTCGGGCAGTCGCCGGTGGAGAACGCCGCCGTCCTCTCCCGCACCTGCTTCATCAAGGAGAGCCAGAAGTACCCCGACGACTTCAAGGTGAAGCACGTCCTGCGCAGCGCTCCCTGGTTCTTCGACGGCTGGGACGAGGCGTTCGCCCGCGAGCTCGTCGAGGACTTCCGCCTCCCGGTCGACCGCAAGATCAAGAAGCTCTCCCGCGGACAGCTCTCGGCGATCGGAGTGATCGTCGGTCTCGCCTCCCGCGCCCCGCTCACGTTCTTCGACGAGCCGTACCTGGGGCTGGACGCCGTCGCCCGGCAGCTGTTCTACGACCGCCTCCTCCAGGACTTCGCCGAGCACCCGCGCACGGTCGTCCTCTCCACCCACCTCATCGACGAGGTCAGCAGCCTGCTCGAGCACGTCCTCGTCATCGACCAGGGCCGCCTCGTCGTGGACAGCGACGCGGAGGAGCTGCGGGGTGCCGCGGCGACGGTCATCGGACCCCGGCAGGCCGTCGAGTCGTTCACCGCCGGCCGCGAGGTCATCGCCCGCTCCGCTCTCGGCAGCCGCGCCTCGGCCACGCTCCCCCGGCTCGACGACGCCGGCCGCGCCTCCGCCGCCCGCCACGGGCTCGAACTCGAGTCCGTCCCCCTCCAGCAGCTCGTCGTCCAGCTCACCACCGGGAAGGCCTCGGAATGACCGCCCTCACCGGCGCCCCCGCGCGCCACGACACCGCCGCCGGCCGCCTCGGCAGCATCGTCCGCCTGCACTTCGCGAACCCCGCCACCATCCTCTACACGCCGCTGATCATCACGGCCGTCATCCTGTCGGGCAACCTGGTCGTCTGGTGGCTGATCCTCCGCGGGCTCGACTCCGGCGAGCGCCTCGAGGCGCAGGAGGGGATGACCTACTCCGGCGCGTCCTTCTTCCTCTTCGTCTACATGATGGTCGTGGCCGTCCAGTCGGTGAACGTCACCTTCGGCCTCGCCCTCGGCTACGGCGCCACCCGCCGCGACTTCTCCCTCGGCACGGCCCTCACCTTCGTCGCCCTCTCGGTCTTCTACACCGGCGTCTTCGTGGTCCTGGGGATCGTGGAGCGGGCGACCGACGGCTGGGGCTTCGGCGGCAGCTTCTTCCGCTCGATCTACTTCGGCGGGGACTCCGTGGGCGAGCAGGCCGTCGCGGTGCTCTGCGCCCTGCTCTTCTTCTTCTTCATCGGAGCGGCGACGGCGGCGGTCTACGTGCGCTGGCGCCAGCGCGGGATGCTGCTCTTCTTCGGGATCCTCGGCGCCCTCCTGCTGGCCGTGATCACCCTCCTCACGCTCACCGAGAACTGGCCCGCCGTCGGCTCCTTCTTCGGCAGCGTCGGATACGCGGGCGGCTACTCCCTCTCGCTCATCCCGACCGCGATCGCCGGAGTCGCGGGCTGGGCGATCCTCCGCCGCGCCACCCCGCGCAGCAGCTGACACCACCGCCCCCGATCCGGAAGGACCGACCATGACCGCCGCCGCCCGCCGCTTTGCCTCCCCGCGGAGGATCCTCTCCGTTCTGAGGCTCCACCTCGCCCACCCCGGGACGGTCCTCGGCTGGCCGCTGCTCGTCCTGCTCGCCGTCCTCGCCGGCAACCTCGTGATCTGGTGGCTCGTCCTCCGCGGGATCGGGGCCGAGCGGGGCGGCGGCGACTCGGGCATCCTCCTCGTGGGGCCGGGGATGCTGATCGTCGTCTTCCTCTTCATCGGCTCCATCCAGGCCACGACAGCCACCTTCGGGCTGGCGCTGAGCTACGGAGCGACCCGACGCGACCACGTCCTCGGCAGCGCCCTCGCCTTCGCGGCACTGTCCGTGCTCTGGTCGGCGATCGTCGTGGTCCTCGGGGCGATCGAGGAGGCCACCGGGGGCTGGTGGCTGGGCGGCGCTCTCTTCCTCGCCTCCCCCCTCGACGGTCCGTGGCACGAGCGCTTCGTCGTCCTGCTCTGCTCGCTCCTCGCCGCCTTCGCCCTCGGGGGAGCAGCGGGAGCGGTCTTCCTCCGCTGGCGGGAGCGCGGAGTGACGGCCTTCCTCCTCGCCCTCGGAGCGGTGGCACTCGCGGTGGTCGTCGTCGTCGCTCTCGCCGGGGGCCGGCCGGTCGTGGCGGACGTCCTCGAGAGCGCGGGCACCGCCGGAGCCGCCGCTCTGCTCCTCGTCCCCGCCGCGCTCCTGACGGCGGTCGGGTCGCTGGTCCTCCGCCGGGCGACGCCGCGCGCCTGACCCCCTCCGGAGCCGGGCCTGCAAGGCCCTTCCGCCCCGGGCGTCCGGATGCCAGCGTGGGCACATGGCCGACTCCCCCGCTCCGTCCCTCCTGCCCGTCCCCGAGCACAGCTGGATCGCCCGACCCGCCGACGCCGAGCTGACCCAGGACACTCTCGACACCGTCGACGCCTGGTGGCGCGCCGCGAACTACCTCGCGGTCGGGCAGATCTACCTGCTCGCGAACCCGCTCCTGAAGACCCCGCTGAGCCGCGAGGACATCAAGCCCCGCCTGCTCGGCCACTGGGGCACCACCCCCGGCCTCAACCTGATCTACGCGCACCTGAACCGCGCGATCCGCGAGCGCCGCCAGCCGACCCTCTACATCACCGGCCCCGGCCACGGCGGACCGGGCATGGTCGCCAACGCCTACCTCGACGGCACCTACAGCGAGATCTACTCGCACATCGACGAGTCGGAGGAGGGGCTGCGCCGCCTCTTCCGCCAGTTCAGCTTCCCCGGGGGCATCCCCAGCCACGCCGCCCCCGAGACCCCGGGCAGCATCCACGAGGGCGGAGAGCTCGGGTACGCGCTGAGCCACGCGTACGGAGCGGCCTTCGACAACCCGGACCTCCTGGTCGCGGCGGTCGTCGGCGACGGCGAGGCCGAGACCGGCCCGCTCGCCACCAGCTGGCACTCCAACAAGTTCGTGAACCCGCTCACCGACGGCGTCGTCCTGCCGATCCTGCACCTCAACGGCTGGAAGATCGCGAACCCGACCGTCCTCGCCCGCATCCCGCAGGAGGAGCTCGACAGCCTCCTCCGCGGGTACGGCCACGAGCCGTTCCTCGTCGAGGGCGGCTTCGACGGCGAGGACCCGATGCGCGTGCACGAGCGGTTCGCCGACGTCCTGGACACGGTGCTCGACCGCATCGCGGCGATCAAGGAGCGCGCCGCAGCCGGCGACCTCTCACGCCCGGCCTGGCCGATGATCGTGCTGAAGACCCCGAAGGGCTGGACCTGCCCGACCGAGATCGACGGCGTCCAGGTGGAGGGCACCTACCGCTCGCACCAGGTCCCGCTGCCCAACGCCCGCGACACCGAGGCGCACACTCGGCTCCTCGAGGACTGGCTCCGCTCCTACCGGCCCGAGGAGCTCTTCACCGAGGAGGGCGGCGTGGTCGACCGAGTCCGCTCGCTGGCCCCCGAGGGCGAGCTGCGGATGAGCGCGACCCCGCACGCGAACGGCGGGCTGCTGCGGCAGACCCTCGACCTGCCCGACTTCCGCCGCTACGAGGTCGTCGTCGAGCAGCCGGGTGGCACCGTCGCGGAGGCGACGAAGGTGCTCGGCGAATGGCTCGCCGACGTCATCCGCGCCAACCCGACCAACTTCCGCCTCTTCGGGCCGGACGAGGTCGCGAGCAACCGGCTGCAGTCCGTCTACGCCGCCACCGACAAGCAGTGGGACGCCGAGCTCAGCCCCCTCGACGACCACCTGGCCCGCGCCGGGCGGGTCATGGAGGTGCTCTCGGAGCACCAGTGCCAGGGCTGGCTGGAGGGCTACCTGCTCACCGGCCGCCACGGGCTCTTCACCTGCTACGAGGCGTTCATCCACATCATCGACTCGATGTTCAACCAGCACGCGAAGTGGCTGGACGGCACCCGCGACATCGAGTGGCGCCGCCCGATCGCGAGCCTCAACTACCTGCTCTCGAGCCACGTCTGGCGCCAGGACCACAACGGCTTCAGCCACCAGGACCCGGGCTTCATCGACCACGTCGTCAACAAGAAGCCCGAGGTCGTGCGCGTCTACCTGCCCTTCGACGCGAACACGCTCCTCTCGACCTACGACCACTGCCTCCGCAGCGTCGACTACGTCAACGTGGTCGTCGCCGGAAAGCAGCCCTCGCCCCAGTGGCTCACGATGGCGGAGGCGGTCGCCCACTGCACGCGCGGACTCGGCATCCTGGAGTGGGCGAGCAGCGAGCGGCAGGGCGAGTCCCCGGACGTCGTGCTCGCCTGCGCGGGCGACGTGCCGACCCTCGAGACCCTCGCGGCGGTGAGCATCCTCCGCGAGACGCTGCCGGACCTCGCGATCCGCACGGTCAACGTGGTCGATCTGATGCGCCTGATGTCGGAGTCGGAGCACCCGCACGGCCTCTCCGACCGCGAGTTCGATGCGGTCTTCACCCCCGACCGCCCGATCGTGTTCGCCTACCACGGCTATCCGTGGCTCATCCACCGCCTGACCTACAAGCGGACCGGCCACGGCAACCTGCACGTGCGCGGGTACAAGGAGAACGGCACCACCACCACTCCGTTCGACATGGTGATGCTCAACGACCTCGACCGCTACTCGCTGGTGATCGACGTCATCGACCGGACCCCCGGCCTCGGCGCCCGCGCCGCCGGTCTCCGCCAGGAGATGCAGGACGCCCGCATCCGCGCCCGCGCCTACACCCGCGAGCACGGCGAGGACATCCCCGAGGTCGCGAACTGGACCTGGGCCGGCGAGCGCTCCGGCAACGCCAGCCAGAGCACCGGCAACGACAACGAATAGCGCCGGGTCGCGCACCACGCCCTCCACTGACGGGTCGCGGTCGTGTCGCTGGCAAGGCGGAGGAGGAAGCGATACCGGCGGTATCGCGCCCGACGACAACGCCGCCAGCGGCGCGACCGCGGCCCGTCAGGCGGCGGGAGCCAGGTAGTCGTCCCAGTCGGGCTGCGTCCGCTCCGCGCCGCGCACGAGCCAGGAGCCGGCGCGCGGCATCCGGGGGACGGTGCGCAGACGCCATCCCATCTCGTGCGGGGTGCGGTCGCTCTTGACGTTGTTGCAGCGCTGGCAGCAGGCGACGAGGTTCTCCCACGTGTCCCGGCCCCCGCGCGACTTGGGCTGGATGTGGTCGATCGTCGCCGCGTGCTGACCGCAGTAGCCGCAGCGGTGGTTGTCCCGGCGGAGCACGCCCCGGCGCGACACCGGCACGCTCCGGCCGCTCGGGATGCGCACGTAGCGGGTCAGCACGATCACCGAGGGCCGCACGTGGTCGCCGTGCGCGCTGTGCACCGGATTGCCCTCGTCCGCGGCGATCACGGTCGCCTTCTCCGTCATCAGCAGGACCAGGGCCCGCTTGAACGACACCACCGCGAGCGGCTCGTAGCCGGCGTTGAGAACCAGAGTGCGCATCAGTGACCTCCGTGCTGTCGCACGCCGTCGCGCGGAGGCGCCGTGACCACGAGCAAGGGCGCCGTCGTGATGACGGCGCCCTGCGAGGCCGCGGCGGGGTGCCGCGCGATGACGTGGAGTCGTATCCGCGTGTCGGAGGAGTGCACCGCCGCGGTGAGGACCCGCGCGCGTATCGAATCGGCCGGCCGCACGCGCGAGCGCAGCCCCACGCTGTGGCGCCCGCTCCGCTCGGCCATCCCGGCACTCCGTCCCTCGACGAATCGATCCGCTCGCCACGCGAGCGGACTGGGGTTCAGGTTAACCCTTCACGCCCGGAACACCAGGGGTCGGTCCGGATTCGTCACGCGGCGTTCACACGGCGGGACGACGAGAGCCCGCCCCCTCCAGGAGGGGACGGGCTCTCGAGCGGATCGACCGGGTCAGCCGTTGATGCGCACGATCCGGTAGTCGGAGGTCCACAGCGGCTGCACGCGGACGCTCGCGCCCTCGTACGGCGCGTGCAGGATGTTGCCGTTGCCCGCGTAGAAGCCGTCGTGGCCGTCCATGATGACGAGGTCGCCGGGCTGCGCGTCGGCGAGCGAGACGGGGGTGCCCATGGCGCCCTGGCCCGCGGCCGAGTGGGGCATCGAGATGCCGTACTGGGCGAAGACGTACATCACGAAGCCGGAGCAGTCGAAGCCGCTCGGGTCGGCTCCGCCGAAGACGTAGGGCACGCCCTGGTACTGCATCGCCGTGTCGAACACCGCCGAGAGGCTGTAGCTGGTGGTCGGGGCGGCGGCCGCGATCTCGCTGGCCGAGGCGCCGGAGTAGGAGTTGAACTCCTCGGCGGTCTCGGCGCGCGCCTCGGCGACGTCGCTCGTGTCGACGACGGGCTCGGCCACCACGACGGGCTCGGGCTCCGGTGCGGGCGGCGGGGGCGCCGCCTCGGCCGAGAAGCCGTCGCGGGCGATCGCGGCCTGCACCACTCCGCCGTCGACGGCGACGGTCTGCGCGGAGCCCTGGCGGAGGAGGTCGGCTCGCGACGCCGCGAACAGGCCGTCGTCCTGGCTGCCCGGAGTGAAGGCGTAGGCGGGGAGCGCCATCGTCGCGACCAGCGCGCCGGCGAAGCCGACCATCGCGACCTTGCCGACGACACGGCCCCGGCGCTTGCGCGGGGTCCCGGCCGGCGACGGCACGAAGTCGGTGATGTCCGCGCGGCGGGCAGGAGCTGCGGGAACGGCGCGACGGGAGACGGGTGCGTCCCCGTGGATCCGGGCGCGGATGACCGGGGGCCGGTTCTCGAAGGTCGCGTCGCCGGAGCGGTCGGGGTGGTTGGAGCGGAACCGGTCGGGTGAGCCGGCGTCCTCGTTCGGGGTGAGGGGGTTCTGGGGCAAGGGGGAGATCCTCCGACGTCCCCTCAGCCCAGGCAGCTGTCCCGTCTCATGCACGAAGCATCGGTGTGCACAGGATCCGAGACGGGTGTGGGGGCGTCGGATCCCGCGCCCTGGGACCGAGGCTCGGCCGCAGGGCTCCACAGAGCGTAAGCGACCGTTACCGATTTGTCACCTTCTCGGCGGGAAGAGACCGCTCTCCCGATCGCCTCCGGTCACCGGATGCGGTAGGGGCCCGTACGGGCCGCTCCCAGGGAGACGCGGGTCAGACGACGAGGAAGATGTGCGCCGCGACCTCGTTCGGCAGCTCGATGCCCGCCTCGGCGCCGTCTATGCGAGCGAGCACGTAGCCGTTGAGGGCCGAGAACTCGCCCTCGGCACCGGGGACGACCCCGGCCTGCTTGAGCTGGAGGAGGAGCTCCGGATCGACCTGCGCCGGCTCGCCGAGGCGCCGGACGACGCCGCGGCGGGGCTCGCTCGACCCTGCGACGAAGCGCGGCAGGCTGATGACGCCGTCGGCGAAGCGGGAGGCGGGGGTGTCGCCGAGCTCGTCCAGGCCCGGGATCGGGTTGCCGTAGGGCGACTCGGTCGGGTGGTCGAGCATCTCGAGGAGGCGGCGCTCGACCTGCTCGCTCATCACGTGCTCCCAGCGGCAGGCCTCCTCGTGCACGAACTCCCAGTCGAGCTTGATGACGTCGTGGAGGAGCCGCTCGGCGAGGCGGTGCTTGCGCATGACGTGGATCGCCTTGCGGCGGCCGTCGGAGGTGAGCTCGAGGTGGCGGTCGCCCGAGACCACGACGAGGCCGTCGCGCTCCATGCGACCGACGGTCTGCGACACGGTCGGCCCGGAGTGGCTGAGCCGCTCCGAGATGCGCGCGCGCAGCGGGATGATGTTCTCCTCCTCGAGCTCGAGGATGGTGCGCAGGTACATCTCGGTGGTGTCGATCAGATCCGTCATCTCAGCCTTCCCGTCTCGGCGCGCTCCACCCTAGTGGTCGCCACGACGCAGCATCGGCGCTGCGGCGCGACGCAGGCCTCCGTCGCTCGGAGGAGGGGTGCGGGCCGGGAACCCTAGTATTAACGCATGCCGGACCTCACCATTCCTCGCGAGCTGCTCCCCCACGACGGACGGTTCGGCTGCGGCCCGTCCAAGGTGCGGCACGACCAGCTCGCCCACCTCGCGACGCAGGGCGCGCACCTCCTCGGGACCTCGCACCGCCAGGCGCCCGTCAAGGACCTCGTCGGGCGCGTGCGCGAGCACCTCGCCACGCTGTTCCGCATCCCCGACGGCTACGAGGTCCTGCTGGGCAACGGCGGCTCGACCGCCTTCTGGGACGCCGCCGCCTTCTCCCTCATCGAGCGCCGCGCCGAGAACCTCACGTTCGGCGAGTTCGGCCAGAAGTTCGCGGCCGCCGCCTCCGCGCCGTTCCTCGAGCCGGCCCACGTCGTCTCCGCCCCCGCGGGGTCCCGGAGCGAGGTCGAGATCGTCGAGGGGATCGACGTGTACGCGTGGCCCCACAACGAGACGAGCACCGGAGTGATGGCCCCGGTCCGCCGGGTCCGCGGCGACGAGGGCGCGCTCACCGTCATCGACGCCACCAGCGCGGCGGGCGGCATCGACGTCGACATCGCCGAGGCCGACGTCTACTACTTCGCCCCGCAGAAGAACTTCGCCTCCGACGGCGGACTCTGGTTCGGCCTCTTCTCCCCCGCCGCGATCGAGCGGATCGAGCGCATCGCGGCGAGCGGCCGCTACATCCCCGAGTTCCTCAGCCTCAAGAACGCCGTCGACAACTCGCGCCTGAACCAGACGCTGAACACTCCGGCGCTCTCGACCCTCCTGCTGATGGAGTCGCAGCTCGAGTGGATGAACGCCTCGGGCGGCCTGGCCTGGGCGTCGGCGCGCACGGCCGAGTCCTCCTCCGCGATCTACGACTGGGCCGAGGCCTCGAGCCTCGCCACCCCGTTCGTCGAGGTGCCCGAGCACCGCTCCCAGGTCGTCGCGACCGTCGACTTCGACGCCTCCGTCGATGCCGCTCTCGTCGCGAAGATCCTCCGCGCGAACGGGATCGTCGACACGGAGCCGTACCGCAAGCTCGGCCGCAACCAGCTGCGCGTGGCGACGTTCGTCGCGATCGAGCCGGACGACGTCCGCTCGCTGCTCGGCTGCATCGACCACGTCCTCGAGCGCCTGGCGGTCTGAGGCACGCCATGCGGCTGTGGCTGCGCGAGGAGGAGCGGCGGCCCGCGCCGCCGCCCTACGCGAGCGACGACGCGACGGCTCTGCTGGTCGGGTGCGTCGTCTGGGCGGTCGCGCTCGTGGCCGTGCTCGTGGCGACGGCCGTCGGAGCCGTCATCGAGCCGGTCGTCCTGTCGACCGTCGTGATCGGACTGGTCCTCGGCACGATCGGGCTGTTCTACAGCCGCAACCGCCGCTAGACCGCGTCGGTCTCCATCCGGAGTCCGGTGCCGTCGGCCTCGGGCTCGAGACGGACGCGCAGGCCGGTGAACTCGCCGAGGCGCTCGACGTGGGTGCCGCCGCACGCGATCGCGGCGTCCCCCGCGGGGAGGGTGCAGCGCCAGGTCCGCCGCGTGCTGAGGAGGTCGTCGTCGCGCTCGATGCGCACCTCCGCGTCCGAGGCGATCCACTCGGCGAGGAGGGCGTTCACCCGCTCCTGCACCTCGAGGATCTCCGCCAGCAGGCGGGCGGTGTCCATCCCGCTGCGTCGGAGGGACTTGCCGAGGCGGTAGACGTCGGTGGAGCCGGACTCGCGGATCCGCGAGGTCTGGATCGCCGCCTGGTCGAAGTCCGGGTTCCCGAGAGCGTCGGTGCGCGCCGGCTTCGACCAGAACGAGGCCAGAGCGGCGTTCAGGGCGAGGGAGGCGAGGTGGCAGGCGGTGTGCCCACGGGAGAGCTCGTGCCGGTGCTCCGCGTCGACCTCGACGTCGACCTCGTCGTCCACGTGGAGTGAGGAGGCGTCGTCGACGATGTGGACGACGACGAAGCTCCACTCCGGAGTGCCGAGCCGCGCCGGGAGCCGCTCGCCGACGTGCAGCTCGCCGCCCTGCCACGCCCCGATGCGGCAGTCGATGAGGGGATGCCGCTCCCCCGCCACGACCAGCGCGCCGCGGTCGGGCCCCTGGTCGGGCCAGGTCGGGTCGACGGGGTGAGCGGAGGTCGCATCGAGGACGACCGCCCAGCGGCCGTCCTCCAGCCGGCCCACGTGCTGCACGCGCCCGGAGGAGCGCATGGCGCCGTCGGGATAAGCGACGCGGGTGTCGGAGTCGATGCTCATCGGGCGGCGCCGGACCGGATCAGCGGCGACGTCGACGGCGACGGGTCGTCGGGGCGGGGGCGGGCTCGGGCTCGACGTCGTCGGAGTCCTCGTCGTCGGAGTCGTCGTCCGGGTCGTCGTCGTCGTCGGAGTCGTCCTCGTCCGAGTCCTCGTCGTCCGAGTCTTCGTCGTCATCCGAGTCGTCGCCCGCGTCCTCGTCCTCGTCGGAGTCGTCGTCCGACTCGTCGTCGAGGTCGTCTTCCTCGGCGTCCTCGAGCTCGTCGTCGTCCGCGTCCTCGACCTCCTCGCCGAGCGCGTCCTGCGCGGTCTGGTAGTCGGCGAGACGCACGGACCACGGCACCCAGTCCGGAGCGAGGACCGCGCCCTCACCCGGCAGCAGCTCGACCTCCAGGACGTTCACGTCCTCGGTCTCGTCGATCCGGGACAGCGTCGCCGTCCACAGCCAACCCGGGTACCCGCGCATGAGGTTCGCGAACTGCAGCGACACGACGTGCTCGCCCTGCGCCAGAGTCGTGACCAGCTCGCCGATCGTCCCCTCGGGGGCGATCTCGGCGAGCGCGGCGCGCGCGACATCGAGAGACCCGGCAAGCACGGCGTCCGCCTCGTAGACGGGCTCGGGAGCCTCGTCCGCGGCGGCCTCGTCCGCCTCCCCCGGGGAAAAGTCGTCGTCGGCCTCGGAAGGTTCGTCGATGCCGGGACCGGAATCCTCTGCAGAAGTCGCATCCTCAGCAGAAGTCGCATCCTCAGCAGGAGCCGAGTCGTCAGCAGGAGCCATGTCCTGAGCAGGAGCCGAGTCCTCAGGTGTTCCCGCGTCGTCAGCAGGAACCGCATCGTCAGCAAGGGCCGCGTCCTCAGCAGGAGCCGGCACTGCAGCAGAAGCCGTGTCCGCGCCGGGAGCCCCCGCCTCAGCGGCGACATCGTCGGCCGGAGGAGTCTCCTCCGCAGAGGCGGAGTCCTCGCCAGGAGCCTCGGTCACCGGGAGGGCGGCGTCGCTCTCACCCTCGCCGGAGGGAGCCTCGTCGACAGGAGCCGCCTCGTCAGCGGCGATCTCCTCGTCGGCTCCGCTCGCGTCCTCGGCGGAGGAGTCCTCCTCGGCAGGAGCCGTGTCCGGCTCGCCGGAGTCGCCCTCTCCCGAGGACTGCTCCACGCGAGCGTCCTCCGGGGTCGGAGCGGCGACGGTCTCCTCGACCGGGCCCTGCTCGTCGGTCGTGCCGTCGGCGTCAGGCATCCAGCTCGTCCGCAACCCGGCGCAGGAGCGCCGCGATCGTGCGCCCGTGCGCCTTGTCGGGGTAGCGGCCGCGCTTGAGCCCGGCGCCGATCCCGTCGAGCAGCTTGACCGTGTCCTCCACGATCACGGACATGTCGTCCGCGGACTTCCGGTTGAGCTTCACCAGGCTCGGCGGAGCGTCGAGGACGCGCGCCGAGAGCGCCTGCGCCCCGCGCTTGCCGTCGGCGATGCCGAACTCGAGGCGGGTGCCGGCCTTGACCGCGGTCCCGGAGGGCAGCGCGGAAGCGTGCAGGAAGACCTCCTGGCCGTCATCAGTGCTGATGAAGCCGAAGCCCTTCTCCTCGTCGTAGAACTTGACCTTGCCGGTAGGCATGCAGACCCCTCCTGGAAATGAAGCAGCCATCAGTTTAGTCGACCGGGGCCGCCCTATCCTTGACGGGTGAAGCCACAGGAGCCGGCGGGCGTCGGACGCGCGGAGCGCACGCTCGCCTACATGTTCATCGCGATCATCGTCGTGACGGTCCTCGCGTTCCTCGCGATCCTGGTCGCCCCCGCGCTCGGGATCCGCGAGTACGCCGGCCCGTTCTGGCAGTTCGTCTTCGCTGTGCCGCTGGTGGGCCTGCCCATCGCGTTCCTCATGATGATCGCGATGCTCATCGTGGGTGTCCGGCGCCGCCGCGCGCAGCCCTGATCGGACGCGCTCTCCTCCTGCCGCACCGCCTCCGATCCGGCGTTCCCCGCCGCCGAGCCTGCACCGAGCGCCCGGACAACCGACTCCCAGACTCCGTACAGCCGACGGCCAGATACTGTCCTGCATGGACGGACCCCGCATTCTCATCGTCGACGACGAGCCCAACATCAGAGACCTGCTCACCACGAGCCTCCGCTTCGCCGGCTTCGCCGTGCGTGCGGTCGGCAACGGGGCCCAGGCGATCTCGGCGGTCCTCGAGGAGGAGCCGGACCTGATCATCCTCGACGTGATGCTCCCGGACATGAACGGATTCGGCGTGACCAAGCGCCTCCGCTCGGCCGGATACACCTCCCCCATCCTCTTCCTCACGGCGAAGGACGACACCGAGGACAAGATCACGGGCCTCACCGTCGGCGGTGACGACTACGTCACGAAGCCGTTCAGCCTCGACGAGATCGTCGCGCGCATCAAGGCGATCCTCCGCCGCACCATGCACGCCGAGGAGGACGCGGTCATCCGGGCCGGCGAGCTGACCATGGACCAGGACACGCACGAGGTCCTCGTCGGCGACGAGCCGGTGGAGCTCAGCCCCACCGAGTTCAAGCTGCTCCGCTACCTGATGCTCAACCCGAACCGGGTGCTCAGCAAGGCGCAGATCCTCGACCACGTCTGGGAGTACGACTTCAACGGCGATGCGGGCATCGTCGAGTCCTACATCTCGTACCTGCGACGTAAGCTCGACACGCATTCGGAGGAATCGCTCATCCAGACCAAGCGAGGATTCGGATACATGCTGAAGGTCGCGAAGGCCTAGCCTCCGCCACCTCGGCGCCACCTCCCGCCGGAGGCGCGGCGCCCGCCGATCCCGAGGGAGTTCCACCGCCATGCACCAGGGTCTGGCCGAGCGGTGGAACTCCATCTCGTTGCGCACCAAGATCACCGCGGTCACGGTCCTCCTGCTCACGCTGGGACTCCTCGTCTCCGGGATCGGGACGATGACGATGCTGAAGCCGCAGCTCGTCGCCCAGCTCGACGCGCAGCTGGCCGACCAGGTCCAGCGGACGGCGAGCGACCTCTCCGTCAACGACCTCGCCGCGATCGACGAGTCCAAGGCCGACTTCGGCGCCGTCTACGACCAGTACGGCACGCTCGACAACACCAACGCGTCCGGCGCCGCCGACCCCGCCTTCCCGCAGACCTTCACCCTCGAGCAGGCGCTGCAGGGCGGCGACAAGCCGATGGAGATCTGGAGCTCCAACGGCAAGGTCGAGTACCACGTCATGTCGACGGTGTTCACGAGGGGCACCGAGTACCAGACGCTCCTGCTCGCGGTGTCGACCCGCAGCGTCGACGTCATCATGACGACGTACCTCACGATCTTCCTCGGCTTCGGAGTCGCGATCGTCGTGATCGGCGCACTCCTCACCCGCCTGCTGGTCACCACCACCTTCGCCCCGCTGCGCGAGGTCGAGCAGACCGCCGCCGCCATCGCCGACGGCGACTTCAGCCAGCGCCTGGACGGTACGACGCCCAATACCGAGGTCGGACGCCTCAACCGCTCCCTGAACGCGATGCTCGGGCGGATCGACTCCGCCTTCCGCGACCGCGCCCGCACGATCGACCAGATGCGCCGCTTCGTCGGCGACGCCAGCCACGAGCTGCGCACGCCGCTGGTCTCGGTCCGCGGCTACGCCGAGCTGTACCGGATGGGCGCTCTGCAGACGCCCGAGGCCGTCGGCCAGGCGATGGAGCGCATCGAGAAGGAGGCGATCCGGATGGGCGGCCTGGTCGAGGACCTCCTCGAGCTCGCCCGCCTCGACGAGACGAAGCCTCTCGCACTCGCGCCCGTCGATCTGATGCCGCTCGCCCGCGACGCCGCGATGGACGCGATGGCCTCCTGGCCCGACCGCGACTTCGGCGTCGAGACCCGCGACGACACCCCCGTGGAGACGCCCGCGCTCGAGCCCGACGAGGCCGGCGCCTCCGCCACTCAGACCATGGAGCTGACGAACCCCGGGCTCACCGGCCCGATCGCCGCGGCAGGAGCGAGGCTCGCCCGATTCCGCCGGCGTCCGCGCCGGGTCAACGCCGAGGAGATCGCCGCCGGCACCGCCACCGCCCCCGAGGAGCCGGGCGTGCCCGCGATGGTGATGGCGGAGGAGAACAAGATCCGCCAGGTCCTGACGAACCTGATCGGCAACGCCGTCCGCTACACGCCCGAGGACACTCCGATCGAGATCGGCGTCGCCGTCGACCGCTCCCGCCGCCTCGCCCTGCTGGAGGTCATCGACCACGGCGAGGGCATCCCGCCGCAGATCCGCGAGAAGATCTTCCAGCGCTTCTGGCGCGCGGACACGTCGCGGACCCGCGAGACCGGCGGCAGCGGCCTCGGACTGGCGATCGTGTCCTCGATCGTCGCCGCGCACAAGGGCCGCGTGGACGTCGTCGAGACGCCGGGCGGAGGCGCGACCTTCCGCGTCGCGCTGCCGCTGCTCACGGTCGGCCAGAACGGCGAGACCTCCCCCGCCTCGGTCTGATCCGCACCGCGGTCCGTCCCTCCTCGGGGGCCCCTTCGGTCCGGGCTCTCCCGTCGACGTCCGCGAGCGGCACGGATCGATCCGCCCGGGGCGACCGTGACCTGGCGCACCCGGCGCTCACGGCCGCGCGCGGCTCACTCTCTCCTCTTGGGGACCACCGGGCGGCGACCCCGCCCGGACCGCTGGAGATGAGACCCGACGCTCGACGGATGCCGCGTCACCGGATCCTGCGGGATCGCCGTCCGCATCCGTTCGGCCGAAGACATCTCCGCCCTGACCCGGACGTCGCGACCCGCACCGGCGCCTTCCACGCGCTTCCGGTGCCGGTGTCCGCTGAGGAGACCGAGGCGGCGCGGAGGGCGGTGCCACCGCAGGAGGACCGCCGTTGTGGTCGCGGAGCGGATTCAGAACCACCTGCCGGTTCGGTCGCCTGCTGCTCGCTCAGATGCCTCCGGAAACGCCGAAGGCGGCTCCCCCCGGAGGGGAACCGCCTTCTGCGTGGTGGGGGGACGGACTAGAAGTCCATGCCTCCGGTGGGGTCGCCGCCCGCGGCGACCGGGTTCTTCTCGGGCTTGTCGGCGACGACGGCCTCCGTGGTGAGGAAGAGACCGGCGATCGACGCCGCGTTCTGCAGAGCGGAGCGCGTGACCTTGACCGGGTCGATGATGCCCGCGGCGATGAGGTCGACGTACTCGCCGGTCGCGGCGTTGAGGCCGTGTCCGGTGGGCAGCTCGCGGACCTTCGCAGCGACGACGCCGGGCTCCATGCCCGCGTTGAGGGCGATCTGCTTGAGCGGGGCGTCGATGGCGACCTTGACGATGTTCGCGCCGGTCGCCTCGTCTCCGACGAGCTCGAGCTTCTCGAAGGCGAGCTTGCCGGCCTGGATGAGGGCGACGCCACCACCGGCGACGATGCCCTCCTCGACGGCGGCCTTCGCGTTGCGGACGGCGTCCTCGATGCGATGCTTGCGCTCCTTGAGCTCGACCTCGGTCGCCGCTCCGGCCTTGATGACCGCGACGCCGCCGGCGAGCTTCGCGAGGCGCTCCTGGAGCTTCTCGCGGTCGTAGTCGCTGTCGGTGTTCTCGATCTCGCCGCGGATCTGCGCGACGCGACCGGCGATGGCCTCGGCGTCGCCGGCACCCTCGACGATCGTGGTCTCGTCCTTGGTGATGACGACCTTGCGGGCCGAGCCGAGCAGGTCGAGGGTGACGTTCTCGAGCTTGAGGCCGACCTCCTCGGAGATGACCTGGCCGCCGGTGAGGATCGCGATGTCCTGGAGCTGCGCCTTGCGACGGTCGCCGAAGCCGGGGGCCTTGACGGCGACCGACTTGAAGATGCCGCGGATCTTGTTGACGACCAGGGTCGCCAGCGCCTCGCCGTCGACGTCCTCGGCGATGATCAGCAGCTGCTTGCCCGCCTGGATCACCTTGTCGACGACCGGGAGCAGGTCCTTGATGTTCGAGACCTTGGAGTTGACGATGAGGATGTAGGGGTCCTCGAACACCGCCTCCTGGCGGTCGGGGTCGGTCACGAAGTACTGCGACAGGTAGCCCTTGTCGAAGCGCATGCCCTCGGTGAGCTCGAGCTCGGTGCCGAAGGTGTTCGACTCCTCGACGGTGACGACGCCCTCCTTGCCGACCTTGTCGATCGCCTCGGCGATGATCGCGCCGATCTCGGGGTCCGCGGCGGAGATGGAGGCGGTCGCCGCGATCTCCTCCTTGGTCTCGATCGCCTTCGCGCCGGCGATGAGCTCGGCGGTGACGGCCTTGACGGCCTTCTCGATGCCCTTCTTGAGGCTGATCGGGTCGGCGCCGGCCGCGACGTTGCGCAGGCCCTCGCGGACGAGCGCCTGAGCGAGGACGGTCGCTGTGGTGGTTCCGTCGCCGGCGACGTCGTCGGTCTTCTTGGCGACCTCCTTGACGAGCTCGGCGCCGATCTTCTCGTACGGCTCGTCGAGCTCGATCTCCTTGGCGATGGAGACGCCGTCGTTCGTGATGGTGGGAGCGCCCCACTTCTTCTCGAGGACGACGTTGCGGCCGCGCGGGCCGAGGGTCACCTTGACCGCGTCGGCCAGAGTGTTGAGTCCACGCTCGAGGCCGCGGCGGGCTTCTTCGTCAAAAGCAATGATCTTGGCCATGTGTGTTTCTCGTCCCTCCCGGACGTCGTGAAATGTCTGTGCTGGCACTCGACCGGAGCGAGTGCCAAGGTCGATTCTGGCACTCGCGGTGGACGAGTGCAAGCGATCGGCACGCGCTCCGACACGAAGGAGCCGCCGCCCGCACGAGGCGGACGACGGCTCCCGGGAGGCTCGGCGGTCAGGCCGGGCGGACCGATTCGGCCTGGGGGCCCTTCGACCCCGTGCCGACCTCGAACGCGACCTGCTGCCCCTCCTCGAGGACCTTGTACCCCGACATGTCGATCGCGGAGTAGTGGACGAAGACGTCCTGTCCGCCGCCGTCGACCGTGATGAAGCCGTAGCCCTTCTCAGCGTTGAACCACTTGACGGTTCCGTTCGCCATCTCTGTACTCCCCAGTGCTGTGATGCCCGCGGCACGAGCGATATGCTGGTGCCTGGTCAGGAATACTAATCCGGCTATCGGCCCCGGGAGGGGCTGGAAAGGGCGTCGCGGGGAAGAGTTGCCCGGGATTCAACACGGAGGAAACGTGCCCGTAACAGAGGGCCCCGATCAGCCCTGCTCGGAGGCGTAATCGGCCCCCAGGACCACGACGACGGAGCCCGTCTCGACGAAGTCCTGCGAGAGCAGGACGGTCCCCGTTCCGATCGAGTCGACGAGACCGAGGGCTGCTCCCTCGAGCGCCGGGTCGGTGTAGTAGACGGTCGTGGCGGCGATGTCCTCGGTGTTCGCGTTCGCGACGGTCGGGACGCTCCATCCGGCCGTCGTCAGGGCGTCGCCGGCGCTGGCGGCGAGTCCGACGGTGGCGGTGCCGTTGAGGACGGCGACGGCGAGATCGGGATCGAGCGTCGCGGCGGCGATCGGGGTCGCCTCCGCGGTCGCGGTGGGCGGAGTGAACACGTCCGTGAACTGCACCCGGTCGTCGATGACCAGCAGCCCGATGAAGCCGAGCAGGACGATGACTCCGGTGGCGAGCGCGGCCCAGGCGAGGGCGACCGCGCGGGCGTGAGGGGCCGGCGGCCGGCGGTGGGCGCCGACGCGCGCCTCCGTCGCCGGGACCTCGTCGAAGCGGTCTCTCGGGTGCGTGTTCGACATCGGGGGTACGGCCGGCCTTCCGTTGGTGGACTCGAGCAGCTCGTCTACTCGAGGCGCCCGAGGCGTCGCGAGGCGCGGGCGCCGGCGCGCTGGTCGCGGATGCGCTGCAGCCGCGTGACGAGCATCGGGTCGTGCGCGAGGGCGGCCGGAGAGGCGAGCACCGCGCTGAGCACCTGATAGTAGCGGGCGGCCGACAGTCCGAACTGGGAGCGGATCGCGTCGTCCTTGTCCCCGGAGCGGGCCGTCCACTCGCGCTCGAAGGCGAGCACCCGCAGCTCGCGCTCGGACAGACCGGTGCCCGGTCTCGGGTCCGTCGTCCTGCTCATCCCCCCAGGGTAGGCAGGCGCGACGCCACCGCAGGGGAGGCGCTCCGAACGGCTCGTGACCGCGTCGCGGCGTGCCGGCGGGGAGTCTCCTCCAGAGCCCGCGGAGGCGGAATGGAGCCGTCGTCCCGGGGGTTGGACCAGGTGGAGGGGCGCGACCGCCCCCGTACACTGACGAGGATTCCGAGGGAGACCCATGTCGTCGTATTCCGTGAACAAGTCCGACGCCGAGTGGCGCGAGGAGCTCGACCGCGACCAGTACGCGGTCCTGCGCGAAGCGGCCACCGAGCGCCCGTGGACCGGCGAGCTGCTCGACGAGCACCGCTCCGGCCTCTACACCTGTGCCGCCTGCAACGCTGAGCTCTTCAAGAGCGGCACCAAGTTCGACTCCGGCTGCGGCTGGCCGAGCTTCTACGAGTCCGTGAACCCGGACGCGGTCCAGCTGATCGAGGACAGCACCCTCGGCGTGGTCCGCACCGAGGTCCGCTGCGCGAACTGCGGATCCCACCTGGGACACGTCTTCCCCGACGGCTTCGGCACGCCCACCGGCGACCGCTACTGCATGAACTCGATCGCCCTGAACTTCCAGGCCGAGGGCGAGTGACCGTGTCCTCCTCCCCCGTGCTCGAGGCCGTCCTCGCGCGCCGATCGCGCTCGAAGGTGACGCCGGAGGCTCCGGGGCACGACGAGATCGCGGCGTTCGTCTCGGCGGCGTCGCGTCTCGCCGATCACAGCTCGCTGCGCCCGTGGCGGGTCATCGAGATCCGCGGCGCCGCCCGCGACCGGGTCGGCCGCAGCTTCGCGGTCGCCTCGGGGGCGAAGAAGGACCCGCGGAAGTACATCGAGAAGACGCACCGCGCCTCCCTGCTGCTGGCCGTCGTGGTCAGCGTCAAGAAGTCGAAGGTGCCGGCCTGGGAGCAGGAGGCCGTCGCCTCGGGCGTCGCCCACCTCCTGAGCCTGCTGCTCGACGAGGCGGGCTGGGGCGTCTTCTGGCGCACCGGCTCCTACACGCGCGACAAGGCCGTGCGGAAGGCGCATCGCCTCGAGAAGGGCGAGGAGCTGCTCGGCTGGCTCTACGTCGGCCGTCCCGACGGGAAGATCGGCGGCCCCAAGCGGCCCGCTCCCGCCGAGCGGCACCTCAGCATCCTCGAGCCGTGAGACGCGGCGGGCCCGGATCCGGCCGGATCCGGGCCCGCGATAGGGTGGCCGGGCGCGCGAGCGCACCTGCCGACGTGGCGCAATTGGTAGCGCACCCGACTTGTAATCGGGCGGTTACGGGTTCAAGTCCCGTCGTCGGCTCAGGAGAGAAGAAGGCCCCGACCGCTGCGTGCGGTCGGGGCCTTCTGCATGAGCGGGGCTCCTGCGCGTCCGCGGCTCAGCCCGCGGCGGCCGGAGTCGGCTCGGAGGAGGCCGGAGCCTCGGTGGAGACCGGGGAGTCGCCGGGAGCGGGGGTCTCGGTCGACGCGGGCGTCTCGGTCGAGGCGGGCGTGTCACTCGGCGCCGGGGTCTCGGAGGAGGTGGGCGCGGGAGTCGCCGACGAGTAGGAGTCGGCGGCGGCCGAGAGCACGAAGGAGCTGAAGGCGTCCGGGTCGGTCAGCGAGCCCGAGTACGCCTCGCCGTTGACCAGGACGGTCGGGGTGCCCGTGACAGCGGGCACGTCCGTGCCGGGCAGCGGACCCGAGGTGGCGCGCTCGGTCGCGGCGCGGACCCAGCTCACGAAGCTCTGGTCGTCGATGCAGGTGTTCACGGCCGCCGTGTCCTCGACGCCGGCCTGCGAGGCGTAGTCCTTCAACTGGTCGTCCGAGAGTCCGTCGGTCCCCTCCGCCGGCTGGTTGGCGAACAGCAGGGAGTTGAAGTCGAAGAACGAGTCGGGCGAGCGGTCCGCGACGCACGCGGCGGCGTTGGCCGAGCGCTCCGAGTACTTGGTTCCGTTGGAGCGGGTCGTGAGGATGGCGATCGGGTGGATCTCGACCGTCGCGGCACCGCTGGTCACCCACTCCTTGATCTGGTCGCCGTTGGTCTTCTCGAACTGGCCGCAGTAGGGGCAGAGGTAGTCGAGGTAGACCCGGATGTCGACCGTGCCGGCCGAGGTGTCGAGCGCGCTGGGGGTGGGCGTCCCGTCGGCGGCGACGGCGCCGCTCGTCTGCGCGACCATGTTCTCGCCGATGACGACACCGTCGCTCGCCATGTTCGCCGGGCCCGGGCCCGCGGGGCGGATGCTCGAGGTGACGGCGAAGACCACGATCACGACGACCGCGATCACGACGGCGGCGAGCCCGCCCTGCAGGGCGAAGCGGCTCACGCGGTCGCGGCGCTTCTGCTGCTCGCGCAGGCGGCGCGCCTTCTCTCGGGCGGCCTCTCGTCGCTGGTTCTTCGAGAGACGGTCGTTGGCTCCGCCGGTGGTCATGACAAGAACGCTCCGAATGAGAGAGGGGGAAGAAGGGGTCGCCGGGCGCGACTCGCCGGAATCCTACGCGCGAGCCCTGGGAAACCTCCAAACGGCGGATACGCGGTGCCCGACCGACGACTGTCGGCCCCGTGGCATACTGTGACGGTTGGTCGGAGTCGCCCACGCGATGATGACCATCACTTCCATTCACTCGGATCGTCCGGCACGTACCTGCCGGTGAAGGAGCAAGAACAATGGCGTCCGTAACTTTCGACCACGCGTCCCGCGTCTACCCCGGGGCCACTCGCGCCTCCGTCGACAAGCTCAACCTCGAGGTGGGCGACGGCGAGTTCCTCGTCCTCGTCGGCCCCTCCGGCTGCGGCAAGTCCACCTCCCTGCGCATGCTCGCCGGCCTCGAAGAGGTCAACGAGGGCCGCATCCTCATCGGCGACCGCAACGTCACGGACGTTCCGCCGAAGGACCGCGACATCGCGATGGTCTTCCAGAACTACGCGCTGTACCCGCACATGTCGGTCGCCGAGAACATGGGCTTCGCGCTCAAGATCGCCGGCGTCAACAAGGACGAGCGCGCCGCGCGGGTCCTCGAGGCCGCGAAGATGCTCGACCTCGAGCCCTACCTGAACCGCAAGCCGAAGGCGCTCTCCGGTGGCCAGCGCCAGCGCGTCGCGATGGGCCGCGCCATCGTCCGCAAGCCCCAGGTCTTCCTCATGGACGAGCCGCTGTCGAACCTCGACGCCAAGCTCCGCGTGTCCACCCGCACCCAGATCGGCACGCTGCAGCGCCGCCTGGGCATCACCACGGTCTACGTCACCCACGACCAGACCGAGGCGCTCACCATGGGCGACCGCATCGCGGTCCTCAAGGACGGCCTCCTCCAGCAGGTCGGCTCGCCCCGCGACCTGTACGAGAACCCGAACAACGTCTTCGTGGCCGGCTTCATCGGCTCGCCCGCGATGAACCTGTTCCACGCGGACGTCACCGACGGCGGCGTCAAGTTCGGCGACACCGTCCTCCCGATCGCCCGCGAGGCGCTCGCGAAGACGAGCCAGAAGGTCGTCACGCTCGGCGTGCGCCCCGAGGACGTCACCGTCTCGACCCAGCCCGGCGGACTGCCGATCGAGGTCGACCTCATCGAGGAGCTCGGCTCGGACGGCTACCTCTACGGCCACACCGAGGTCGAGGGCCGCCGCACCGACATCGTCGCGCGCGTCGACGGCCGCGTGCACCCGACCGCGGGCGACCGCGTGTACGTGACCGCGAACCACCGCGTGCACATCTTCGACGCGGAGTCGGGCGAGCGCCTCTCCTGAGCCTCCTCCTGCACCGCACGCTGCCGCCGTCCCCTCCAGGGCGGCGGCAGCGTCGTCTGCGGCTCCCCCACCGTCCGACACGCGACACGAACGGCGCACCATGTCCGGCTCCCTGAACATCACCTCGGCCACCGTCGACCCGGCCCTGCTCGACCTGCCGTGGAACCTGCGGCTCGACGACTGGCCCGACGAGTACATCGCCGCCCTGCCGAAGGGCATCTCGCGGCACACGGTCCGCTTCGCCCACCTCTCCGGACACGTCGTCGCCGTCAAGGAGACGACCGCCGAGATGTCGCGGCGCGAGTACGAGATGCTGAAGACGCTGCAGCGCCTCGACGTGCCGTGCGTGGTTCCGGGCGCGGTGATCACGAACCGCACCGACGACGAGGGCGAGGCCCTGCCCGCCGTGCTGGTCACCCGTCACCTCAAGTTCTCGCTCCCCTACCGGGCGCTCTTCTCGCAGACGCTGCGGCCGGACACGGCGACCCGCCTGGTCGACGCGCTGGCGCTCCTCCTGGTCCGCCTGCACGTGATCGGCTTCTTCTGGGGCGACGTCTCGCTCTCGAACACTCTCTTCCGGCGCGATGCCGGCGCCTTCGCCGCCTACCTGGTCGATGCGGAGACCGGGCAGCTCTACTCGGGCGGCCTCTCGAACGGCCAGCGCGAGAACGATCTGGAGATCGCCCGCGTCAACATCGCCGGCGAGCTGCTCGACCTCGAGGCCGGCGGTCGCGTCGACGACGACCTCGATCCGATCACGGTCTCCGACGGCATCGTCGCGGCGTACCGCAGCCTCTGGAAGGAGCTGACCGGTGCCGAGTCGTTCGCGACCTCGGAGCGCTGGCGGATCAACGACCGCGTGAACCGGCTGAACGAGCTGGGCTTCGACATCGAGGAGCTCGCGATCAAGACCGACGAGGCCGGGTCCACGGTGCGGATCCAGCCGAAGGTGGTCGACGCCGGCCACCACCAGCGGCGGCTGCTCCGTCTCACCGGGCTCGACGCGCAGGAGAACCAGGCGCGGCGCCTGCTCAACGACCTCGACTCGTACACGGCGACCTACGACAAGCAGGGCCTGGACGAGGAGATGGTGGCGCACGAGTGGCTGGCGCAGGTGTTCGAGCCGGTCATCCGCTCGATCCCCCGTGATCTCAAGGGCCGCCTGGAGCCGGCCGAGATGTTCCACCAGCTGCTCGAGCACCGCTGGTTCATGTCGCAGCAGCAGGCGCGCGACGTCCCCCTGGCGGAGGCGGTCACCGCCTACGTGAACGACATCCTGCGTCACCGCCGCGACGAGGCGACGGTCATCGCTCCTCCCACCGAGGCGCTGACCCTCCCGAACCTCGTCCTCGACGAGTCCGGCGACGCCGAGCTCACCGACGAGGACGCCGACGTCGACTGGACGAAGAACGTCTGACCCCACCACCGCAAGAGGGCCCGTGCTGTCAGCACGGGCCCTCTTCGCACCCCCCCGGCTCGCTCGCCGCAGGCGGCGCACTCGGTCCGCTCGCCGCAGGCGGCGCCCCTGTCCGCTCGCCGAAGGCGGCGCCCCTGACATCCAGACCTGGAGCGCGGGTGCCGGCGCGGTGAGCTGCAAGGCGGAGGAGGAAGCGATACCGGCGGTATCGCGCCCGACGACAACGCCGCAGATCGCCGTGCCGGCGCCCGCGCTACTCGGAGGCGGAGCGGAGTTTGGAGATCTCGTAGAGCGCGACCGACGCCGCGATCCCGGCGTTGAGGGATTCGGTGGCGGAGCTGATCGGGATGGAGACGACGGCGTCGCACTGCTCGGTGACGAGGCGGGAGAGGCCCTTGCCCTCGCTGCCGACGACGACGAGGAGCGGCCGGTCGGCGAGTTCGAGGCCGGGCAGCATCACGTCGCCGTCGCCGTCGAGTCCGATGACGAAGACGCCGGCGCGCTTGAAGTCCTTGATCATGGCGGTGAGGTTGGACGCCATCGCGACGGGGATGCGTGCGGCGGCTCCGGCGGAGGTCTTCCAGGCGGCGGAGTTGAGGCCCACGGAGCGGCGCTGCGGGACGATGACGCCCTGGCCGCCGAACGCGGCGACGGAGCGGATGATCGCTCCGAGGTTGCGCGGGTCGGTGATGCCGTCGAGGGCGACGAGGAGGGGGACCGCTCCGCGGGAGACGCTGCGCTCGAGCAGGTCGCTCGGGTGGGCGTACTCGTAGGGCGGCACCTTCAGCACGAGGCCCTGGTGCACGGAGTCGGGGCCGGCGAGGCGGTCGAGCTCCGGGCGCATGACCTCGAGCACGGGAAGGCCGCGGGCGGTGGCGATCTTGAGCGCCTCCTTGACCCGGTCGTCCATCTCGATGCGGGTCGCGAGGTAGAGGGTGGTGGCCGGGATGCTGGCGCGCAGCGCCTCGAGGACCGAGTTCCGGCCCGTCACCATCTCGAAGTCGTCGCCGCTCTTGGGCTTGCGCGACGGAGCGGGGCGCCCCTGTCCGCGGGCGGCCGCGGAGAGGGCTCCGCCGGGACGGCCCTTGCCGCCTGCGGCGACGAAGCGCTCGCGCGCGAGCTTCGCCTTGCCTGCGGGGTGGTAGGGCCGGTCCTCGGCCTTGGGCGTGGGCTTCTTGCCCTCGAGGGCCTGACGGCCCTGACCGCCGGAACCGACGGCCTTGCCCTTGCTCTTCTTTCGGACCGCTCCGGGGCGGCCGGGCTTATTCGCCATCGAGACTCCAATGCGCACCCGTCTGGGTGTCTTCGATCGTGATTCCCGCCGCGGCGAGATCGGTTCGGATGCGGTCGGCGCTCGCCCAGTCGCGCTGCTCGCGCGCGGTCTGGCGTTCGGCGACCAGGCGGTCGACCAGCACGCTGAGCGCGCGGTACGAGGGTTCGTCGTCGGAGCGCGCCCACTCGGGCGCCTCCGGGTCGATGCCGAGCACGGCCGCCATCGCGAGCACCTGGGTGCGCAGGGCCGAGACGGAGCCGAGGTCCTCGGCGTCGAGGGCGGCGTTGCCGGCGCGCACGGTCTCGTGCAGGACGCCGATGGCCTGCGGGACGGACAGGTCGTCGTCCATCGCCTCGGCGAACTCCTCCGGGACCACCGGCTCGCCGAGCGCGGCGAACCGCGTGCCGTCGAGGCGGCGGCGGGAGCGCTCGAGGAAGCCCTCGATCCGCTCCAGCGCCGCTTCGGCCTCCTCGAGGGCCCCGTCGTGGAACTCGAGGGTGGAGCGGTAGTGGGCCGAGCCGAGGTAGTAGCGGACGACGAGCGGGCGGGCCGCCTCGAGCAGCTCGGAGGCGAACACCGAGTTGCCGAGCGACTTGCTCATCTTCTGGCCGATGACGGACACGAGGCCGTTGTGCAGCCAGTAGCTGGCGAAGGCGTGGCCGGCGGCGCTGGACTGGGCGAGCTCGTTCTCGTGGTGGGGGAAGCGCAGGTCGAGCCCGCCGCCGTGGATGTCGAACTGGGTGCCGAGGTACTTCGTCGACATCGCGGAGCACTCGATGTGCCAGCCGGGGCGCCCGGCGCCCCACGGCGAGGCCCAGGCGGCCGACTCCGGCTCCTCCGGCTTGGCGCCCTTCCAGAGAGCGAAGTCGTGCGGGTCGCGCTTGCCGCGCGGGTCGGCGTCGGTCGCCGCCTCCATGCTCTCGAGGCGCTGGTGGGTGAGCGAGCCGTAGTCCGGCCAGGACCGCGTGTCGAAGTAGACGTCGCCGGAGTCGTCGGGCGCCGGGTAGGCGTGACCGCGCTCGATCAGGGTCCGGATGAGGGTGATCATCTCGGCGATGCTCGCGGTCGCGCGCGGCTCGTAGGTCGGCGGGAGGATGCCGAGGGCCGTGTACGCGGCGGTGAACTCGAGCTCGACGCGGTAGGCGAGCGCCCACCACTGCTCGACCGGCGCGCCCTCGGGCACCCGACGCCGCGCGTCCTCGGCGATGGCGAGGATCTTGTCGTCGATGTCGGTGACGTTGCGCACCAGGGTGACCTGGAAGCCGCGGTACGCCAGCCAGCGGCGCAGCTGGTCGTAGGCGAGGGCGGAGCGCAGGTGCCCGATGTGGGGGGAGGACTGAACGGTGGGTCCGCAGACGTACATCCCGACCTCGTTCTCGCGGAGGGGGACGAAATCGACGAGGGCCTGGGCCTTCGAGTCATGCAGTCGCAGAGTCACGCGGGCGAGTTTACCGGGCGGACCGCTCCCGGCCGGGTCGGCGGCTCCGCCCGGGGACTACCGGGCGACAGCGGGGGTGGGGAGGACGAGTGCCGTCGCGGTCGCGGCGACCCCTTCGCCCCGGCCGGTGAAGCCCAGCGCGTCCGAGGTGGTGGCGGCGACGCTGACCGGTGCGCCGAGCAGGTCCGAGAGCAGCCTCTGCGCCTCCTCGCGCCGCGGCGAGAACTTCGGGCGGTTGCCGATGAGCTGCACCGAGACGTTGCCGATGGCGAAGCCGGCGGCCTCCACCAGCTCGCGGGTCGCGCGGAGGAAGACCTCGCCGTGGGCGTCCGCGAAGCGCGGGTCGGCCGTGCCGAAGCGGGAGCCGATGTCGCCGAGACCCGCCGCCGCCAGGAGCGCGTCGCAGATCGCGTGGGCGACCGGATCGCCGTCGCTGTGCCCGGACAGGCCCCGCTCCCCCGGCCAGTGCAGCCCGGCGAGCCAGAGCGGCGACGCGTCGTCGAAGGCGTGCACGTCCGTGCCGATGCCGACGCGCGGCACGACGACGACGGGCGGCGGTGCGAGCACCTGCTCGGCGCGGGCCAGGTCCCAGGGGGTGGTGATCTTGAAGGCGAGCGGATCGCCGGCGACGACGATCGAGGGGCCGCCGCGCGAGGCGAGCAGCGCCGCGTCGTCGGTGAAGTCCTCCTCCGCCGAGGCGTAGGCCTCGTCGAGGAGCGCGCGCGGGAAGCCCTGCGGCGTCTGCACCGCGGCGAGCTCGGAGCGGTCCACCGTGCCGAGGATCCCGCCGTCGGCGCGGATGCGCTTGATCGTGTCGGTGACCGGCAGACCCGGGATCACTCCACCGCGCGTCTCCCGGACCGCCGCGATCACCCGCTCGAACTGGTCGACGGGCGTGAGGGCGCGGGCGGCGTCGTGCACGAGCACCGTCTCCACAGCCGGGCCGAGCGCCCGGAGCCCCCGAGCGACCGACTCCTGGCGGCTGGCGCCTCCGGCGACGACGCTGACGGAGCCGTCCGGGGCGCCGGCGGCGTGCGCGAGAGCGGCCGTCTCCTCGAGGAGGGCGGCGGGAGCCACGACGACGATCTGGACCGGCTCCGCGAGCAGCAGCACCGTGCGCAGGCTGCGCTCGAGGATCGTCCGCCCCGCGCAGTCGACGTAGGCCTTGGGGCGCTCGCGGCCGAGCCTCGTGCCGCTGCCGGCGGCGACGACGACGACGGCCGCGGTCGGCACGCCGGCCGGACCGTTCAGGATGCGAGGACCTCGTCGAGGAGCACGGAGGCGGCGTCCTCGTCGGTCTTCTCGGCCAGGGCGAGCTCGGAGACGAGGATCTGGCGGGCCTTGGCGAGCATGCTCTTCTCCCCCGCTGAGAGGCCGCGGTCGCGGTCGCGGCGGGTGAGGTCGCGGACGACCTCGGAGACCTTGACGACGTCGCCGGACCCGAGCTTCTCGAGGTTGGCCTTGTAGCGGCGCGACCAGTTGGTCGGCTCCTCGACGACCTCGGCGCGCAGAACCTCGAACACGCGCTCGACGCCCTCGCGGCCGATGACGTCGCGGACGCCGACCAGGTCGACGTTGTCGGCCGGCACCTCGATGACGAGGTCGCCCTGCGCGACGCGGAGCTTCAGGTACGTCTTCTCCTGGCCCTTGATCGTCCGGGTCTTCACCTCGGCGATCGTGGCGGCTCCGTGATGGGGGTAGACGACCGTCTCTCCGACCTCGAACTGCATGCGACGTCCTTTCAGCGGCGGACAGATTACCATGCGCGCCGAGCGGGACGGGAGTCCGGACGGGCGGAGCCGCGGTGCTCGCTACGCTAGCCTGGTGTCGGCTCGTGCACAGTGAAGTCGCCCTGTCCGGGGCGAGCGGGGCCGACGATCTGGAGGTTCCTGTGAAGGCGCGTATCGCTGCATCCGTCGTTCTCGCGGTCGGCGTCGCCCTCGCTACCGCCGGCTGCAACCTCGTCGCCCCGCAGGCGACGCGCAAGATCTACGACCCGAGCGACGGAGTCGGCGCGACGATCGGCGATCTCGCCATCCGCAACGCGATGATCGTCTCGGACGACGGCGAGGCCGGCACCCTGATCGTGACGCTCGTGAACTCCACCGATGAGGCGCTGAGCGTCGAGGTGCAGTACGAGGGCTCCGCGGGCCGCACCAGCGACACCGTCGACGCCGTCCCCGGCCGCACCGAGGTCCGCCCCGACAGCACCGAGGCCGTCCAGATGGACGACATCGACACCATTCCCGGCGGCCTGCTCCCCGTCTACTTCCAGTACGGCTCCGAGCAGGGCAAGGAGCTCCTCGTCCCCGTCCTGACGAACGCCCTCGAGGCCTACTCGACGCTGACCCCCGCGCCCTCCGCGACGCCGACCGTCACCCCGACGGCCGACCCCGCCCGGACCGCGCTCCCCACTCCGACCGCCGAGCCCGGCGTCGACGCTCCCACCGCGGAGTAGCCCCCTCCGCCCTCGAGGGCCGTCCACCCCGGTGGGCGGCCCTTCGTCGTCCCCGCAGTTCTCGACGCACCCGCTCCGCCGGCCACTCGACCACCATTCGCGCGACGTCCGGCGGCGCGCGTCTCGATACACCGACTCCGCCGACCACTCGAGCACCACGCCCTGAGCGACGCCCCCGCCCGGCTCGTCGCGCAGCGACGCCCCCACCCTCAACGGCTCGTCGCGCAGCGACGGCCCCACCCTCGACGGCTCGTCGCGCAGCGACGGCCCCGCACCTCACCCCTCCAGCACAGGGTTGATCGCGGGACCTGGCGGGGTGAGCTGCAAGGCGGAGGAGGGCGCGATACCAGCGGTATCGCAACCGACGACAACGCCGCAGATCGCCCCGCCAGGGCCCGCGATCAAGCGTCGAAGCGGTAGCCGAGGCCGCGGACAGTAACCAGGAGCACCGGCTCCTTCGGCGTCTTCTCGATCTTGGAGCGGATGCGCTTGACGTGGACGTCGAGGGTCTTCGTGTCGCCGAAGTAGTCGCTGCCCCAGACGCGGTCGATGAGCTGGCCGCGGGTGAGGACGCGGCCCGCGTTGCGGAGGAGCATCTCGAGGAGCTCGAACTCCTTGAGGGGCATCGGGGTCTCGACGCCGTCGACCTCGACCGTGTGGCGTTCGATGTCCATGCGGACGGGGCCGGCGACGACGATCCGCTCCTCGCCGGGCTCCTCGGTGCGTCGTCGGAGGACGGCGCGGATGCGGGCGAGAAGTTCGCGGGTGGAGTAGGGCTTGGTGACGTAGTCGTCGGCGCCGAGCTCCAGGCCGACGACGATGTCCACTTCGGAGTCCTTGGCGGTGACCATGATGATCGGGACGGAGGAGCGGGTGCGGATCTCGCGGCAGACCTCGGTGCCGGGCATGCCGGGCAGCATGAGGTCGAGGAGGATCAGGTCGTAGTCGCCCTCGTCGAAGGCGGCGACGGCGCGGTTGCCGTCCTCGGCGACGGTGACGTCGTAGCCCTCGCGTTCGAGCAGGTAGCTGAGGGGCTCGCTGAGGGCGCTCTCGTCCTCGACGAGCAGGATGCTGGTCACGCGTGTTCTCCTATCGGGGCGGTCGCCGCGAAGGGCGTCCGGGCGGGGTCGGCTTCGGGGAGCCGGATGGTGAAGGTGGAGCCGCGGCCGGGCTTGGACCAGACGCGGACGTCGCCGCCGTGGTTCTGCACGGCGTGCTTGACGATGCTGAGGCCGAGGCCGGTGCCGCCGGTGTGGCGGGAGCGGGCCTGGTCGACGCGGTAGAAGCGCTCGAACACCCGGTCGAGGTCCTCCTCCGGGATGCCGATGCCCTGGTCGGTGACGGCGATCTCGACGACTCCGCCGGTGGAGCGGACGCCGATGCCCACGCGGGAGCCTGCGGGCGAGTACTGGATGGCGTTGGCGAGGAGGTTGTGCAGCGCCGAGACGAGCATCTTCTCCTGCCCCACGACGTAGGCCTTCTTCATCCCGCCCTTGACCAGGGTGACGTCGTGCGACTCCGCCATGACGTGGGTGGTCTCGAGCGCCGCCGTGACGACGTCGTCGACGCGGATGATCTCGGCGGAGCCGGCGACGTCGGCGGCCTGGAGCCGGGAGAGCTCGATGATTTCGCGGGTGATCTTCGCGAGGCGGTGCGACTCCTGGGTCAGCCGGTGCGCGAAGCGGCGCACCTGCTGGGGGTCGTCGGCGGCGGAGTCGAGGGCCTCGGCGAGCAGGCCGACGGCGCCGATCGGGGTCTTCAGCTCGTGGGAGATGTTGGCGACGAAGTCCCGGCGGACGGCCTCGAGCCGGCGCGCCTCGGTGTGGTCCTCGGCGATGACGAGGACGTAGCGGGAGCCGAGGCGGGTCGCGTGGACGACGAGCGTCACGGCGGCGTCGGAGAGCGGGCTGGTCGCGAGCTCGAGGTCCTGGACGATGTCGTCGCCGAAGCGGCGGACGCGGTCGACGATGGCGGCGAGGTCGGGGTGGAGCAGCGTGTCCTGCGAGACCAGGCCGAGCGCGACGGCGCGGGTGGACGCCTTCAGCACGTTGTGCGACGGGTCGGTCACGAAGGCGGGCGAGCCGACGGCGTCGATGATCGCCTCGATCCCCTCGGGGAGCCCGACCGAGATCACGTCCTGCGCGATGCGGCCCTGGCGGGCGGCGAGCGTGAGCACGGTCGTCAGAAGGATCCCGATCGCGACACCGAGAACGAGCGACAGAACCACGATCAAGCCCGAATCCACGGACCCAGGCTAACCATCCACCGGGCGTCCCCCTACCGGACGCCCGTCGATCCTCCGGGGGTCGAGTACTGTTCAAACGCCCGGCACCGTCCGTTAACCTGCCGTGGTCATCATGACTGCGCCTGCGCCCACGGAGTGCAGTCGCAGCGGCGTGCGAGGTGCTCGCCGCAGATCCGGCGCCGTCGTCCGCGCGCGCCGTAGAGAGGGTCGAACACAGATGCGCGAAGTTTTCCAGCAGGAGCTGGCCGAGGTCCAGGAACGACTCGTCGAGATCTCCGGACTCGTCGAGATCGCCATCGAGAAGGCGACCCAGGCGTTCAACCACTCCGACGTCACCCTCGCGGAGGAGGTCATCGCGAGCGACGCGCGCATCGACGAGCTGGCCATCAGCCTCGACGAGCTCGCGATCGACATCCTCGCCCGCCAGAACCCGGTCGCCCGCGACCTGCGGATCGTCGTCTCGGCGCTGCGCATCAGCGCGTCGCTCGAGCGGATGGGCGACATCGCCGAGCACATCGCTCAGCTCTCGCGCTACCGCTTCCCCGACAAGGTGGTCCCCAAGAGCCTGCGTCCGACGTTCGTCGAGATGGGCCGCCTCGACGTGGTCGTCGCGCACAAGCTTACCGACCTGCTCCGCTCGCAGGACCCGCGCATCGCCGAGGAGATCCGCGACGAGGACGACAAGATCGACGAGCTGCACGTCAGCGTCTTCGACAAGGTGCTCAGCGAGGCGTGGAAGGGCCAGGCCGCCGACACCGTCGACGCGACCCTCGCCAGCCGCTACCACGAGCGCTTCGCCGACCACGCCGTGTCGATCGCCAAGAAGGTCCAGTACCTGATCTCGGGCGACTACTCCTAGTCGACACCTCGGGCTCCGGCCCGTCTCACCGTCCGGCCCGCAGGAACGATCGTCTCCTGCGGGCCGGACGTGTCCGTGCCGTCCCCGTCGGAGCTGCGGACGGGAACGGCCCGCCGGAGTCGAGGACTCGGGCGGGCCGTTCGCGTGTGCGGGGCGGTGCTACTTCTTGGCGCCCTGGGCGGCGACGGCGGCGGCACCGGCGGCCGCGGCCTCCGGGTCGAGGTAGCGCGCCTCCCCGATGGGCTCGAAGTCCTCGTTCAGCTCGTAGACGAGCGGGATCCCGGTCGGGATGTTGAGCTCCGCGATGTCCGAGTCCGAGATGCCGTCGAGCGTCTTCACCAGCGCGCGGAGGGAGTTGCCGTGCGCGGTGATCATGACGGTCTTGCCCGAGGCGAGGTCCGGCTTGATGTCGGACTCCCAGTACGGGAGCATCCGCTCGATCACGAGCTTCAGCGACTCGGTGCGGGGCAGGGCGTCGCCGAGGTCGGCGTAGCGCTCGTCGTGCGCCTGCGAGTACTGGTCGTCGTCGTCGAGCGGGGGCGGCGGCACGTCGAAGGAGCGGCGCCAGGTCTGGAACTGCTCGGGGCCGTACTCGGCGAGGGTCTGCGCCTTGTCCTTGCCCTGCAGGGCGCCGTAGTGGCGCTCGTTGAGGCGCCAGGAGCGCTTGACGTCGATCCACAGGCGGTCGGCGACCTCGAGGGCGATGTTGGCGGTCTGGATCGCCCGGGTCTGGCGCGACGTGTAGACGATGTCGGGGTGCAGGCCCGCCTCGGTCAGCAGCTCGCCGGCCCGAGTGGCCTCCGCGACTCCCTGCTCGGTCAGGCGCACGTCGACCCAGCCGGTGAACAGGTTCTTCTGGTTCCACTCGCTGTTGCCGTGGCGCACGAGGATGAGGGTGTAGGTCTCGGACATGCGTCCAGCTTAGAGGCGGCCCCCTCGCCCGCGGATACGCTGGAGAGCATGCCCATCGGAGCCGTCACCCGCGGAACGACGGGCACGAACCGCCTCCGCCGGGTCGACCGCCGGCTCGCCGAGCTGCCCGTCCTGTGCAGCACCGACTCCCCGCTCGTCGTCGATCTCGGCTTCGGGGCGAGCGCGGTCACCACGCTCGAGCTGCACCGCCGGCTCGTCCGGGCCGCGCCCGACGTCGAGGTGCTCGGCCTCGAGATCGAGCCCGCACGGGTCGACACCGCTCGGCGCCAGCTCGCCCGGGTGAGGGAGGGCGGCACGCCGTTCCCCGCGGACGCGCGCGTGCGCTTCGAGCGCGGCGGCTTCGAGGTTCCCCTGCCCGCGGGGCGGCGGGCGGGCGTCATCCGCGCCTTCAACGTGCTCCGCCAGTACGACGAGGACGCGGTGCAGGGAGCCTGGGCGACGATGACGGACCGCCTGCAGCCCGACGGCGTCCTGGTCGAGGGCACCTGCGACGAGATCGGCCGCATCTGCACCTGGATCGAGGTCGGCCGGGAGGGCCCGCGCTCGCTGACCCTCTCGCTCCGGCTCGCGGCGATCCCCTCGCCGATGACGGCGGCCGAGCGCCTGCCGAAGGCCCTCATCCACCGCAACGTGCCCGGCGAGGGCGTGCACGCCTTCCTCGCCGCCCTCGAGCGGGCGTGGACGCTGAACGCCCCTCTCGCCGTCTACAGTCCGGGTCAGCGCTGGATCGCGGCGGTCCGGGACCTCCGGCCGGAGTGGCCGGTCCTCGGCGGGCCGCGGCGCTGGCGCCTGGGCGAGGTGACGGTCGCGTGGGAGGCGGTCGCCCCCTCCTCCTGAGCGCCGGGCCTGAGCGCCGGGCCTGAGCACCGGACCTCCTGAGCCCTAGGCGAGCGGGGGCAGGGCGGCCCGAGCCTCGGCGGGAGCGGCGCCGGTCGCCGTGAGCAGGTCGACGACGAGCGGGCGGAGCAGGACGAGCACCGTCTTCTCGGCGAGGCGCGCCTCCGGGATCAGCCGCTGGGGGTCGAGCGTGGTCGCGAGCAGCACGAGGTCCTGACGCGCCAGGGCGAGCACCGACGGATCGGCGACCGCGCGGCCGAGCAGCGCGATGCCCGGGCCGAGGGCGGCGACCGCTCCGGCGAGCGCCGGCCGCGGGGCGCCGTCCCCGACGAGGAAGTCGGTGCGGCGCGCGACGATGCGCAGATTCCGGGTCGCGAGGTCCAGCGCGGACAGCATCACGGCCTGGCGGGAGAGCTCGCCGCGGTGCCGACGGACGAACGGCGAGATCCGGGCGACGCCGGTCGCGGAGTCGAGCGCCGCGGTCCAGCCGTCGATGACCGGCTGCGTCCCGCGGATCCGCTCGAGGGCTGCGGTGGACGCCGAGGAGTCGCCCCGGCGGAGCGCCTCGGCCAGCTCCTCCACGGTCCGGCTGAGCGCGGTGAGGAGCCGGTGCGCCTCGGCCCGCGCTGTGCGCAGCGGCGGGCGGGGCACGATCGCCGTGCAGAGCAGCGCCGCGAGCCCGCCGATCAGGCCGTCGACGCTCCGGGTGAAGACGCCTCCGTCCGGCGCAGGGAGGACCATCACCAGCATCGCCTGGGTCCCGGCGGCCACGGCGAACCCCGGCGAGGGCGAGAGGGCCCGGCCGAGCGTGAAGACGATCGCGAGGACGACGGCGAGCTGCCAGACGCTGCTCCCCCACAGCAGGAGCAGGACCTCGCTGGCCGTGATGCCGATGAGCATCCCCGTCGCTGTCTCGGCCACCTGCTTGGGGCGGGTGTCGCGCGCGATGCCGAGGCTCGAGATCGTGGCCGTCAGCGCCAGCACCGGCGCGGGGTGCCCGAGGAGGAAGTGCGCGACGGAGTAGGCGAGGGTCGCCGCGAGCACGATCTGCAGCACTGCGGGGAGCGACGCCCCCGCGCGGGCGAGGGCGCGCGCGGGACTCAGCTCGGGGGTCCGGACGAGACCGCGCAGCCGCTCGGCCGCCCGGCCCCGCTCGGCGGGACGTGCGGCCACCACGGCGTGGCCTACCTGGTCGTCGCCCCGAGGCGGGGCAGGCGGGGCACTCCCGCCTCCGCTCCGGCTCCGGGCGGGACCACGACCTCCTGGGCCGCGGCCACGCGCGAGTCGCCGGCCAGCACGGTCAGCTCGAGGTCCACCGGGACGCTCCGCTTGACGACCGCGAGAGCGACCGGTCCGTCCTCGTAGTGCCAGGCGCTCGAGGTGACCGTGCCGACCTCGACCGGCTCACCGCCCTTGAGCGCCGTGACGACGTCGCCGTGGGCGGGGAGGACCGAGTCGGAGCCGTCGAGCTGCAGCAGGACCAGGCGCCGCGGCGGGTGGCCGAGATTGTGCACCTTCGCCACCGTCTCCTGGCCCCGGTAGCAGCCCTTGGCGAGGTGCACGCTCGAGCGGAGGAGGTCGAGCTCGTGCGGGATGGACCGCTCGTCGACCTCGGTCGCGTGGCGCGGGCGCCAGGCGGCGATGCGGAGCGCCTCGAGGGCGTCGACCCCGGCGAGGGCCACTCCCCTCCCGACGGCCGTCTCCGCGAGGGCCTCGAGTGCCGCTCGCGGGACCAGGACCTCGCGGAGCTCCCAGGAGCCCCCGGGGTGCTCTGTGGTCAGCGCGTACTGCCAGCCGCCCGGCTGGACCTGCGACCACGGGTCGCTCCAGACGACGGGCTCCTCGGCCAGGGACAGGGCGAGCGTCAGGGCCGGCCCGTCGCCGAGGGCGGCGAGGGTCGCGAAGTCGTCGGTGCGGTCGGCGACCTCGACGCGGAGCATGAAGCGCATCCGGTCGAGCCAGGCGGCCAGGCCGGCCGTCTCGTCGCGGTCGAGCAGGAGCCAGGCGGTCTCGCCGTCGTCGACGAGGCGGATGACGTGCTCGATCCGGCCGGTCGGGTCGAGCAGGAGCGTCTCGGCGGACGCGCCGGGAGCGAGGCGCGAGACGGCCTGGCTGGTGAGCGAGTCGATCCAGGTGAGGCGGTCCGGCCCCGTGACGGTCACGACGCCGCGGCCGGAGAGGTCGACGAGCGCGGTGCCCGCGGCGAGAGCGCGCTGCTCGCGGAAGGGCTCGCCGTAGTGGGCGGCGACGCCGGGCTCGGCGGCGCTCGTCGTCGCGACGGCGCCCGGGGCGGCCAGGAGCGGGGAGGGCGCGTCAGTCGACACGGGCGAGCCGTCCGGAGGAGTGGGTCCGCAGGCCCTGGCCGAGCGCGGCGATGTCCCACGCCCAGAGCAGGTGGTCGTCGACCAGGCCGTAGAGGCGCGTGGCGGCGGCGTAGTCCTTCGCCGCGGCGGTGCGCATCACCGCGTCGGTCGCGAGGTCGATCCGAGGCCCCTTGACCTGACCGAGGTAGAGCTCGCTGACCCCGTCCGGGTGCACGAGCGAGACCTCGATGTCGAACCCGCCGGCGGCGTTGCGCAGCGTCTCGACGGACTCGGCGTCGGGGAAGGCGGGTGCGCCGCGGCCGGGCAGCATTCCCGGGCCGGCGTCGGAGTCGGTCAGCGCGCGGCTGAGGCGCCAGTAGCCCGTCTCGGTGACCAGGGGCCGGGGCGCCTCCTCGGCGCCCTCCTCGATCAGCCACGTGTAGGAGTTGTAGTTGAGGTACGGGAGGCCGTCGTAGCTGAAGCTGATGCGATGGCCGAACTCGGCCTGGACGGAGTCGTCGCCGATCGTGTAGTCGATGACGCCCGAGCCCTCCCAGACGCCGAGCAGCCAGGACAGGGGGACGAGCTCGGGCGGCAGGCCCGACGGAAGCGAGATCACTCGGGCTCCGGCGGCGGCTAGCGCTGGCCGCGGTAGAGCTTGTAGACGACCACGCCGGAGACCCACGCGATGGCGAGGGAGGCGAGCCCGAGCAGACCGAGGTAGAAGAGTTCCAGGGCGAGAAGCATGCGCTCATCCTACCCGCCGCCTCCGACGCCGGGGCGGGGCGGACGCGGCCGCTCAGGCGATGCGGATCCGGGTGCTCGGGACAGGACGGCGCGACCGCTCAGGCGGGGAGGAGGAGGGCGATCCCGCTCGCGACCGCGACCACGGCCATCGCTCCGACGATGCTCGTCATCGCGCGGAGGAGGTACCCCTCGGCGCGGGCCACGGCGAGCTGCACCGCGAAGGTCGCGAGCACGCAGCCGCCGAACGTCAGCGCGAGCCAGAGCTGCCGGGACTCCGGAGCGGCGATCGCCAGAGTCAGCACGGAGCCCGCGAGTGCGAGCGCCCAGACGACTCCGATGCCCACCCGATCCCTGCCCATCCGACAATTGTGCCCCAGGCGGACGCCCCTCCCGGCCCGCCGCTAGTATTGCGGGCAGACCAGTTCTGGAGGATCCGTGGCGCAGTTGTTGATACTGACCTCGGCGGGAGGCGCCGAGGTGCTCCCCGCACTGGGGCTCCTCAGCCACCGGACCCGGCAGATCCCCGCGGAGCCCGCCCAGCTCGTGAACGCCCCGAGCTGCGATCTGATCCTGGTCGACGCGCGGCAGGACCTCGCGAGCGCCAAGTCGCTCTGCAAGATCCTCACGACCACGGGCATCAACGTCCCCCTCATCCTGATCCTCACGGAGGGCGGGCTCACGGCCGTCTCGGCCGACTGGGGCGTCAACGACGTCATCCTCGACTCGGCCGGCCCCGCCGAGGTCGACGCCCGCATCCGACTGGTGATCGGCCGGCTCGCGCAGGAGCAGTCGACCTCGCGCATCCAGGCGTCGGGCGTCGTGATCGACGAGGCCAGCTACTCCGCCAAGGTGCACGGGCGCCCGCTCGACCTCACCTTCAAGGAGTTCGAGCTCCTCCGCTTCTTCGCCACGCACCCCTCGCGCGTCTTCACCCGCGAGCAGCTGCTGAGCGAGGTGTGGGGCTACGACTACTTCGGCGGCACCCGCACGGTCGACGTGCACGTGCGGCGCCTCCGCGCGAAGCTCGGCGACCTGGAGTCGCTGATCGGCACGGTCCGCAACGTCGGATACCGCTTCAACGTGTACGAAGAGGACAATGAGCGAGTCGCTCAACCTGTCCGTTGAGGACCTGGCCGATCCCGCGGTGGCGGCCGGCCTCGAGCACCTGATCGGGCGCGCCGCCTGGTTCGACCACCAGCCCCCCTTCAGCGACCAGACGCTCGTCGACGCCCGGGCCGGCTCGCGCACCCTCCTCGTGGGGCTGCGCGCGGACGTGGTCGTGGCGGCGGCGATCCTCGGGCAGGGCGAGCTGGAGTTCGTCGTCGATCCGGAGTGGCGCGGGGTCGGCTTCGGCACCGCGACCCTCGAGCAGGTCCTCGCGAGCGGCCGGACGGGCCTGCTCGCCTGGGCGCACGGCGACCACCCCGCCGCCCGGGCCCTCGCGGCCTCCCACGGCTTCGCCCCGGTGCGCACCCTCCTGCACCTCGAGCTCGAGCCGCTCGCCGCCCCCGAGGTCCGCGTCCCCGAGGGCGTCGTCCTCTCGGACGCCCGCGACCTCGCTCCGGCCGAGTGGATCGCCCTGAATGCGCGGATCTTCGCCGCGCACCCCGAGCAGGGGCGGATGACGGAGGAGGACCTGGCGGCCCGCCGCGCCGAGCCGTGGTTCGACGAGGGCGACTTCCTCCTGCTCCGCGACGCCGACGGCACGCTCCTCGGCTACGACTGGCTCAAGATCGAGCCCGGATCGACGACCGGCGAGATCTACGTCCTCGGGGTCGCCCCCGAGGCGGCCGGACGGGGACTCGGCCGCACCCTGCTGAACGCCGGGCTCGCGCGGATGCTCGAGCGCGGCTGCACCGCGGCCGACCTCTACGTCGAGGCCGAGAACCGGTCGGCGGTGGCGCTCTACCGCTCGCTCGGGTTCACGGACGCCTCCGTCGACGTGCAGTACCTGCAGCGCGCCGCGCCGCTGCGCTGAGCCGACACTCCTCCACAGGGCCTCCGCCGGCCCCGTTCATCCGGCATTCACGAGCGGCGGCGCGGAGCGGACGGACGCGGTGCCAGGATGGTCGCATGGACGGCGACAACCTGCTTCTCGAAGACGGTCTCAGCGATGACCTCGACGACGACTTCGACGACGAGGAGGAGCACTCGGACCCGCTCCTCCCCGACAACCGCTACCTCGACCGGGAGCTGAGCTGGCTCGCGTTCAACCAGCGCGTGCTCGAGCTCGCGGAGGATCCGCTGGTTCCGGCGCTCGAGCGGGCGAACTTCCTCGCGATCTTCTCGTCCAATCTCGACGAGTTCTTCATGGTCCGGGTCGCCGGCCTCAAGCGCCGCATCCTCACGGGGCTCGCCCTGCCGACGAACATCGGCCGCGTGCCGGTCGACGTGCTGACCGACATCTCGGAGAAGGCGCACCTGCTGCAGCAGCGCCACTCCCGAGCGTTCAAGGAGCTCGTCGAGCCCGCCCTGCGCGACGGCGGCATCGACCTCGTCCGCTGGGACGAGCTGAGCGACGCCGAGCGCACCGTGCTGGACGACTACTTCTCGGCCCAGGTGTTCCCGGTGCTGATGCCGCTCGCGGTCGACCCGGCGCACCCGTTCCCCTACATCTCCGGCCTCTCGCTCAACCTCTCGGTGCGGGTGCGGAACCCGAAGACGCAGAAGGTCGAGTTCGCGCGCCTCAAGGTGCCGCAGATGCTCCCCCGCTTCGTGCGGATCGCCGGCGTCGCGGCGCCGGGCGAGCCGATGCGGTTCATCTCGCTCGAGGACCTGATCGCCAACCAGCTGGACGACCTGTTCCCCGGCATGGAGATCCTCGACCACCACGTGTTCCGGGTGACGCGCAACGAGGACGTCGAAGTCGACGAGGACGAGACCGAGAACCTGATCAAGGCCCTCGAGAAGGAGCTGCTGCGCCGCCGGTTCGGCCCGCCCATCCGCCTCGAGGTCACCGACGACATGGACGACGAGACGCTGGGCCTGCTGGTCCGCGAGCTCGACATCACGACGCAGGAGGTCTACAAGCTCCCGGCCCCGCTCGACCTCAGCGGGCTCTTCAGCCTGCAGAAGATCGACCGCCCGGACCTGAAGTACCCCAACCACGTCCCGACGACGGCGGTGCAGCTCTCGCCCAGCGAGCCCAACCAACGGCAGGACGTCTTCAAGGCGGTCTCCCGTGGCGACGTGCTCCTGCACCACCCCTACGAGTCCTTCGCGACGAGCGTGCAGTCGTTCCTCGAGCAGGCGGCGGCCGATCCGGACGTGCTCGCGATCAAGCAGACGCTCTACCGCACCTCCGGCGACTCCCCCATCGTCGAGGCGCTCATCGACGCGGCCGAGTCGGGGAAGCAGGTGCTCGCCCTGGTCGAGATCAAGGCGCGCTTCGACGAGCAGGCGAACATCTCGTGGGCGCGCAAGCTCGAGAAGGCGGGCGTGCACGTGGTCTACGGGCTCGTCGGGCTGAAGACCCACTGCAAGCTCGCGCTCGTCATCCGTCAGGAGAAGGGCGGAGTGCTCCGCCACTACTCCCACATCGGCACCGGCAACTACAACCCGAAGACCTCGCGCATCTACGAGGACCTCGGACTCCTGACGGCCGACCCCGAGGTCGGCAAGGACCTCACGCGCCTGTTCAACGAGCTCTCGGGCTACGCGATCGAGAAGAAGTTCAAGCGCCTGCTCGTCGCGCCGCGCCACCTGCGGAAAGGCCTGCTCAAGCGGATCGCCGCCGAGACCGAGAACGCCCGCGCGGGGCGCCCCTCGGGCATCCGGATCAAGGTCAACTCGATCGTCGACGAGTCCGTGATCGACGCGCTCTACCGCGCCAGCCAGGCCGGCGTGCCGGTCGACGTGTGGGTGCGCGGCATCTGCGGGCTGAAGCCCGGCCAGGAGGGGCTCTCCGAGACCATCCGCGTGCGCTCGATCCTCGGCCGCTACCTCGAGCACTCCCGCATCTTCAGCTTCGTCAACGGCGGCGAGCCGGACGTCTTCATCGGCAGCGCCGACATGATGCACCGCAACCTCGACCGCCGCGTCGAGGCTCTGGTGCGGATCGTCGAGCCGGCGCACCTCAGCGAGATCGACGACATGTTCGAGCGGGCGATGGACGAGCGGACCGCCTCCTGGTGGCTCGGCCCGGACGGCGACTGGACGCGGCACCACCTCGATGAGGAGGGCGCTCCGCTCGCCGACCTGCAGAACCAGCTGATGCAGCACATCACCCATCGCAAGCGCGCGGCGACACGGTCCGCCAACCGGGCCTCCAGCCGCTGACGCCCGTGACGGGCACCGTCTACGCAGCAGGAGCGGTGTGCTGGCGGATCATCGAGGGCCGCCCGCACATCCTCGTGATCCACCGGCCGCACCGCCGGGACGTCAGCCTGCCCAAGGGCAAGGTCGACGCGGGCGAGTCCCTCCCGGAGACCGCGGTCCGCGAGATCCGCGAGGAGACCGGGCTCTCGGTGGCGCTCGGGGTGCCGCTGGGGTGCACCGAGTACACGCTGCCGAGCGGGCGCCCGAAGGCCGTCTACTACTGGGCGGCGCAGGTGACCGAGAAGGCCGTCCTGGCGTCCGACTTCCTCCCGAACGACGAGGTCGAGGCGCTCGAGTGGGTGACGCTCAAGCGGGCCCGGAGCTACCTGACCTATCCGCACGACGTGACGATCGTCGACGAGTTCGCCCGGATCGCCGCACGCGGTGCGCTCGAGACCTTCGCGATCGTGGTCCTGCGGCACGCGAAGGCGGTGCCCGCCTCCTCCTGGGACGGCCGCGACTCCACCCGCCGCCTCACCGGGCGCGGCCGGGTCGAGGCCGCGGCCGCCGCTCAGGCCGTGGCCGCCTGGCGCCCGCGCCGCCTCGTCTCGAGCACCGCCAAGCGCTGCCGGTCGACCATCGCCCCGCTGTCCGGTCTGGTCAGGAAGCCGGTCAAGCTGCGCGACGACCTCAGCCAGGAGGCGCACGAGCAGGGCACCGCCGACGTCCGCGCCCTCGTCGGCAAGCGGGTCCGCGCCCGCCGCACCGCCGTCCTCTGCAGTCACCGGCCGGTGATCCCCGAGATCCTGCGCGAGATCGCCCTCGCCACGGCGACTCCTCTCGGCGCCTACCTCGACGAGGCGGCAGCGCTCCCGACCGGGGGCTTCGCCGTGGTGCACCTCTCCACAAGCCACCCCGGTTCCGGCATCGTCGCGATCGAGACGCACACGCCGCTGGCCTGACCCGCCCGGGCCGCGCTGAGCGACCGGCTCGACGGGTCCGTCCGCACCGGGCCGGTCGCGCAGCCGGGACGCGCCCGACGCACCGCGCCTTCCCCGCCGCACCGTCGCTCCGCAATCCCCGAGGCGGACCCGTTCACCGCGCGTTCACCGAGCGGTCGGTGCCAGGACACGACCCCTCCGTACTCTCGCTCGCGGGCTGCACCAGGCCCTGTTCTGTTTTCCACGCTTTCCTACCCGAAAGGGATACTTGTGAGATTCTCGCGTCTCGGCCAGGCGGCCGTCGTCGCCGCCGTCGCAGCGATCACGCTGACCTCCTGCGCTGCCAACGAGGCACCGGCCGCAGGCGGCAGCTCCGGCTCCGCCACCACCTCCACGCTCTCCGGCACCATCACCGGGATCGGCTCGTCCGCTCAGGGCACCGCGCAGACCACCTGGGCCGCCGCGTTCCAGACCGCGAACCCCGAGGTCACGGTCAACTACGACCCGCAGGGCTCCGGCGCCGGCCGCACCAACTTCATCGACGGCGCCGCCGACTACGCCGGCTCCGACTCCGCGCTCAAGGACGAGGAGCTCGCGGGCACCTTCGCCGCCTGCGCCCCCGACACCAAGGCGATCGACCTCCCGGTCTACATCTCGCCGATCGCGGTCATCTTCAACGTGGAGGGCGTCGACGAGCTCAAGCTCGACGCGGCCACCATCGCGGGCATCTTCAAGGGCACCATCACCTCCTGGGACGCCCCGGAGATCAAGGCCCTGAACCCCGACGCGACCCTCCCGTCGGCGAACATCACCTCCGTGCACCGCTCGGACGACTCGGGCACCACGCAGAACTTCACCGACTACCTCGCGGCCACCGCGAGCGACGTCTGGGACGCTCCTGCCGCGCAGACCTTCCCGTACCAGAGCGGTGACGGCGCCAAGGGCACCTCGGGTGTCGTCGACGCGGTCAAGAACGGCACCAACACGATCGGCTACGCCGACGAGTCCGGCGCCCAGGGCATGGACATGGCCCAGCTGAAGGTCGGCGACGCGTTCTCGACCATCTCGGCCGACGGAGCCGCGGCGGTCGTCGCCGCCTCGCCCATCGCCGAGGGCCGCGAGGACAACGACCTCGCGATCAAGATCGACCGCACCGGCACCGAGGCGGACGCCTGGCCGATGGTCCTGGTCAGCTACCTCATCGTGTGCCAGGAGTACGCGGACGCCGACAAGGGCGAGGTCGTCAAGTCCTTCGCCTCCTACGTCGCGAGCGAGGAGGGCCAGGAGGCCGCCGCCGCTCAGGCCGGCTCCGCTCCCCTGAGCTCCGAGCTCGCCTCGACCGTCGCCACCGCGATCGAGTCGATCAAGTAGTCCCACCGGCAGGGCCCGTCTCGCAGCACGATCCGCGGGACGGGCCCCGCCTGTGCCGGGCTCGACCCACCGGACGCCCCCTCCGAGCCCTAGCATCTCCCTGTGCGCCCCGCCGAACCCCCTCGTCTGAAGAGAGTCCCCTGGAATGGCAACTGAGACCGTCGTCCGCCCGAAGGCGAAGGTGCGTGTCGGAGATCGGGTCTTCTCGATCTCGACCGTCGCCGCCGGTTCCCTCATCCTCCTCGTCCTCGCCGCCGTCGCGATCTTCCTCATCGCGCAGTCGATCCCCGCGTTCACCGCGCCGGCCGGCAGCCTCCCCGGCGACGCGACGAGCTTCTGGGCCTACGTCGGCCCTCTGGTCTTCGGCACGGTCTGGTCGGCGGTGATCGCCCTGGTGATCGCCCTGCCGCTCTCGATCGCGATCGCCCTCTTCATCTCGCACTACGCGCCGCGCCGCATCGCGATGGCCCTCGGCTACGTGGTCGACCTCCTCGCCGCCGTCCCCTCGGTGGTCTTCGGCCTCTGGGGCGCGACCGTGCTGGCGCCGATGGTGCAGCCCTTCTACCTCTTCCTCAACGTGAACATCGGCTGGTTCCCGCTCTTCGGCGGCCAGGCGTCGGGCACCGGCAAGACGATCCTCACCGCCTCGGTGGTGCTGGCCGTCATGGTCATCCCGATCATCACCGCGGTCTGCCGCGAGATCTTCCTCCAGGCCCCGCGCCTGCACGAGGAGGCGGCGCTCGCGCTCGGCGCGACCCGCTGGGAGATGATCCGCATGGCCGTCCTGCCCTTCGGCGCCCCGGGCATCGTCTCGGCCGCCATGCTCGGCCTCGGCCGGGCCCTCGGCGAGACGCTCGCCGTCGCGATGGTGCTCTCGCCCGCGACGGTCGTCTCCTTCCTCCTGCTCACCTCGCAGAACTCGAACACCATCGCCGCGAACATCGCGCTGCAGTTCCCGGAGGCGAGCGGAGTCGGCGTGAACGTCCTCGTCGCCTCGGGCCTCATCCTCTTCGTCATCACCCTCGTCGTGAACTCGGTCGCGCGGTTCATCGTCAACCGCCGCAAGGCCTTCTCGGGAGCCAACTGATGTCCGCCGCCACCTCGTCGATGCCCTTCTCGCTGCAGGCGGGCAAGCTGCCCAAGGGCACTCCCTGGATGCTGCTCGTCGGCAGCTGGGTCGTGTTCGCCGCCGTCTTCCTGATCCTCCAGGCGGCCGGCATGATGAACGACTTCAGCCTCGTCGGAGCGATCTTCTGGGGCACCGTCCTCTTCGACATCGCCATCTACGTGGTCTCGCGCCTGGTCGAGGGCGGCCGCAAGGCTGTCGACCGCCTCGTGACCTCGCTGGTCGCGACCGCGTTCATCATCGCGCTGCTCCCGCTGATCTCCCTGCTCTACACGGTCGTCTCCAACGGAGTCGCGCGGTTCGATCCGCTCTTCTTCTCCTCGTCGATGCGAAACGTCATCGACGCGGGCGGCGGCGCCCTCCACGCGATCATCGGCACGCTCGAGATCACGGCCATGGCCGCGCTGATCTCGGTGCCGATCGGCCTGCTCACCTCGATCTACCTCGTCGAGTACGGCCGCGGCCACCTCGCCCGGGCGATCACCTTCTTCGTCGACGTGATGACGGGCATCCCCTCCATCGTCGCGGGCCTGTTCGCCTACGCGCTCTTCGCGCTGCTCCTCGGCCCCGGCGTCCGGATGGGCTTCGCCGGCTCGATCGCCCTCGCCGTGCTGATGATCCCCGTGGTCGTCCGCTCGTCGGAGGAGATGCTGAAGCTGGTCCCGAACGAGCTCCGCGAGGCGTCTTACGCCCTCGGCGTGCCGAAGTGGCTGACCATCGTCAAGATCGTGCTGCCGACCTCCATCGCCGGCATCACGACGGGCATCACCCTCGCGATCGCCCGCGTCATCGGCGAGACCGCCCCGCTGCTCATCGTCGCCGGCTTCACCGCGTCGATGAACTACGACCTCTTCAGCGAGCGGATGATGACCCTCCCGGTCTTCGTCTACACGCAGTACGCGAACCAGGGCCCCGACGCCGAGGCGTTCCTCAACCGGGCCTGGACCGGCGCGCTGGCCCTCATCCTGATCGTCATGGCGCTGAACCTGGTCGCCCGCCTGATCGCGAAGATCTTCGCCCCCAAGCTCGGCCGCTGACACCCACCACTCGGCTCCGGCCGGAATCCCCGAAGGAAGCAATGTCCAAGCGCATCGAGGTCAACGACCTCAACGTCTACTACAGCCAGTTCCTCGCGGTGGAGGGCGTCTCGCTCGCCATCGAGCCCCGCACGGTCACCGCCTTCATCGGCCCGTCCGGCTGCGGCAAGTCGACCTTCCTCCGCACGCTCAACCGCATGCACGAGGTCATCCCCGGCGCGCACGTCGAGGGCGAGGTCCTGATCGACGGGAACAACCTGTACGGCCCGGGCGTCGACCCGGTGCAGGTCCGCCGGCAGGTGGGCATGGTCTTCCAGCGCCCCAACCCGTTCCCGACGATGTCCATCCGGGACAACGTGCTGGCCGGCGTGAAGCTCAACAACCGCCGCATCTCGAAGTCGGACGCGGACGCGCTCGTCGAGCGCTCGCTCCAGGGCGCGAACCTCTGGAACGAGGTGAAGGACCGCCTCGACAAGCCGGGCTCCGGTCTCTCCGGCGGCCAGCAGCAGCGTCTGTGCATCGCCCGCGCGATCGCCGTCTCCCCCGACGTCCTCCTGATGGACGAGCCCTGCTCCGCCCTCGACCCGATCTCGACCCTCGCGATCGAGGACCTCATCGAGGAGCTCAAGAACGACTACACGATCGTCATCGTGACCCACAACATGCAGCAGGCCTCGCGCGTCTCGGACCGCACCGCGTTCTTCAACATCGCGGGCACGGGCAAGCCGGGCAAGCTCATCGAGTACGACGACACCGCGACGATGTTCTCGCGCCCGTCCGTCCAGGCGACCGAGGACTACGTCTCGGGCCGCTTCGGCTGATCAGCCGCAGACGAGAGCGAGCCGCGTCCCTCCGGGGTCGCGGCTCGCTCTCGTTCCACCGCGTTCCCTCCGGGAACGAGAAGAGCCGCACTCCGTCATGGGAGTGCGGCTCTTCTCGTGCTCGGGCCGTCAGGCGATGTCGATCGCCAGTATCGGATCGGTGGTCGGAGTCGGCGAGCCGCCGGCGTCCTCGACCGTCACGGCGACGACTCCGCCCTCGGTCAGGCTCCCCTCGAGCGGGGCCACGGTGCTGCCCTCTCCCCCGTCGAACGTCCCTGCGGCGACCGGACCGGATGAGCCGATGTACCAGAGCTCGTAGGTCTTGTCCTCCGGCAGCGGCGCCAGGTCGTCCACCACGAGGGCGGAGCGGCCGAGCGAGCTCGACCAGACCAGCGTCGCCTGCTCGCCGGTGGCGACCGTGCCGGTCGTCTCCTGCGCGTCGGGGGCGCTGCGGATCTGCTCCAGAGCCGTCTGCTGCTGCGTCTGGCCGGGGCCGGACGAGAGCAGCGGCGGAAGGGTCACTCCGCCGACCACGATCACCGCGGCGGCCGCGGCAGCCGAGAGGTAGACCGCGGGGCGGGCGAACCAGCGGCTCCGGGCGCGGTTCGCGGCGCTGCCGCCACCGTCCCGGCGAGCCGTCGGACCGCTCCGCTCGCCCTCGGAGGCGACGGGGACCAGACGGGGCGCGGCGGGCGCCTCGTGGTCCTCGTCGGGCTCCTCCAGCGGCAGCTGCGGAGTGGTGGCGATGAGCGCCATCAGGTCGGCCTTGAAGCCCGGCGAGGGCTCCACGGCGGGTGCGTCGGCGACCAGCGCCTCCGCCACCTCGGCGAACGCGTCGGCCTCGCCGCGCGCCTCCGGGTGCTCGGAGAGGAAGCGCTCGTAGCGCTCCTGCTCCTCGGGCGTCAGGATGCCCAGTGCGTGACCCGCCGCGAGATCGCGCGGGTCGTCCATCCCGTCGGGGAGTCGCACATCGTTCACAGGGCCACCCCCATCTCTTCTCGAAGTCTGATCATTCCGTCACGCAGGCGTGTCTTGACGGTTCCCACGGGGCACTGCAGGATCCCCGCGATCTCGCTGTGCGAGTATCCGCCGTAGTAAGCGAGCTGCAGCGCCTGCCGCTGCAGTTCCGTCAGGCGGCCCATGGCGGCCGCGACCTTCTCGTGCTCGAGGGACACCTCCGCCTGCTCGGAGACCTGGTCGTAGTCGCGTCCGAGGTCTCGGATTCCGATGCGCATGTCCCGATCACGGCCGGCTTGAGCCGCGCGGACCCTGTCGATGGCCCTGCGGTGTGCCATCGTGAGGATCCAGGTCGTCGCGCTTCCTTTATTCGGAGCGAAACGCCCAGCGGTTTGCCAGATCTCGAGGAAGACCTCCTGGGCCACCTCCTCGGACTGGGAGCGGTCGACGAGGACGCGGATGATCAGGCCAAGGACCCGGCCGGCCATCTGGTCGTAGAGCGCGGCGAACGCGGCCTGCTCTCCCCCGGCGATGCGCTCGAGGAGGACAGCCGCCTCCGCAGTGGTGTCGTCCGTCATCAGCCCCGCCTCGCCCGCGCCCGGGCTGAAAGATTCCGCGTCATCCAGAAGGCTGTCACGGCCAGGCCTGCAACGACGACCGACACCTCGATCGGATGCGTCACGAATCGGACATCCAGCGCCAACGTGCCGATCGGCACGAGCGCGGGGTCGCCCAGCCGGGGGGCCAGCCAGAGCGAGATCACGGCCACCGCCGCAGCGGTGATGCCCGGATAGCTGCGCGGGCGGATGAGGACCCAGAGCCCGGCGAGCACGTCGAGGACCGCGAGGACGCGCATCACCGTGCCCTGCGAGAGCGAGACTCCCGCGGCGAACTGGGCGCCCTCCGCGTCGTCGACGCTCGGCGCGGCGAGGAGGTAGAGGGCGGCGACGACCAGCAGCCCCGCCCCCGCCCAGACGCGCGCGCCGATCCGGAGAGCTCTGCTGTTCTTCATTCCGCTGGCGCCTGTCTGTGGGGACTCGGGCGAGGATCGACTCCTCCTGGGCCCTCGCCTCGCGCACCGTGGCGGCGATGCGAGCAGAGAAGGGGCCGGACCGCAGGAACGCCTCTCGGCGCGAGGCCGCTCGAAGCGGCTATAAGTGGAGCCCGGGGTTACTGCGATCCGGCTTCCGCCAGTCTACCAAAGGCCTCCGCGGTGGCGGCGAGCGGCGTTCGCAGTGGGTGAACGCGGGTTGCGCGTCACTCCAGGGAGTCGCTCCGCCACAGCCGCGCGCAGCTCACGAGCTCGGCCGCGGTGGTCGAGAGGCGCAGGGCGCGGGTGGTCAGCTCGCTCGCCCGGGCGGGGTTCACCGGCTCCACGTCGTCGGCGACCGAGACGGCTCCGGAGGCGCTCACGCGGCAGAACGCCGCGGCGCGGTCCAGTGCCACCGCGAAGTCGCCGTCGAAGACACCGCGGAGGATCCGGTCGGCCAGCTCGGTGATCTCGGCCGGCCCCGTGGGAGTGCTGGCTCCGGCGACCACCGGGTCGATCGTGGCGGACAGCTCGACTCCGCGCTGGTAGAGGAAGCTCGTGCTCTCCGGGTCCTGCCGGATGACCAGCCGCAGCAGGTAGATCCGCCAGAGGGCGCCTGGCAGGCTCGCCGCGCTGGAGCGCGCCCAGAGCTCGGCGAGCGCGTCGATGCCGTTGTGGTCGGTGTACTCGACCAGGCGGTCGATGACCACCGGGTCGGGGTCGTTCCGGACACGGCTCAGCAGCGCGATCGCGGTCTCGTGGGCGACGCGGCTGATCTGCGCCGGGTCCTCTCCTCCCTGGAACGCCTCGAAGACGTGAGAGGGGAACTTGGTCGGCTTGTGGAAGCCGTCTGTCATGGGGCCGCCTTCCGCGGTCGTGCGCGCGGACGCTCTCGCGCTCGCGCTCCTTAGGGGGTTCGAGGAGGGTAACGCCCGCGGCTGGGCGGGTATGCCCGCGCCGAGGACGCGGTCCGCTCCGGGCCGCACCTGCTCCGGGCCGCACCTGCTCCGGGGGCGTCGACGGCCCGCTACCCTGGAGCGCGCGGGCCTCTAGCTCAGTTGGCAGAGCAGCGGACTTTTAATCCGCGGGTCGTCGGTTCGAGCCCGACGGGGCCCACCACTCGACCGCCTGGTCGCGCTTTCCGGACAGTGCCAGGGCGCAGCCAGGTCGCCGCACTACCGTGCAGAGGTGCTGACCGTCCTCCGCGTCCTCCTGCGCCGGCCTCGGCTGTGCGAGGCGTGCCGCGTCCGGCCGGCCCGCCGCCGTGACCCGTTCTGCTCGACGGACTGCGCGAAGACGTACTACCTCTACCTCTGACGCCTCGTCCGGGCCGCGGTGCTCCGCTACGGGGTCACTCGTGGCAGAGCGACCACACCTCGTCCGGGTAGTCGCGGACCTTCTCGCCGACGAGCAGGCGCCAGCGGCCGTCCTGGTGCTCGAGCAGGCGGCCGGTGACGACCTCCGAGAGCCAGTCGGAGTCGATCCGGTACCAGCGGACGAGGCGGACGGTCGTCGCGGTGTGCGAGACGCGGGTCGTCATCGCGGGAGTCCCTTCTCGAGGAGGGAGCGGGGTGCTGGAACCAGCGGGGCGTTCGACGCGCGAACGGGGGATGACCCGCGCCGGGACGACTCCGTTGTCGACCGGCCGGGAGACTGCGGCGGGCATCCGGCGGACCGGATGCCAGGAACTCTAGACGACCGCGCGGACGGTGTCTGTCCCGTCGCCGGTCACAGCGGAGCGACTCCGTTCAGCGGGCTCAGGGCTGGACGGTGCAGCCGGCCGGGCGCGTCTGCCGGAACGCGGCCGCCTCGCGGGTGCGGGAGCGGAGCCTCCTCGCGCGGCGGCGGAGGAGCCGCTCGCTCGGGCCGAAGGCTCCGGATTCGAGGAGCTGGCGGAGGGACAGGGTCACCTGCCGGGCCAGACGGGGATCGATGCGGCCGGGGATCCGGATCGCGTCGATGAGGTCGAGGGCGTTGCGCGTGGTGCGGGAGATCGCCATGACGGAACCCTAGGGACGCCGGGGCGCGGTGTGCGCGCCCCGGACGGGGGCGCCGACGGGGACTGATGCTCAGCCCCGGGGCGCCCCGACGGGATCAGTCGTGCCCGTTGCTGCCGTCGCCACGGCCCGTGGAGGACTGCAGGCGGTCGATGTGCTCGGAGGCCTGGGCCTTGGTGAGGTCGGCGGGCAGGGTCTCGCCCGCCTCGCGCGCGAGGGTGTCGAGGTAGCTGCGCTGCGGGCCGGTCATCGGCTCGTCGCCGGTGACCCAGTCGGACGGGTCCTTGCTGGCGCTGGTGTCGCTGCCGTCGTCGGCACGGGCCCCGAGGACGTCGCCCTCGGTCTTGACATCGGGATCGGTGGTGTTGTCATCGCTCATGGTGCGACCGTACGCCCGACCACCGACGTCGACGAGGGCTTGCGGAGCGGGCCCGGGCGCCCCGCTTCACGAGCCGAGCAGCGCGTGCGCGACGGTGAAGATGACCAGCCCGGCCAGGGAGCCCACGACGGTGCCGTTGATCCGGATGAACTGGAGGTCCTTCCCGACCTGCAGCTCGAGCTTCTCGGACGTCTCGCGCGGGTCCCAGCGGTGGATGGTGTCGCCGATGATGCTGGCGATGTCGGTGCGGTAGCGGTCGACCAGGTTGGCCGAGACCGATCCGATCCAGGAGTCGACGGTCGCCGCGAGACCTGCGTCGGTCGAGAGCCGGCGGCCCAGGTCGACCACGATCGACTCGATGCTGCCGCGGAGGGGGCTCGACGGGTCGTCCATCGCACCGAGGAGGGAGGCCTTCGTCGCCTCCCAGGCGTCCCCGGCGAGCTCGCGGACGCGCGGGCTATCGAAGGCGCGGTTCTTGATCTCCTCGACCCGGGCGATCAGGTCCGGGTCGGTGCCCAGATCCTGCGCCAGCGTGGCGAGGTAGCCGTCGATCGCGATCCGGAACGGGTGAACCTGGTCCTCGCGCACCGCGGCGACGAAGACGAGAGCCTCGCGGTACAACCGCTCGTCCACCGCTCGGCTGACCGCGGAGGGCAGCCAGCTCGGCAGGCGGCCGCTGACCATGCGGGTGAAGCTCTGCGGGTTCGCGGTCAGCCACGCCTCCGCCTGCTCCACCAGCGTGTCCACGAGGCGCCGGTGGTGGCCGGCCTCGACCACGCTTCCCACCAGCGAGCCCAGCGGCGGGCCCCACTGCGGGTCGAGGAGGTGGCGCCGTGCCAGCGCCTCGATCACGCGCTGCACGTCGGAGTCGTCCAGCAGGGCGATCGCCGAGCGGACGGCCGCGGCGCTCTCGCCGCCGACCCGGTGCGCGTTCTCCGGCTCGGCGAGCCACAGCCCCGCCCGCCGGGCGATCCCGAAGGAGTCGAGCTTCTCGCGCACGATGGCGCCGCGGAGGAAGTTCTCCTCGACGAACTGCGCGAGGCTCGCGCCGATCTCGTCCTTCTTGGTCGGGATGATCGCGGTGTGCGGGATCGGCAGGCCCAGCGGCCGCCGGAACAGCGCGGTCACGGCGAACCAGTCGGCGAGCGCGCCGACCATCCCGCCCTCGCTCGCGGCCCGGACCCACTGCAGCCACGGGTAGCGCTCCTGCAGGGCGAACGACACGGCGAAGACGACGGCCATCACCACGAGCAGGCCCGTGGCGAGCCGCTTCATCCGGACGAGAGCGACGCGCTTGGCCTCGTCGTCGCGCCCGACCGCCGCGAGGGTGGTCATGACGCGGTGGGGAACCCCTCGTGGCGGATGCCCCACGCGACGGTCCACTCCTCGCCCGGCTCGAGCCAGCGCAGGCCCTGCCCGCTGTTGAACGCCTCGGCGGGAGCGGTCATCGGCTCCACGGCGATCGCGGTCTTCACGTCGTCGCCGTCGGGGAAGATCCGGGTGATGAAGACCTGGATGAAGTTGTGCGAGGCGTCGGCCCAGAGGAGCACGCGGCGGCCGTCCGCGGCGCGGAGGCCGTGCACGCTCTCGCCGTCGACCATCCGGACGTCGGCCCAGGCGTCGTCGAGCTCCAGGTCGCCGATGCGGCGGCCGGAGCGGAGGTCCCACTCGGTGCCCTCGACCGGGTTCTGCACGGTGGGGTTGAGGCGCTCGTCGACCTCGATGTGCACCGCCGCGTCGACGGTGATCTCGAGCTCGTCGGTCGGCACGTCGCCGATGGCGAGGAAGGGGTGCGTGCCGATGGCGACGGGTGCCTCGTCGGCTCCGACGTTGACGACGCGGTGGACGACCTTCAGTCCGTCGGCCTGCAGCTCGTAGCGGACCGAGGTCTCGAGGTGGAACGGGTAGCCCGCCTGCGGCACGACCGGCGCGGCCAGCTCGACGAAGGACGGACCCTGGTCGACGAGGCGGTACGGGGTGCTCACCAGGAGGCCGTGGATGGCGTTGTGGTACTTCGGCTCGGTGATCGCGAGCTGGAGCGTCTCGCCGCGGTGGTGCCAGCGCCCGTCCTTCACGCGGTTGGGCCAGGGCATCAGGACGATGCCCGAGCCGAACGGCGGGACGGTGCTCTCCGGGTAGGAGGCGGTGATCTCCACTCCGTCGACCGAGAGGTGGCGCAGCGCTGCGGCCACCTCCGTCACGACGGCGTGCAGGGCGCGTCCCTCGGCGGTGAGGTCGAGCGAGAACTGGCGCCCGGTGGCGGGGGCGGGGGTGAAGTCGGCCATTCCTCGATCCTACGGACTGACGCGCTCGCCGAGCGTCCGGCAGCGGGTGACCGCGAGCCCCGCCTCCTCCAGAGCGGCGACGAGTCCGTCGGCGGCCCCCGCCCCCGTGAGCAGACGGTCGAACTCGTCGGGAGCGGCGACCCGGCCGAGGTCGACCACTCCGAGCTTCGAGGAGTCCGCGACCACGACCCGGCGGGTCGCCGCCTGCAGCATCCGGCGCTTCAGGGTCGCCTCGGGGAGGTTGACGTTGGTGACGCCGGCCTCGGGGTGCACGCCGGTGCAGCCGATGAAGGCGATGTCGGCGCGGATCCGCTCGAGCAGCTCGGACGCCAGCGGCTCGACCAGCGAGTGCTGCAGCGGCCGCAGAGTGCCCCCGGTGACGACGACCGTGAAGCGCGGGATGGCCGGCTCGAGCGCCAGCGCCGTGGAGAGGCCGTTCGTGATCACCGTGACGTCGCGCAGCTCCTCCCGCGCCACGAGCGCGTGCGCGATGGCGAGCGGGGTCGTGCCCACGTCGAGCACGATGCTCTGCCCGGAGGAGACGGAGGCGGCGGCCTCCTCGCCGATCGCGGCCTTCTCGTCGGAGGCGGCGCTCAGGCCCTCCTCGAGCGAGCGCTCGCCGGTGGGTCTCGGCGCCGGGATCGCCCCGCCGCGCACCCGCTGGAGGACGCCCTCGCTCGCGAGCAGGGCGAGATCGGAGCGGACGGTGACGACCGAGACCCCGAGCATGTCGGCCATCGGGGCGACCCCGACGAAGCCCGAGCTCTCGGCGGCCAGACGCAGCCGCAGCCGGCGCTCGATCGCCGACGTGGACTCCTGCTCGCCGTCCGTCCTCATCCGCCCATCGTGCCCGCGGGCCGGTGGACTTGTCAAAGGGAAAACGAGCTTTCCTTTTCGAAGGTGCGGCCCTAGTCTGACTCCTGCCATGAACGAAGCGATCACACTCTCCGCCGGCGTCGTCAAGCGCCCGCACACGCTGGCCGACGGCCGCGAGCTCCTCTACTTCGACGACGCCGACACGACGCTCCCCCCGGAGCGCGCCGCCGACGCACGCCACCTCGACCCCCGCCCGGCCACCGCGCGGATGCGCCAGGACGTGCTGACCGGCGAGTGGGTCTCCATCGCCGCGTCGCGCCAGAACCGCGTGTTCCTGCCGCCGGCCGAGCTCGATCCGCTCGCCCCGGCGTCGCCGACGAACCCGTCGGAGGTGCCCAGCCGCTACGACGTCGCCGTCTTCGAGAACCGCTCCCCCTCCTTCGGCCCGCTCCTCGAGGACGCGGACGCGCCCGCCTCCCTGGAGGACCTGCGCACCCTCGGGCTCGGCCGGACGCTGACCAGCGTCGGCCGCTGCGAGGTCGTCTGCTTCAGCCCCGAGCACGAGGGCTCGTTCGCCACGCTCAGCGCCTCCCGCGCCCGGACCGTGGTCGAGGCCTGGGCCGACCGCGTGGGCGCCCTCTCGGCCCTTCCCGGCGTGCAGCAGGTCTTCCCGTTCGAGAACCGCGGCGAGGCGATCGGCGTCACGCTGCACCACCCCCACGGGCAGATCTACTCCTACCCCTACGTCACGCCGCGCACGACCCGTCTGCTCGCCTCGCTCGACAGCTACGGGCCGTCGATGTTCGCCGACGTCCTCGCCTTCGAGCAGGCCGGCGAGCGCGTCCTCCTCCGCGGCGAGCACTTCACCGCGTTCGTGCCGTTCGCCGCGCGCTGGCCCGTCGAGGTGCACCTCCTGCCGCACCGCCACGTCCCCGACCTGGCGGCGACCACCCCGGAGGAGCGCGACGAGCTGGCTGCGATGTACCAGCGCCTGCTCCGCGGCATCGACGCCCTGTACGACACCCCGACGCCCTACATCGCCGCCTGGCACCAGGCCCCGGTGCACGAGCGCCGCGACGAGGTGCGCCTGATGCTCCAGATCACCTCGCCCCGCCGCGCCGAGACGAAGCTCAAGTACCTCGCGGGGAGCGAGGCCGCGATGGGCGCCTGGATCGGCGACATCGCTCCGGAGACGAGCGCCGCGGCCCTGCGCGCGGCCATCGAGCGGGCCGACGCGGCCGTGCTCGAGGCCGGGATCGCACAGCGCCCCGACGCGGCGCTGCCGGTCGCCGCGCACAGCGACGACTCGCTTCCCGGCGGCGCCGCCACTCCCGCCACCACCGCCGCCGACATCGCCGAGGAGAACCGATGACCGCCGCTCCCGCCTCCCTGACCGCCGTCGCCGAGAGCGCGGCCGCCGCCTTCGAGCGCACCTTCGGCCGCCCCGCCGCGGGCGTCTGGGCCGGCCCCGGCCGCGTGAACCTGATCGGCGAGCACACCGACTACAACGACGGCTTCGTCTTCCCCTTCGCGATCGACCGCGCCACGGCGATGGCCGTCGCTCCGAGGGAGGACCGCCTGATCCGGATCAGCAGCGCCTTCTCCCCCGAGGTGGTCGAGGTCGCTCTCGACGAGCTCGGCCCCGGCGCCGTGACCGGCTGGTCGGCCTACCCGCTCGGCGTGGTCTGGGCGCTCACCGAGTACGGCGTCGACCTGGGCTCCCGCTCGGGCTTCGACGCGTACGTCGACTCCGACGTGCCGGTCGGCGCGGGGCTCTCGAGCTCGGCGGCGCTGATGTGCGCGATGGCCGTCGCCCTCGACGAGCTCTGGCACCTCGGCTTCGACCGCGCGACGATGGCCCGCGTCGGTCGTCGCGCCGAGAACGTCGCGGTCGGCGCCCCCACCGGGATCATGGACGAGTCCGCCTCCCTCTTCGGGAAGCGCGACGCCGCGGTGTTCCTGGACTGCCGCAGCCTCGACACCGAGGTCGTCCCCCTCGGCTTCGAGGAGGCCGGGCTCGTCCTGCTCGTCGTCGACACGCGCGTCGAGCACGCGCACGCCACCGGCGGCTACGCCGAGCGGCGCGCCTCCTGCGAGCTCGGCGCCGCGACCCTCGGCGTGCCGTCGCTCCGCGAGCTGAGGGTCGACGACCTGCCGCGCGCCCAGGAGCTCCTCGACGACGTCACCTACCGACGCGTGAAGCACGTCGTGACCGAGGACGCCCGCGTGCTCGAGACCGTCCGCACCCTGCGCGAGCACGGTCCCCGGGCGATCGGCGATCTGCTCGACGCCGGCCACGTCTCCCTCCGCGACGACTTCGAGATCTCGGTGCCCGAGCTCGACACCGCCGTCGAGGCGGCGCGCGGCGCCGGAGCGATCGGCGCCCGGATGACCGGTGGCGGCTTCGGCGGCTCCGCGATCGCCCTCACTCCGGTGGAGAAGGAGGAGGAGGTCCGCGCCGCGGTCCTCGCCGCCTTCGCCGAGAAGGGCTTCACGACTCCGGAGCTCTTCCTGGTCACGGCCGCCGACGGCGCGGGTCGCGTGCTCTGACCTCTGCTTCCGTCGACGCCCCCTGCGACCTCGTGTCGCAGGGGGCGTTCCTCGTCCAGCCGCTACGGCGCCGGATCCGGCGGAACGACGGCGCGCGCTTCTCCCCCGGTGACCCGGACCAGCTCGGCGAAGCTCGTCGGGTAGACGGTGTGCGCGTGCCCGGCCGCAGCCCAGACCACGTCGTAGGCGGCGAGGGCCGTGTCGACCACGGTGCGCAGCGGCGCGGGATGGCCCACCGGCGCGATCCCGCCGATCGTCTGGCCCGTCGCGGACTTCACCTCCGCGGCCGGCGCCCGGGTGATCGATCCGCCCAGCTGCACGCCCAGCCAGGCGGTGTCGACGCGGTGGCCGCCGCTGGTCAGGACCAGCAGCGGCGCACCGTCGAGCAGGAACACGAGCGAATTGGCGATCTGGCCGGCGTCGACGCCCAGCGCCTCGGCCGCCAGTGCGGCCGTCGACGCGGCCGAGTCGAGCCAGCGCACGGTCGGGCGCACGCCGTGCCGGTCGAGGTCGGCGAGGACGCGGTCGACGGCCGGGTGGCTCCGTTCGCTCATGCCGCCGAGGCTAGCGCCCCGGCCGCGCTCACTTCTCGAACGTGGAGGCGTCGATCACGAAGCGGTAGCGGACGTCCGAGGCGAGGACGCGCTCGTAGGCCTCGTTGATCTGCGACGCCGAGACGACCTCGACCTCGCTCGCGATGCCCTTCTCGGCGCAGAAGTCGAGCATCTCCTGGGTCTCGCGGATGCCGCCGATGCCCGAGCCCGCGAAGGAGCGACGGGCGCCGAAGAGCGTGAAGACGTGCAGCGGCAGCGCCTCGGCCGGAGCGCCCACGTTCACCATCGTGCCGTTGCGGCGCAGGAGCCCCAGGTAGGCGTCGAGGTCGAGGGGCGCGCTGACCGTGTTGACGATCAGGTCGAAGGTGTTCGCGAGATCGGTGAAGGTCGCCTCGTCGCGCGTCGCGTAGTAGTGGTCGGCGCCCAGGCGGAGGCCGTCCTCCTTCTTGCTGAGGGTCTGCGAGAGCACGGTGACCTCGGCGCCCATCGCGTGCGCGAACTTGACGGCCATGTGGCCGAGCCCGCCGAGGCCGACGACGGCCACGCGCTTGCCGGGGCCCGCCTCCCAGTGCGAGAGCGGCGAGTAGGTCGTGATGCCCGCGCACAGCAGCGGAGCGGCGGCCTCGTAGGGGATCGACTCCGGCACGCGGAGCACGAAGTCCTCGACGACGACGACGTGCGTGGAGTAGCCGCCCTGGGTGATGGTGCCGTCGCGGTCGACGGAGGCGTAGGTGCCGGTGTTGCCCTTCAGGCAGTACTGCTCCTCGCCCGCGAGGCAGTTCTCGCACTCGCGGCAGGAGTTCACCATGCAGCCGACGCCGACGCGGTCGCCGACGGAGTGCTTGGTGACCTCGGAGCCGACCTCGGCGACGACGCCGACGATCTCGTGGCCGACGGTCAGCGGGTACGCCACCGGTCCCCAGTCGCCGCGGACGGTGTGGATGTCGGAGTGGCAGATGCCGGAGTAGGCGATCTCGATGAGCACGTCGTGCGGTCCGACGTCGCGGCGCTCGATGGTGGTGGGGACGAGCGGCTCGGTCGCGGAGGGGGCGGCGTAGGCGGTGACGGTGAGCATGGGTTCTCCTCGTGGGGCGGGGCGCGCTCCGAGGACGTGTCCGACGGGGTGGGGGACGCGAGAGCGCCGGGCCACGCTACCGGCAGGCGACTGGACGTCGCCCCCGAGCGCGGTCCGGCGCGGGTCCCGTGGCGCGGGGCCGGTCAGCGCAGGGCGCGCTCGGCCGCCGTCACCACGTTGTGGATGAGCATCGCGCGCGTCATCGGGCCGACTCCGCCGGGCACGGGCGAGAGCCAGCCCGCGACCTCCGCCACCTCCGGTGCGACGTCGCCGGTCAGCTTCGCGCGGCCCGTCTCCGGGTTCTCGACCCGCGTGATTCCCACGTCGAGCACGGCGGCGCCGGGCTTCACCCAGTCGGCGCGGATGAGCCCGGGCACGCCCACGGCGGCCACCACGATGTCGGCGCGGCGCACCTCCGCGGCGAGATCGGCCGTGCGGGAGTGGGTGAGGGTCACGGTGGCGTCGAGGCCCTTCCGCGTGAGCAGGAGCCCGAGCGGTCGGCCGACGGTGAGCCCGCGGCCCACGACGACGACGTGCCGGCCCGAGGTCGGGATGCCGTGGCGCTGCAGCATCTCGACGATCCCGTTCGGCGTGCAGGGCAGCGGGCTGTCCAGCTCGCCCTCGACGCCGAGAACCAGGCGGCCGAGGTTGGTGGGGTGCAGGCCGTCGGCGTCCTTGTCCGGATCCATGAGCTCGAGCATCGCGTTCTCGTCGATGCCCTTCGGCAGCGGGAGCTGGATGATGTACCCGGTCACGGCCTCCGAGTCGTTGAGCTGCCGGATGGCGGCGCGGATGTCGTCCGCCGACGCGGTCGCGGGGAGGTCCACGCGGATCGACTCGATCCCGACCTCCGCGCAGTCGCGGTGCTTGCCCGCGACGTACGAGCGGGAGGCGGGATCGTCCCCCACCAGCAGCGTGCCGAGCCCGGGCACGACGCCCCGCTCGCGCAGAGCGGCGACCCGCTCCGCGATCTCCGTCTTGACCGCCGTCGCCGTCGCGACGCCGTCGAGTACCTGTGCCGTCATCTCGGGCTCCTCGGTCGTGGCGCGGCGGAGGGGGGCGGTGCCCCGGCCTCCGCCGCGCGGGTGGTGCAGCGGATCGACTACAGCCCGGGGTAGAGCGGGAAGTCGTCGGTGAGGCGGGCGACGCGGCCGCGCAGCGCCTCGAGGTCGGCTGAGGGCTTGAGCGCCTCGGCGATGACGTCGGCGACCTCGGTGAACTCCGTGTCGCCGAAGCCGCGGGTCGCGAGCGCCGGCGTGCCGATGCGCAGGCCCGAGGTGACCATCGGCGGGCGGGGGTCGAACGGCACGGCGTTGCGGTTGACCGTGATGCCGACCTCGTGGAGGCGGTCCTCGGCCTGCTTGCCGTCCAGCGGCGAGTCGCGCAGGTCGGCGAGGACGAGGTGGACGTCCGTGCCGCCGGTCAGGACGTCGATGCCCTCGGCCTTCGAGTCGGCCGCCGTGAGGCGCTCGGCGAGGATCTGCGCGCCGCGGATGGTGCGTGCCTGGCGATCGGCGAACTCGGGCTCGCCGGCGAGCTTGAACGCGGTCGCCTTCGCGGCGATCACGTGCATGAGCGGGCCGCCCTGCTGGCCGGGGAAGACGGCCGAGTTCAGCTTCTTGGCGTACTCCTGCTTCGCGAGGATGAGCCCCGAGCGCGGGCCGGCCAGCGTCTTGTGGACGGTGGTGGTCACGACGTCGGCGTAGGGCACCGGCGACGGGTGCAGCCCCGCCGCCACGAGGCCGGCGAAGTGGGCCATGTCGACCCAGAGCTTCGCGCCGACCTCGTCGGCGATGGCGCGGAATGCCTCGAAGTCGAGCTGACGGGGGTAGGCGGACCAGCCGGCGATGAGCACCTGCGGGCGGACCTCGAGGGCCTTCTCGCGGACCGCGTCCATGTCGATGCGGAAGGTCTGCGGGTCGACGCCGTACGCGGTCGCGTTGTAGAGCTTGCCCGAGAAGTTCAGCTTCATGCCGTGGGTCAGGTGGCCGCCGTGCGCGAGCTCGAGGCCGAGGATGGTGTCTCCGGGCTGCACGAGCGCGGCGAGCGCCGCGGCGTTGGCGGAGGCTCCGGAGTGCGGCTGGACGTTGGCGAACTCGGCGCCGAAGAGGGCCTTGGCGCGGTCGATCGCGAGCTGCTCGGCGATGTCGACGTACTCGCAGCCGCCGTAGTAGCGGCGGCCGGGGTAGCCCTCGGCGTACTTGTTGGTCAGGACGGAGCCCTGCGACTCGAGGATCGCGCGCGGCACGAAGTTCTCGCTCGCGATCATCTCGAGGTAGCCGCGCTGGCGGTCGAGCTCCTGCTGGAGCACGGCGGCGATCTCGGGGTCGACCACCGACACGGGCTGGTCGAACGAGGCGGCGACGCCGGGGCTGGCGGGGGAAGAGGACACGGACGCTCCTTGGCTGGGAAACGGAAGGGGCCCGGCAGGTCGCGGCGGCGCGACACGGCTCGTTCGGGCGACCCGATCTACGGTATCCGTTCCAGCCCAGGCGTGCGGCGGGAAAAGTGTCCGGGGCACTGCCCCGGAGGAGGTGCCGCTCCCTGATGGTCACCCATCCGAACGCCAGTCGCGGCGGGCTCACTCTAGCAAGCGGGCCGGGTGGCGCGGGAGTCGCGCCAGTCGGGGGCGGGCACGCGCGATCGTGCGACGATCCCTCGGGCGGTCCCGGCGCGGGACCGGGAGGGAGGGCGTCGCCGTGGGTCCTCGACGCCGCTCCGAGCGCGTCGACGGCCGCAGCGACGAGGAGCTCGTCGCGCTGGTCCGGGAGGGCCGCACCGACGCCGTCTCCGAGCTCTGGCGCCGCCACTCCTCGGCCGGGCGAACCGTGGCCCGTGCGTGGGCGAGCAGCTCCGACCCCGACGACCTGGTCTCGGAGGCGTTCCTCCGCGTCCTGCGGGCGATCGAGCGCGGCGGCGGACCCGAGGGCGCCTTCCGCCCCTACTTCTTCACCGCCGTCCGCAACGTCGCGGGGTCCTGGGCCCGGCGGGACCGGCACGAGCGGCCGTTCGACGAGGCCGACCGCGCCCTCCCCTCTGCCGGCCCCGATCCCGAGGCGCACGCCCTCGCCGCCCTCGAGCGCGACCTGGGCGCGCGCGCGTTCCGGGCGCTGCCGCCGCGCTGGCAGGAGGTGCTCTGGTACACGGAGGTGGAGGGCCTGTCCCCCGCCGCCGCCGCGCCGCTGATGGGCCTGCGGCCCAATGCGGTCGCAGCGCTCGGGGTGCGGGCGCGGGAGGGGCTGCGATCCGCGTGGATCCGGGAGCACGTGACGGACGCCTCGGCGACGGGCGAGTGCGAGTGGGTGCTCGAGCGAGCGGGGACGTACGCGCGAGGACGCGTCCCCGTCCGGGACAGGCACCGCATCGACCGGCACCTGGACGGGTGCCTCTCCTGCCGGGAGGCGCTGGCGGAGGCCGAGAGCACTGCGCGCCGCCTCGCGTCGGTGCTGCTGCCGCTGACCGCCGGGGTGAGCGGCGCAGCCGCCTGGGCGGCGGGCGGGGGCTCCGGCGCGGCCTCCGGTCCGCTGCCGAGCGCGGTCCGGGCGTCGAGCGCGGTCCGCGCATCGGCGGTCCGAGCGTCGAGAGCGGGCAGCGGAACAGGAGTGGTCGTCGCCGCGTCCGCTGCGGCGGCACTCGCGATCGCGGGAGTCGTCGGGGCGGCGGTATTGCTGTCCGGGAACGGGGGCGGCGCGCTCGTGGCGGCGGAGGACGCCTCCGCGCGGGTGGACGAGCGCGCAACGGCCGAGGCGGCTGCGCCGGCGTCGAGCGGAGGAGCGGCGGCGAGCGCCGACCGGCCGGAGACGGACCCGGAGGCCGCGGACCGGACGAGTGCAGCGGACGGCGATCCGGCGGGGCGGTCCAGCGGTTCCGGCGCCGCTCCGAGGAGCACGGTGCCGGCCGTGGCCGGAGGGGATGCGTCGGACGATGCCGGAGCGACGCGCGCAACCCACGGGAGGACGGGACGCCCGCCGCAGCGGGAGCCGTCCCACGATCCCGTCGGCGCACCGGCGTCGAGAGGGATCGAGGCGACCGCCTCCCCGACTCCTGCCGCCGAGCCCGCCCCGTCCCGCCCTGCCGTGACCGGCAGCCCCGCACCGGCGCCCTCCCCTGCCGACACCGAGGCTCCGGCCCCCTCCGGGCCGCCGGGGACCACGACCGGGGGCTCCGCGCCGGGCCCGATCGGCAACGGCCCGGGCCTGCCCTCCGTTCCGGTCCCGACCCCCGCACCCAGCACTCCGGTCCCGGTTCCTGTTCCTGTTCCTGTTCCTGTTCCTGTTCCGACCGTGACTCCCCCACCGGACACTCCGGCTCCGGCAACGACGCACGTACCGAGCACTCCGGCGCCGGTCCCGACAGAGGCGCCGAGCACCTCCGCTCCGGTCTCGACTCCCGCACCGGTCACGACCCCCACTCCGGCCGCACCTCCCACTCCGGCCGCACCCCCCGCTCCGGCCGCACCGACCCTCGCGCTCGACACCGACGGCCGGCTGCTGCCCGATGCCCGGGGCACCGCCGCGCCCGGCGCCGAGGTGCTCCTCGAGGACGCCTCCGACGGACGCCGCGTGGGCTCCGCCACCGCCGACGCCGACGGCTCCTGGACCGCGCCGGCGCTCCCCCTCCCCGCGGGCAGGACCACGGTGCTGGCGCGCACCGCCGCAGGAGTCAGCGCCCCCGAGACGGTCGACCTGCGCGCTCCGGTGCTCCTCGCCCGGGCCGCGTCGAGCGGGGGCGCGGTCGGCGTGCTCGTGCTCGCCGATCCCGACGCGGACGGCCTCGACCTCCTGGTCGACGGCGAGCAGGTGCGGTCCCTCGCTCCCGGAGCCCCCGTCCTCGCCGCGACCCTGGAGGTCGGTCCCGGGAGGCACACGATCGGCGTCCGCTACTCCTCCCCGGACGGGCGGACGGGACCCGTCGCCGTCGTGTCCGTCGACGCGGGCTGAGGCGCGCGGACCGCCCCGTGCCCACCGTTATCCTGGGCGGATGCAGCCCGAACCCGCCGCGTCCGCGACTCCCCGGCCCGCCCCCGTGAGCACCCGTCCGACGGGCAGCGACGCCGCGTGGTCCGGCGCCCGGCCCGCGGGAAACCACTGGACCCTGACCTTCGCCTGCCCCGACCAGCCGGGCATCGTGCACGCCGTGTCCGGTGCCGTCGTCCAGGCCCGCGGCAACATCACCGAGAGCCAGCAGTTCTCGAGCGCCGACACCGGCCGCTTCTTCATGCGCCTGCAGGTGGAGTCGCCGATCAGCCGCGAGGAGTTCGCCGCCGCCCTGCTGCCGATCACCGAGCACTACGGGATGACCTGGCGCCTCGACGTCGTCGGCCGGCCGCTGCGCACCCTCGTCCTCGCCTCCACCGCCGCGCACTGCGTCAACGACCTGCTCTTCCGCCAGCGCGCCGGGCAGCTCGCGGTGGACATCCCGATGATCTTGTCCAACCACGGCAGCCTGCGCGACCTCGCCGAGTTCTACGGCGTGCCCTTCGAGTCGCGCCCCGTGGTCTCGCCGGAGTCGAAGCGCGGGTTCGAGGAGCGCGTGCTGGAGGTCGTCGAGGAGCACGACGTCGAGCTCGTGGTCCTGGCGCGCTACATGCAGATCCTCTCCCCCGAGCTCTGCGCGCGACTGGCCGGTCGCGCCATCAACATCCACCACTCGTTCCTGCCGGGCTTCAAGGGCGCGAACCCGTACAAGCAGGCGCACGCCCGCGGCGTCAAGCTGATCGGGGCGACCGCGCACTTCGTCACCAGCGACCTCGACGAGGGGCCGATCATCGAGCAGAACGTCGTCCGCGTGGACCACTCGCACTCGGTCGCCCAGCTCGTGGCCATCGGGCAGGACGAGGAGAGCCGCACGCTCACGCAGGCGGTCAAGTGGTTCGCGGAGGACCGGGTGCTCCTCGACGGGGCCCGCACCATCATCTTCCGCTGACCTCCGGCGGCTAGCATGATCGGCGTGAATCGAGCAGGAGCGGACACCGCGGGCACCGACATCAGGATCGGCCCGAACGCGATCCTCCGGTTCCTCCTGGAGCTCGTCGCGCTGGCGACCTTCGCCCTCTGGGGCTTCGCGTCGTGGGACCTCCCGTGGAACATCGTCCTCGGCATCGGCGCTCCGGTGGTCGCCGCGCTGATCTGGGCGCTCTTCCTCTCGCCGCGTGCGGTCCTCGCGATCGACGTCTACGGCCGCTCGCTGATCGAGCTGCTCGTGATGGGCGCCGCCGCGCTGGCGTGGCTGGACCTCGGCCAGCCGGTCGTCGCGATCGTCTTCGGCGTCCTCGCCGTCGTCTCCGGCGTCATCGCGGGACGCCGCTCCCTCTGATCCTGACGGCGGCCGCTCAGGCCGAGGGGCGCTCGCCCGGAGCCGTGCACCGCTGTCCCCGAGGGTGCACCGCGGTCCCCGTGCGCTCGCCGCCGCCTCGGACCCGGACCGAACGCGTCGTCCAGGCTCGCAGCCGCTTGTCGCCACTGCGCTCTCCCGTCGATGCGCCGCCGTCGATGCGCCGCCGTCGATGCGCTACCGCAGCGGGATCCAGGGCCGATCGCGCCGCCGGGCCCGCAGTCGAAGGTGCTCCGCCCCGCCTGATCGCCGCTCTCTCCCCCGACCCCCTCCCGCCTCCCCTCTCGAGCCGTTCCCCACGCAGCCCGGCCGGTCCTGCTCCCGGCCCGCACCACGATCCGCCCCGTCTCCGCCTCCCCGACCGGGAACGGCGAACGGCCGCCCCCGCCGCTCCGGAAGGAGCAGGGGGACGGCCGTTCGCGGCGGTCGCGGAGGACTACTCCGCGGCGCCCGCCTCACGCTGCGCCAGGGCGCGGCGTCGGAGGCCGGTGATCACAGCACCTGCACCGAGGAGGGCGAGGGCGGCGGCTCCGAGGAGACCGCCGTCGAAGCCCGTCGACGGGAGGCCGCCGGCGCCGTGGCCGGGCGCGCCCGGTCCGGCGGTCGGCGTGGAGGTGGGCTCCCCCGGTCCGGCGGTGGGGCCGGCCGTCGGCGTCGCGGTCGGCTCCGGGGTGCCCGTGGGCTCCGGAGTCGCGGTCGGCGTCGGGGTGGGGGTGACCGCCTCGGTGACGTCGACGCTCACGAGCGTCGCGAGTCCCGAGTCGGTGTAGGCGACACGGCCGAGGTAGCGGGCCGGGCCCGCCAGGTTCGACCAGGAGACCGCGTACGCGATCGGCTCGCCCTGCACGGCGTCGACCACGGCGGGGTCGGTGCTCAGCGAGCCGAGACCGTTCTCCGGAGTGATGACGAAGCTGCGGAAGTCGAACGTGACGGTCGAGGATCCCGGAGCGGTCGAGTAGACATCGGCCTGGACCGTGTACTCGCCCGGAGCGGGGTCGGCGATGTCGACGCGCTCGTCGGCCGAGCCGGTCGCCGAGGTGAAGACCTTGTCGGTGCTCTCGCTGGTGACGGTGAGGTCGAGGTCGGCCGCGTCGTCGAGCGAGTCGAGGTCGAAGCGGGCGAACTCGGCGCCCTCCGGCACCACGACGGTGGTCGTCAGCGACTTCCCCGTGGGGAGCGTCGCCGAGTGGCCGTCAGCGGCGGTGGCGTCCTCGGCGAGGACACCCTCGGCGAGACCGCTCGCGGTGAGCGGCAGCGCGCCGGTGATGCCGGGCGTGACCGTCACCGTGCCGGTGCCGGTCGAGCCGGTGCCGGAGACCTCGTAGGGCGCGTCCAGCAGGACGGGGCGCACCGCGATCGGGCTGCGGACGTCGTGCTCCGCGCTCGCCCAGGTCAGGTAGCCGGTGGCGAACTGGCTGAGCGCCGCCGAGCCGGTGGTGAAGGAGACCGTGTACTCCGCCGTCTGGCCCGCACCCGTGAAGGAGAGGGTCGAGGGCGAGACGACGGTGTCGATCCCGGCGAGGCCGTCGACCGAGGCGGTGTAGGTGCCCGCGCCGGTCGAGGTGACCGTGCGGGTCACGGTCTGCGTGCCCGCGAGGGCGCCGATCGCGATCGAGGCCTGGTTGAGGTCGGACGGGTCGATCGCGGCGATCGGGTCGATCACCGGGTTCGAGGTGAAGACGTAGCCCGCACCCTTGAGGAACGCGATCCAGTCCTCCGTGCCGCTCTCGTAGAGCAGCCCGGGGTCGAGGAACGCGGCCGGGTCGACGTGTCCGGCGCCCTGGGCGAAGACGTCCTCGGACGCGGCGCCCGACTGGTCGACGCTGTCGTAGGCGGAGGTCATCATGGCCGACTTCACCGCGGACGGCGAGGCCTTCGGGGTCGCGCCGAGGATCAGCGCGCCGAGGCCCGCCACGTGCGGCGACGACATCGAGGTGCCGGACTCGAACGCGAAGGCGGGGTCGTCGCCCTCGGCGTTGAAGCTGTCGGCGAGGATCGCGACGCCGGGCGCCGTGAGGTCGGGCTTCAGCACGTCGGCGCCGTCCGCCTCAGCGGGTCCGCGCGACGAGAAGCCGGCGACCTGCGGGACGGGGATGGAGGCTCCGGACGAGTTGCCCTCGGAGAGGGTCACGGTCGCACCGGCGGTGCCGGCGTAGGTCGTGATCGCCTGGTAGGCCTGCGAGTCGATCTGGATGCTCGGGACCGAGTGGTCGTCGACGTGCAGGGCGTTCGGGGTCGGGTTGAGCAGCAGCATGCCGATGCCGCCGGCCCGCTCGACCTCGGCCGACTTGGAGACGCGCGCGGTGACGCCCGCGGTGCAGGCGACGACCGTGCCCTTCACCTTGTCGGGGTCGAGGGTGCCGGTCTCGCAGATGGCGGGGTTCTCGGCGCCCGAGCGGACGACGTCGGCGCTGTTCACCAGCGGTCCGGTGACGTCCTCGTGGACCGAGATGGATCCTCCGACGAACTTCTGGCCGTCGCCGAGAGCGGCGGTCGCGGTGTAGGTCGGGATGGAGGACGCGGCGACCGTGGTGTACCAGGGCGACGCGTGGTCGAGCGTGGAGGCGCCCGCACCCGAGTTGCCGGCCGAGGCCGCGACGAAGACGCCGGCGGCGGCGGCGTTGAGGAACGCCTCGTCGATCGCGGTCAGGGTCGAGGTGGCCGAGCCGCCGCCGATCGAGAAGTTGATGACGTCGACGCCGTCCTTGGTCGCGGCGTCGATGGCCGCGAGGATGCCCGCTCCGGAGCAGAAGTCGTCGTCGTCGGTGCCCTCGTCGGGTCCGTTCCAGCAGACCTTGTACGCGGCGACCTTGGCGGCCGGGGCGACTCCGGAGATCTTCCCGTAGTCGTAGCCGTCGACGCTCGCCTCGACGCCGTTGTTGCCGGCTGCCGTGCTCGCGGTGTGCGAGCCGTGTCCGTCGGCGTCGCGCGGGGAGCGGTACTCGGGGTTGTCCGTCGAGCCGACCTCCTCGTCCGCGAGGAACCAGCGTGCGCCGATGAGCTTCTGGTTGCACTCGTCGCCGTCCCACTGCTCGGAGGCGGGGAGCCCCGGCGAGCAGGAGCCGACGAAGGTGCCGCCGTCCGACTTCACGAAGGAGGTGGTGGTGCCGTCCGTGTAGGGGGCCGCTCCGGGCGAGGTCGCCAGGGGCGCGCCCGCGAAGGAGGGGTTCTCGGGCGCGATGCCGGAGTCGATGACGCCGATGACGACGCCCTCGCCCGCCTTGTCGATGCCGCCCAGCTTCTGCCAGACGCCGTTCTCGCCCTCGAGGCCGAGGAAGTCGGTGGAGCGCTGCTGTCCGGTGTCGCGCACCGGGGTGCCGGCGGCGGCCGCGGCGAGCGGCGAGGCCTGCGCGGCGCGGTCGACCTTCAGGTTCTCGACCTTGCGGACCTGGGCGACGTCGCGGCGGCTCGCGAGCTCGCCCGCCTGCTCGCCCGAGAGGGTCGCGGAGAAGCCGTTGAGGGCGACGGTGTAGTGGTAGCCGATGGCGGCGTCGACCGCGGAGGCGACGTCCTCCTGGCGCTGCTCGAGGTGGGCGGAGTAGTCCTCCACCGGAGCCGAGGCGGCCTGCAGCTGCGCACCGTCGACGGGCGCAGTGCGGGCGAAGCGGGCATCGCTGCCCTGGTAGGTGGCCGCGGAGGGCTCGACGAGGGTGACGACGTAGTCGCCGTCGTCGAAGCTCTGGCCGACGGAGAGCCCGCCGACGAGCGAGGCGCTGCCGGCGAGAGGGGCGGCACTGGCGCCGGTGGTGGCGAAGGCCGCGGTCGCGGCGACTCCGAGGACGGCGAGGCCCGCGAGGATGCGCCTCTCAGCGCGGCGGACGGGTGGTCGGTGGGACAGGTGGATCGGCAATCGATGTCCTTACTCACATTCGCTGGGAACCGGATCGGTTTCCACACAGAAACGACCCTACGAACTCGATTGCTCAGCTTTGTTACGAACAGGTAACGAAGTTGACACTGAAAGGGGCCGATCCGTTGGCACTCCCCCTCCGCGAGTGCTAATTTATTCGCGTTGAGCCGGGTCGGCTCAACTCTTGGAACTCTTCGTTGCACGACTGAATGGAGTGATCTCATGGCTGTCACCTACGACCCCGTCCGCGAGCTGGACCGCCTCGCCACCGCCCTCCTCGGCTCCGGTCAGGGGCCCCGCCGGATGCCGATCGACCTGTACCGGGACGGCGACCACTACGTCCTCACCGCCGACCTCCCCGGCATCGACCCGGGGTCCGTCGACGTCGACGTGGACGGGCAGCTCCTCACCATCCGTGCCCAGCGCACCGTCGCGAGCGGCGACGACGTCACCTGGATCACCCGGGAGCGCCAGTCGGCGACCTTCGTCCGCCAGCTGAGCCTCGGCCAGGGCGTCGACACCGAGCGCATCGCCGCGTCCTACGACAACGGCGTGCTCTCGGTGACCATCCCGGTCAGCGAGAAGGCGCGTCCCCGCCGCATCGAGGTCGTCTCGACCGCCCGCCCCGAGCAGGTGCGGATCGGCGAGGCGGCCGCCGAGTAGGACGACGAGCGAGGGCCCGTCCGCGATGGTGCGGGCGGGCCCTCCGCCTGTCCGCACGCCCTACGCTGGCCGGATGCGCGCCTCCTCCTCCGACACCGCTGTCGGCGTCCTGCTCCCCCGCGATCTCCCCGCCTCCGAGGTGCTCGGCTACGCCCGCCGCGCCGAGGAGCTCGGCTTCGACGAGCTCTGGGTGGTCGAGGACCTCGGCTTCCGCGGCGGCATCGCCCAGGCCGGCGCGGTGCTCGCCGCCACCGAGCGGATCGTCGTCGGCATCGGCATCCTGCCCGCCGCCGTCCGCACGGCGGCCTTCACCGCGATGGAGCTCGGCACTCTCGCCGAACTGTTCCCCGGCCGCGTCCACGCCGGCATCGGGCACGGGATGCCGCACTGGATGCGCGGCCTCGGCGTCTGGCCGCGCAGCCCGCTCACCCTGCTCGAGGAGCAGTTCGACGCGATCCGCTCGCTGCTCTCCGGCGAGCGCACCGACCGCTCCGGCCGCTACGTGCACGTGGACGGCCTCGTCCTGGAGTCGCCGCCCGCCGTCGTGCCGCCGCTGCTGGCCGGCGTCCGCGGACCGAAGTCGCTGGCGCTCGCGGGCCGGATCGCCGACGGGGTCGTCCTGGCCGAGCCCGTCACTCCGGAGTACCTCGCGGCGGCCCGCGACCACCTGGGCGGCACCGGACGGATCGTCGCCTACAACGTGGCCGCCGTGGACGACGACGCGGCCGCCGCGCGCGACGCGGTCCGGCCGGGACTCGAATGGATCGGCGAGCCGGACTGGGCGCCGCACATCGAGCCGCTCCCCTTCGCCGAGGACTTCGCCCGCCTGCGGGCCGAGAGCGCCGACCGCGCCGCCTTCGTCCGCGACCTGCCCGACGCCTGGGTCGGCCAGCTGGCCGTCGTGGGCACTCCCGAGGACGCTCGTCGCCGCATCGGCCTGCTGCACGAGGCAGGTGCGTCGAGCGTCGTGCTGATGCCGTCGGGGCCCGATCCGCTCCACGCGATGGAGGAGCTCGCCCGGGCGCTCTGAGGCGCTCGGCCGGGCGCGTCCCACCGGGCCCGGAGACGCGTCCGGCCCGCAGGATCCGAGGATCGTGCGGGCCGGACGCGTCTGCCGAAGCCGGAGATCAGGCCGACATGCGGGCCTTCAGGTTCTCGTCGAGGGTCGCGAGGAACTCCTCGGTCGTCTGCCAGCCCTGCTCGGGGCCGACGAGCAGGGCGAGGTCCTTCGTCATCTTCCCGGACTCGACCGTCTTGATGACCACGTCCTCCAGGGTGAGCGAGAAGTCGATGAGCTCCTGGTTGCCGTCGAGCTTGCCGCGGTGCGCGAGGCCGCGCGTCCAGGCGTAGATCGAGGCGATCGGGTTCGTCGAGGTGGGCTTGCCGGCCTGGTGCTGGCGGTAGTGGCGCGTGACGGTGCCGTGCGCCGCCTCCGCCTCGACGACGCTGCCGTCGGGCGTGGAGAGCACGGAGGTCATCAGGCCCAGCGAGCCGAAGCCCTGCGCGACGGTGTCGGACTGGACGTCGCCGTCGTAGTTCTTGCAGGCCCAGACGTAGCCGCCCTCCCACTTCATGGCCGAGGCGACCATGTCGTCGATGAGGCGGTGCTCGTAGGTGAGGCCCGCGGCGTCGAAGCGCTCCTTGAACTCGGTCTCGAAGATCTCCTCGAAGATGTCCTTGAAGCGGCCGTCGTAGGCCTTGAGGATCGTGTTCTTGGTGGAGAGGTAGACCGGGTAGTTGCGCGAGAGGCCGTAGTTCAGCGACGAGCGGGCGAAGTCGCGGATCGACGCGTCCTGGTTGTACTGGACCTGCGCGATGCCGTCGTCCGGGGCCTTGTAGACCTCGAACCTCATCGGCTCGGAGCCGTCCTCGGGCGTGAACTCGACGGTCAGCGTGCCCTTGCCCTTGAAGACGAAGTCGGTGGCGCGGTACTGGTCGCCGAACGCGTGGCGGCCGATGATGATCGGCTTGTTCCAGCCGGGGACCAGGCGCGGGATGTTCGAGATGATGATCGGCTCGCGGAAGATCACGCCGCCGAGGATGTTGCGGATCGTGCCGTTGGGCGACTTCCACATCTTCTTGAGGCCGAACTCCTCGACGCGGGCCTCGTCGGGGGTGATGGTCGCGCACTTCACGCCGACGCCGTGCTTCTGGATGGCGTGCGCCGCGTCGATCGTGACCTGGTCGTCCGTCTCGTCGCGGTACTCGATGCCGAGGTCGTAGTACTCGAGGTTCACGTCGAGGTACGGGTGGATGAGGGTGTCCTTGATCTTCTGCCAGATGATGCGCGTCATCTCGTCGCCGTCGAGCTCGACGACCGTTCCCTCAACCTTGATCTTGGACATTGCTCTCCCATGGTGTCGATGACCCCGCACCTGTGCGGGACGGGCGGCTCTGCACCGCTCCGGATGGCCTCCGCCAGCCTACCCGAGGCCCGAACTGTCTCGATGTCGAGACAGTTCTCGATCGTCCGCGCCGGGGCCGGCGCACGTCGCCCGACAGGAGGATGCCCGCCGTCCTGCGCCGCCGGTACAGTGACGGCATGAGTGACCTCCGCCTGGAAGAGCTGTCCGCCTCGAACATCTCCGCCGTGAACGGCCTGAGCCTCAAACCCGGCCAGGAGCAGTTCATCGCGCCGGTCTCCTACTCCGCCGCCGCCGCGGTGATCGACCCGGGCGCCTCCTGGCAGCGGGCCGTGATGGACGGCGACGAGCTGGTCGGCTTCATCCACGCGCACTTCGACCCGGAGGCGGCGGAGGAGTTCCGCAGCTGCATCTGGCGCATCAACATCGACGCGGCGAAGCAGGGCCGCGGCGTGGGCACCTTCGCCGTCCGCGCCACCGCCGACGAGGCGCGCGCCCGCGGCTTCGACACCCTCACGGTGATCTGGGAGTCCGGCGAGGACGGCCCGGAGCAGTTCTTCCGCTGGATCGGCTTCGAGGTCGTCGGCGAGACGCAGTACGGCGAGAACATCGGGGCGCTGACGCTCTGAGCGCGGCGCCGGAGGCAGCGGAGCCGGCCGACTTCGTCTCCGCCGTCCTCGAGGTGGTCGCCTCCATCCCGCCCGGCCGCGTGATGGCCTACGGCGAGATCGCCGCGGTCCTCGGCACTCGTGCGGCACGCGCGGTCGGCACGGTGATGGCCCGCTACGGCTCCGACACCGCCTGGTGGCGCGTCGTCCGCGCGGGAGGAGCGCCCCCGGTCGGCCACGAGGAGCGCGCCCGCCGGGAGTACGAGCGCGAGGGCACGCCCCTCGTCGTCACGCCGGGCGGCTGGCGCGTCGACGTGCGCAGCGCACGCTGGCGCCCCTGAGCCGGGATCGACTCAAGGGCGTTAGTCGCGAGCGGCAGCCGCTCAGACGAGCGAGTCCCGCCAGGCCGCGTGCAGGGTGGCGAAGCGGCCCTCGCCGGCGATGAGCGCCTCCGGAGTGCCGTCCTCGACGATGCGGCCGTGCTCCATCACCAGCACCCGGTCGGCGATCGCGACCGTCGAGAGGCGATGCGCGATGATGACCGCCGTGCGGTCCGCCAGGAGCGTCTGCAGGCCCTGCTGCACCAGGCGCTCGCTCGGGATGTCGAGGGAGGAGGTCGCCTCGTCCAGGATCAGCACCGCCGGGTCGGCCAGGAACGCGCGGGCGAACGAGATCAGCTGGCGCTGACCGGCCGAGACGCGGCCGCCGCGCTTGTTGACGTCGGTGTCGTAGCCGTCCGGCAGCGCCTGGATGAACTCGTGCGCGCCGACCGCCTGCGCGGCCCGGACGATCTCGTCGTAGGACGCGGTCGGCCGCCCGATCGCGATGTTGTCGGCGACGGATCCGGAGAAGAGGTACGCCTCCTGGGTGACCATCACGATCGCGCGCCGCAGGTCCTTCGGGTGCAGCTGCCGCAGGTCCACTCCGTCGAGGGCCACCACGCCGTCGCTCGGGTCGTAGAAGCGCGAGATCAGCTTGGCGAGCGTCGTCTTGCCGGCGCCCGTGGACCCGACGAGGGCGATGGTCTGCCCTGCGGGGATGTCGAGGTCGAAGCGCGGCAGCACCTCGCGGTCGGCGGTGTAGGCGAAGCGGACGCCCTCGAAGCCGAGCCGGCCCCGCGCCTGGCGCAGGTCGACCGGGCGGGCCGGATCCGGGACGCTCGGCTCCTCCGCCAGCACGCCCGAGATCTTCTCGAGCGCGGCGGCCGCCGACTGGTAGGAGTTGTAGAACATCGCCATCTCCTGCACCGGGTCGAAGAAGCGCCGGGTGTAGAGCAGGACCGCCAGCAGCGCGCCGATCTCGAGCCCGCCGTCGAGCACGCGGACGCCGCCGATGAACAGCACCACGGCGACGGTGACGTTGCCGATCAGCACGAGCCCGGGGTCGAAGGTGCCGAACACCCCGAAGACGCGCTTGTAGGCGAGCCGGTACTGCTCGACGACCCCGCCGAACACGGACTCGTTGCGCTTCTGCGTGCGGAAGGTCTGCACGGCGCGGATGCCGGTCATCGACTCCACGAACTGCACGATCAGCCGTGACGAGGCGACGCGGGTGCCGCGGAACAGCGCCTGCGACCGCTTCTGGAACCAGCGGGTGAGCAGCGCGAGCGGCACCAGGGCGCAGGCGAGCACGATGCCGCTCACGCCGTCCAGGGAGACCAGGGCGATCGCGACGAAGCCCATGTAGAGCGCACCCTGCACCAGCTGGTTGATGCCGGAGTCGAGCAGCTCGCGGATGGAGTCGAGGTCGCTGGTCTGGCGCGAGATGATCCGGCCGGAGGTGTAGTTCTCGTGGAACTCCAGGCTCAGCTTCTGGGTGTGCAGGAAGACCCGCTTGCGCAGGTCGATCAGGATCGCCTGGCTCACCCGCGCGGAGAGCACGGTGTACCAGGCGACCAGGAGCGCGCCGACGAGTCCGGTGAGGATGTAGGCGCCGACCGTGACCGCCAGCGGGACCGCGTTCCCCGCGAGGACCGCGGGCAGGCCGTTGTCGATGCCCGCCGCGATCAGCGCCGGTCCCGCGACCTGGGCAGCGGTCGCGACGACGACCACGACCGCGGTGAGCACCAGCCGCAGCCGGAGCGGCCGCAGCAGGGAGCCGAGCAGCCGCAGCGAGCGCCGGCGCAGGGCCGCCGACTCCGCTCTGCTGAGGTCGTCGCGCTCCTCGGAGGAACCGAGCGTGCTCATGATCGCGTCTCCTGGTGGGTCGTCGTGGGGCGGGAGCCGATGCGCTCGGTCCCGGCGGGCCTGGTCAGCTCGTCCTCCTCGAGGCTCGAGATGACGAAGCGGTAGTGCGGGCTGCTCGCGAGCAGCTCGCTGTGGGTGCCGACCGCGGTGATGCGGCCCTCCTCCATCAGTGCCACGCGATCGGCGAGCGCCACCGTCGAGGGGCGGTGGGCGACGATGATCGCCGTGGTGTCGCCGAGCACACGGCGCAGCCCCGCCTCGACGCGCGCCTCCGTGTCGACGTCGAGCGCCGAGAGCGGGTCGTCGAGGACGAGCACCGCCGGACGCGCGGCCACCGCGCGGGCGAGGGCCAGGCGCTGGCGCTGGCCGCCGGAGAGGCTCATCCCCTCCTCGCCCACCTTCGTGTCCAGGCCCTCGGGGAGGCGGTGGACGAAGTCGGCCTGCGCGATCTCGAGGGCCTCGAGCAGCTCCTCCTCGGTCGCGTCGGGTCGGCCGAGGAGGACGTTCTCGCGCACGCTGGTGGAGAAGAGCGTCGCGTCCTCGAACGCCATGCCGATGTGCGTGCGCAGCTCGTCGCGGCGGAGCCGGCGGATGTCGACGCCGTCGAGCTCGATGGCTCCGCCGGTCACGTCGTAGAGGCGCGGGAGCAGCGCGGTGAGCGTCGTCTTCCCGGAGCCGGTGATGCCGACCAGCGCCATCGTCTCGCCCGGCTCGACCTCGAGGTCGACGCCGTCGAGGAGGTCGCGGTAGCGCTCGGGGGCGTCCTGGTACCGGAAGTGGACGTCGCGGAAGCGCACCCGGCCGCGCGGCTCGAGGATCGTCTCGGGGTCCTCCGGGTCGGTGATGGTGTTCCGGCTGTCCATCACCTCGAAGTAGCGGTCGACCGCCGTGCGGGTGTCGAAGGTCATCGAGAGGAGGAAGCCGATCGACTCGACCGGCCAGCGCAGCACGGTCGCGGTGGCGAAGAAGGCGAACAGCTCGCCGACGCTCAGCTGACCGGCCGCGGCGAGCCAGACCCCGCCGAGCAGGCAGAGCGCGAACGCGATGTCCGGCACCAGCAGGAGGACGAGCCAGATCCCGGCGATGGCACGGGCTTTGTCGATCTCGGTGCCGCGGAGCTTCTCGGCCTGGCCTGCGAAGTTCTCCAGCGCGTGCTGGTGGCGGCCGAAGGCCTTCAGGACGCGGATGCCGTGCACCGACTGCTCGACGGTCGTGGCGAGGTCGCCCGCCTGGTCCAGGCTGCGGCGCGCGATGCTCGAGTAGCGCTTCTCGAACGCGAACCCGTAGATCCAGACCGGGATCGAGCACACGACGAAGAGCACGCCGAGGATCGGGTTCCAGTAGACGAGGACGCCGAAGCCGACGACGATCGTCAGCGCGTTGACCACGAGCAGGACGAAGCCGAAGGCGATCCAGCGGCGGATGAGGCTGAGGTCGCTCATCGCCCGCGACAGGAGCTGCCCGCTCTGCCAGCGGTCGTGGAACGAGACGGGGAGGTCCTGCAGGCGGCTGTGGAGCGCCGAGCGCATGCGCGCCTCGATCCGCGTGGTGGGGGTGAGGACCATCCGGCGCCGCAGCGCGATGGCACCGGCCTCGACGACGCCGAGCACGAGGATGACGGCGACCGGGCCGATCAGCGGCCCGAGGTCGCCGGAGCCGGCGGAGGCCGCTCCGTCCCCCAGCGGCCCGTCGACGAGCTGCTGCAGGACGATCGGGATGACCAGCGACACCAGGCTCGCCACGAGCGCGACCGCGATGCCGCCGACCAGCCGGGGCAGGGAGTCACCGACGAAGGGGACGAGGCGCAGCAGCGTCTGCAGCGTGCTCGGGCGCTTCTGCGCGGGGGCGCCGGGAGACGGGAGGGCGGGAGCGGACACGGCGGAGGGCTTTCGCGACGAGGACGGATTCTCCCCTGCCGGGTGGGCGGGGAGGCGGGAGGTGCCACCGGGCCGGAGAGCTCCGGGCAGCCTTGAAGGCTATACCCGGGCTATGTGCCCCGTCCAGCGGCCGCCGCGATCCGGCGGTTCCCCCGCCTCCGCCGTCAGCGGACGCGGACCGAGAGGCAGGTGACGCAGCCCTCGAGCTTCTCGAACTCCGAGACGTCCACGGTGAGGACGCGGTAGCCCAGGCTCCGCAGCAGCTCGGCGCTCCGGGGAGCGGAGGCGGCCATCAGGAGGGTGTCGTCGTCGAGGACGACCACGTGGGCGCCCGGCTCCTCGGGCATCGGCAGGAAGGAGGGGAACAGGCGCGGCTCGTCGACGACCGGCTCCCAGCCGATGACCGTGCCGTCGGGCAGCGCGGTCACGGCGCTCTTGAGGTGCAGCACCTTCGTCAGCGGGACCGCGACGACGTCGTACCCGCGGGGGCGGAGGATCGCGCGCAGCTGGGCGACCCCCGCCGCGTCGGTCCGGCCTCCGCGGCCGACGTAGACCGTCGATCCCACCTTGAGGACGTCGCCGCCGTCGAGCGTGCCCGGCTCCTCGATGCGGTCGACCGTCAGGCCGAGGGCGCGGACGGCCTCCTCGGCGCCCGCCGTCTCTCCGCGGCGGGACTCCGCTCCGGACCGGGCGATCACGGCGTGGTCGCCGAAGACGACGACCGCGTCCTCGAGGAAGACGGAGTCGGCGAGTCCGGGCGCCGGTGCGGCCTCGACCGTCTCCCAGCCGGCCCGCTCGAGCAGGTCGACGTACGCCTCCCACTGCTGCTGGGCGCGCTGCTGGTCGACGGGGACGCGCTCGAGGTGGGTGAGCTCGCCCGCCGAGAGGTCGGCGGCCGGGGCCCGGACGATCGCGATGCGGCGGTCGGTGACGACGGTGGCCGGAGCGCCCGTGGTGCGGAGGCGGTTCCAGAGTGCGCGGCCGACGCTCGCCGCCGAGACGGTGAACGCGAGCAGGAAGACGAGGTTGAGTCCGGCGAAGGTCTGGAAGATGGAGGCCCAGACGGCGCCCGTGACGGCCTCGCCGGTGGCGCTGGCTTGGACGAGCGTGCCGAACACGGCTCCGACCACCCCCGCGACGAGTCCCGCGAGGGCGGCGCTCCAGGTGCGTCCGAGCATCCCCGCGACGGCGAGGACGAGGACGACCACGAAGCCGAGCACGCTCGAGAGCAGGAAGTAGGCGTTGACCTGCGGGATGGAGCCGGGCTGCAGCTGGTTGCCGATGAAGAAGGCCAGCAGGTTGGCGAGGTGCGCCACGAGCGCGGTCGCCGCGGCGGCGAGCAGCGCGACGAGGATCCGGCGGCCCGTCCCGGGCGCGCGGCCCCGGTTCGGGGCGATCGTGGAAGCGGCGGTCGGGGTGTCGGGAGTGGACGCGGGCGTCGAGTCGGAAGGCACCCGGTGACCCTACGCGCCCCCGCCCGCGCCCCGCCTGTCGATCCCCTAGCAGCCCCCTAAGAGCCGCCCACCGCAAAGCAGAGCGGTTTCAGCGGCGTCCCGTGCCCAGCGATTCCCGTGATCCACGACGCCCCCGCTCCCTGTAACGCCTCACATCGCGAGGCCGACCGCGCCCCGCCGCGCGAGCAGCGGCCGGGAAGACGCCCGCCGCAAGGCAGAGCCGACCCAGCGGGAATCGCGTGCCAAGCGATTCACGCGACCGGCGACGCGACCCGCTCCACGGAACGCTCCGTGTCGCGAAGCCGACCGCTCCCCGCAGGATGCGGCCGGGAAGACGAGCACCGCAAGGCAGAGCCGGTTCAGCGGGAATCGCGTGCCAAGCGATTCCCGCGACCGGCGACGCACCCCGCTCTACGGAACGCACCCCGTCGCCGAGCCGACCGCGCCCCGCCGCGCAAGGAGCGGCGGGGAAGACAAGCACCTGAGTGACGGGCGCTCCGCGCCCGTCACTCAGTGGAAGAAGTGCCGCTCCCCCGTCGTGTACATCGTGACGCCGGCGCGGGCGGCCGCGTCGATGACCTCGGCGTCGCGGACGGACCCGCCGGGCTGGACGACGGCCTTCACGCCGGCGGCGAGGAGCACCTCGAGGCCGTCGGCGAAGGGGAAGAACGCGTCGGAGGCGGCGACGGAGCCGGGGGCGCGGTCGCCGGCGCGGGTGACGGCGAGATGGCAGGAGTCGACGCGGTTGACCTGGCCCATGCCGACGCCGACGGAGGCGCCGCCCTTGGCGAGGAGGATCGCGTTCGACTTGACGGCGCGGCAGGCCTTCCACGCGAACTCGAGGTCGAGCATCGTGTCGGCGTCGGCGGGCTCGCCGGCGACGAGCTGCCAGCCGGAGCTGACCTCGCCGGGGCCGCCGATGAAGCGGTCCGGCTCCTGCAGCAGCAGGCCGCCGGAGATCTGCTTGAACTCGCGCTCGACGGGGGCGTAGAAGTCGGGGAGCTGCAGCAGGCGCAGGTTCTTCTTGGTCTTCAGCACCTCGAGCGCCTCGGGCTCGAAGCCGGGGGCGACGAGCACCTCGGTGAAGATCTCCTTCACCGTCTCGGCCATGGCGAGGGTGACGGGCCGGTTCGCGGCGATGACGCCGCCGAAGGCCGACACCGGGTCGCACTCGTGGGCGCGACGGTGGGCGGAGGCGATGGGGTCGATCGCCTTCGAGCTCGCGATCGCGATGCCGCAGGGGTTCGCGTGCTTGATGATCGCGACGGCGGGCAGCACGAAGTCGTAGGCCGCGCGGACGGCCGCGTCGGCGTCGACGTAGTTGTTGTAGGACATCTCCTTGCCGTGCAGCTGCGTCGCCTGCGCGATGCCGGTGCCGTCGGGCGAGACGTAGAGGGCCGCCTTCTGGTGCGAGTTCTCGCCGTAGCGGAGGACCTGCTGCAGGGTCCCGCGGATCTCGACCGAGCCCTCGACGCCCTCGGCCGCCTCCTGCCCGGCGAACCAGGCGGCGACGGCGGAGTCGTAGGAGGCGGTGTGCGCGAAGGCGCGGGCCGCCAGGGTGCGGCGCGCGGCGAGCGTCGTGCCGCCGTCGGCGAGGGCGGTCGCGATCCCGGAGTAGTCGGCCGGGTCGACGACGATCGCGACGTTCGCGTGGTTCTTCGCGGAGGCGCGGACGAGGGCCGGGCCCCCGATGTCGATGTTCTCGACCACGGTCGCCGGGTCGGCGCCGCCGGCGACGGTCTCGCGGAACGGGTACAGGTTCACCACGACCAGCTCGAACGCGGCGATGTCGAGCTGCTCCAGCTGCTCGCGGTGCGAGGCGAGCCTCAGGTCGGCGAGGATGCCCGCGTGCACGGCCGGGTGCAGCGTCTTCACGCGGCCGTCGAGCGACTCCGGGAACCCGGTGACGGCCGAGACGTCGGTGACCTCGTGGCCGGCGCCGCGGAGGGTCGCTGCGGTCGAGCCGGTGGAGACGAGCTCGACGCCGGCCGCGGCGAGCGCCGCTCCGAGCTCGAGCAGGCCGGTCTTGTCGCTGACCGAGATCAGCGCCCGGCGGACGGGGACCCGGTCGCGGTCGTCGTAGCTGCTGGGGTCGTGGGCGGTGATGCTCATGCGCGGGCGAGCTCCTCGAGGTCGACGGTTCCGTGGGCGATGTCGAGCACCGTCTGCACCAGCAGGCGACGCTCGATGGTCTTGATGCGCTCGTGCAGCGCGTCCTCGCTCTCGCCGGGGAGCACGGCGAGGCTCTCCTGGGCGATGACGGGTCCCGTGTCGACGCCGGTGTCGATCACGTGCACGGTGACGCCGGTCTCGGTCGCGCCGGCGGCGAGGGCGTCGCGGACGGCGTGGGCGCCGGGGAAGAGGGGCAGCAGGGCGGGATGCGTGTTGATCATCCGCGGGCTGAGCGCGTCCACCACCACGGGCGGCAGGATGCGCATGAAGCCCGCGCAGACGACGAGGTCGGGCTCCCACTCCCGGATGCGCCCGAGCAGGGCGGCGCCCCACTCGTCGCGGGAGGAGAAGCCGCGCGGCGCGACCGTGAAGGCGGGGACTCCGCGCTCCTCGGCGTGGCGGAAGCCCTCGGCGTCGGTGTCGCTGCCGACCGCGACGATGCGGGCGGGGAAGCGCTCGTCGCCGGTGGCGTCCAGCAGGGCGCGGAGGTTCGATCCGCCGCCGGAGAGGAGCACGACCAACTTCAGCACTGCGCAAGTCTAGGGGGACGCCTCCGCCGGCGTCAGCCGCGTCGGCTGCGGCCCGCGGCGAGGCCCAGGCCCGCGGCCAGCGCGAGCTCGAGGGCGGCGACCGCCCCGACGACGAGCGGGTCCGGGCCCACCTGGGCGAGCCGCCCGGGCCCGGCGGCGCCCGCCGAGAACCAGGCGAGGAGCCCGAGCAGCAGGCCGCCGACCACGCCGATCCCGCCGGCCGCGGCCGCGCCCCAGCGCAGCAGCGAGCGTCCGTCGAGCGCCTCGATCACGCCGCGCCGCAGCCGCCATCCCGCGGCGAACCCGGCGAGCAGCGGCACGAGCAGCCCGAGGAATCCGAAGGCCGAGTCCCCTGCGGGCAGTGCGGCGAGGACCGGGATCGACGGGATCGGTCCGAGCAGCGTCCCGGCCGCGCTCACGGAGGAGCCGGTGCCGAGGGCGAAGCCCGGGCCGATCAGCCAGCTCGTCGCCCAGATCACCAGGTTCGGGAGGAACGCCAGCTGCCCGAGAGTGAGGGCCAAGCCGCCGAGCGCCTCGGCGCCCAGGCTCTCGTAGAGCGCGACGACCGAGGTGTAGTGCACGACCAGCAGCACGGCGACGAGCACCGCCGCGACGCCGACCACGCCCGCCGCGGCGAGCGCTCCCCCGCGCAGCGAGGCGAGGACGAGCCCGGGCCCCGGCGCGGGGACGCGGTCGAGCGCTGAGGCGGCCAGCTCGCCGAGGGGGTCGGCCTCGTCGCTGCGGGCGGAGTGGAGCGCTGCTCCGACGAGCACCCCCAGCGCGAAGACGAGCGGCGGCAGCAGCGTCCCCTGCAGGGGATCGACGGTGGCGGCCGGGTCCGCGGACCCGAGCGAGACCAGGAGCGCGATCGCCAGGTAGGTCGCGATCGCGACGAGGACGCCGATGGCCCGGAACGGCGATTCCTGGGCGCGGCGGCCGGTGCGCGCGCCGAGCAGCACGGTGAGGAGTGCGAACGCCAGCGGAGCGATCGTCACCGGGAAGGCGTCCGCGCCTCCGGGCAGCGCCACGGCGAGGGCGGAGTCGGGGGCCAGCGCCGCCTGCAGGTCGGCCCCGTGGCCGAGCAGCCAGGCGTCGGCGGCGACCCGCCAGAACACGCCGAAGTCGACCGTCGTGTCGTACTGCACGGCCCAGAGGACGGTCAGCGGGACGAGCGGGATCGCGATCCCGATCAGCGCCGACAGCGCGGCGTCGAAGGCGGCGAGGAGGGCGACGGTGATCCGGTTCATGGGCCTGACGAGCCTAGCGGCGGCGCGCTCGGAGGCGGGTCAGGGGCGCGCCGCCCGGCCCTCTAGTGTCGGAGCCATGACGGGGACCTCGGACGCACGGACGGAGCGCGGCCTGGACCGCCTCGTGAACTTCTCCGACGCCGTCGTCGCCATCGCCATCACGTTCCTCGTCCTCCCCCTGGTCGACGTGGTCGAGGAGGGCCGCGCGGCCGATCTGGGGTCCCTCCTCACCGGGCACTACGGCACCCTCTCCGCCTTCTTCATCACGTTCGCCGTGATCGGACGGCTGTGGGCGGTCCACCACTCCGTCTTCGAGGGCGTGGCCCGGTACTCGCCCGCGCTCGTCGTCGCGAACTTCGTCTGGCTGGCCGCGGTCGTCCTGCTCCCCTTCGCGGCGAACCTGATCTCGAACGTGCTCGACACCGACGGCAGCGTCATCGCGCTCTACATCGGCACGATGATCGCGGCGAGCGCGGCGACCCTCGCGATGCAGCTCATCGTGCGCCGCGACCCGGATCTCCTGGCCCCGGGGGCGGAACCGCGGCGCTCCCTCTCGAGGTCGCTGATCGTGATCAGCGTCCTCCTCGCGGCCCTCGTGCTCGCCGTCGCCGTGCCGGCCGTCAACATGTTCGCGCTCCTGCTGCTCCTGCTCTCGGGTCCGATCGAGCGCCTGGTGCACCGCGGTCGCCCCGGAGGACGAGCGGCCCACCGCCGGACGGAGCGCGGGCTCGACCGGCTCGTCAACTTCTCGGACGCGACCGCCGCCATCGCCATCACCGTCCTCGTCCTGCCGCTGGTGCAGCTGGCTCCCGAGGTCGCCCGGGAGGGCGGCGGAGTCCCGGCGCTGCTCGCGGAGCACATGGACTCGGTCCTCGCCTTCGCGCTCTCCTTCGCGGTCATCGCCGTCTTCTGGATCCCCCACCACCGCGTCTTCGAGATCGCCGGGGACTACGACGGCGCCCTGGTGTGGCTGGACCTGCTCTGGCTGGCCGCGCTGGCGTTCTTCCCGTTCTCGACGAGCGCGCTGGCGCTGTTCCCGGACTCGCGGGCGACGATCGGGCTCTACATCGGCACGATGGCCGCGATGAGCGGGGCGCTGGTCCTGATCGAGCTGCGCCTCTCCCGGCACCCGGAGCTCAGGCGGCCCGGCGCAGGGCCCCTGCCGCTCGCGCCCGCCCTGCTGCCCTTCGCGCTGCTCCTCGTCGCACTGGCGCTGGCGCTGCTGGTCCCGTCGGTCGGGCTCTGGTGGCTGCTCCTGCTCCTGCTGCAGCGGCCCGTCCGGGCACTGCTCGCGCGGCGCTGATCCTCAAGCGCCGGGCGTCCAGCCCAGCTGCGGGGCGATGCGCTCGGCGACGGCGCGCAGGATGCGCCGGTGCGACTCCACCCCGCCGACCGCCGGGAGCGTCACCGTGAGCGCGTCCGCCTCCGCGAGCGCCGGATCCGCGGCGAGCGATGCGACGATCCGCTCCGGGCTCCCGACGTGGAGGGGGCTGAAGCGCATCGGGGCGGCGATGATCGACCGGTCGGCCGTGCGGGGCCGGCCCTCGTCGTCCATCCGCGCGAGGTAGCCCTCGATGAAGGGGCGGTGCGCCTCCTCGTCGGCGGCGTCGAGCAGCGGCAGCACGATCCGGCCCGCCGTCACCCTCGACGTGCGCCCCGGGTGCGCGGCGGCGAAGGCCTCGCGGTAGGCGCGGATCTGCACCGCCTGCTGCTCGGCGAACGGCAGGCCCGTCTCCTCCGTGTTGAGCGTGGACACCTGCAGGTGCATGCCCTGCTCGCCCGCCCGGACCGCGGAGGACACCGTTCCCGCCCCGTACCAGAGCCGGTCGGCGAGGCCGGGCGCGTGCGGCTGCTGAACCAGCGGAGCGCCGACCGGGACCGACATCAGGGCCGACTCCGCGACGCCGAGCACGGCGCCCGAGAGCGCCTCGCGGAGTCGCGCGATGCGCTCCTGCGCCTCCTCGCGGAAGTCGCGCTCGGCCTGCCCGAACACCCCGTCGAAGACGGAGGAGAGATGCGCGAAGCCGCTGCTGACGCCGAGGTCGAGGCGTCCGCCCGAGAGCAGGTCCACGGTCGCGGCGTCCTCGGCGAGGCGCACGGGCGACTCGTAGCGGGCGCCGATGACCGCGGTCCCGAGGCGGAGGCGGCGGGTCCGCTGGGAGGCGGCCGCGAAGAAGGTCATCGGAGACGCGAGGTAGCGCTCGAAGTGCCGCACGCGGACCCAGCCGGTGCCGTAGCCGAGCTCCTCGGCGAGCTCGAGCAGTGCCAGCCCGTCCTCGAGGCTCCGCGCGGCGTCGCCGGGCTGCTCGGGGCCCTCCGGGTACGGCACGAAGGTCAGCAGGTCGAGTCCGAGACGGCGGGTCACGCTGCGACGCTACTCCGGCCGGACCCGCCCCGACGACGGAACGGACGGCGCCGCCCGCCGGAGCAGGGGCACCGTCCGTTCCGACGGTGGTGCGGGGAGGACGGGCGCTAGAGCGCCGCGTAGACCTCGCGGAGCAGGGCGGCCGTCTCGGACGGCGTCTTGCCGACCTTCACGCCCGCGGCCTCGAGGGCCTCCTTCTTGGCCTGCGCGGTGCCGGCCGAGCCGGAGACGATGGCGCCGGCGTGGCCCATCGTCTTGCCCTCGGGGGCGGTGAAGCCCGCGACGTAGCCGACGACGGGCTTCGTGACGTTCGCCTTGATGAAGTCCGCGGCGCGCTCCTCGGCGTCGCCGCCGATCTCGCCGATCATCACGATCGCCTTCGTCTCGGGGTCGGCCTCGAACGCGGCGAGTGCGTCGATGTGCGTCGTGCCGATGATCGGGTCGCCGCCGATGCCGATGGCGGTCGAGAAGCCGAGGTCGCGCAGCTCGTACATCATCTGGTAGGTCAGGGTGCCCGACTTCGAGACGAGGCCGATCGGGCCCTTGCCGGTGATCGTCGCGGGGGTGATGCCCACGAGCGACTCGCCCGGCGTGATGATGCCGGGGCAGTTGGGGCCGATGATCCGCGTCTTGTTCCCCTTCTCCTGCGCGTACGCCCAGAACTCCGCGGAGTCCTGCACCGGGATGCCCTCGGTGATGACGACGAGGAGGCCGATCTCGGCGTCGATCGCCTCGATGACGGCGTCCTTCGAGAAGGCGGGCGGCACGAACGCGATGGAGACGTCGGCGCCGGTGGCCTCCATCGCCTCCTTCACGGTGCCGAAGACGGGGAGCTCGACGTCGCCGTGGGTGACGGTCGTGCCGGCCTTGCGGGCGTTGACGCCGCCGACCACGTTCGTGCCGGCCTTGAGCATCAGCGCGGTGTGCTTGGTGCCCTCGCCGCCGGTGATGCCCTGGACGATGACCTTGGAGTCCTTGGTGAGGAAGATCGACATGCTTGTTCTCTGATTCCTTGAGTCGTCGGGTCCGTTACGCGGCGGCGAGTTCGGCGGCCTTGTCGGCGCCCTCGTCCATGGTCGCGGCGAGCGTGATGAGCGGGTTGGCGGCGGCCTGGAGGATCGCGCGGCCCTCCTCGACCTTGTTGCCGTCGAGGCGGACGACGAGCGGCTTCGTGGCCGAGTCGCCGAGGATCTCGAGCGCCTGGAGGATGCCGTTGGCGACCGCGTCGCACGCGGTGATGCCGCCGAAGACGTTGACGAAGACGCTCTTGACCTGCTCGTCGCCGAGGATCACGTCGAGGCCGTTCGCCATCACCTGGGCGGAGGCTCCGCCGCCGATGTCGAGGAAGTTGGCCGGCTTCACGCCGTTGTGCCTCTCTCCGGCGTAGGCGACGACGTCGAGCGTCGACATGACCAGGCCCGCGCCGTTGCCGATGATGCCGACCTCGCCGTCGAGCTTCACGTAGTTGAGGTCGTTCTCCTTGGCCTTCGCCTCGAGCGGGTCGGCGGCGTCCTTGTCCTCGAGCGCGGCGTGGTCCGCGTGGCGGAAGCCGGCGTTCTCGTCGAGCGAGACCTTGCCGTCGAGCGCGACGATGTCGCCCTCCTCGGTGAGCACGAGCGGGTTCACCTCGACGAGCGTGGCGTCCTCGCCGGTGTAGACGTCGTAGAGCTTCACCAGGACGGGCGCGACCTTGGCGATCAGCTCCTCCGGGAACTTCGCCGCGCGGGCGATCTCCTCGGCCTTGGCCTGGTCGATGCCCTGGCCGGGGACGACCTCGACGCGCGCGAGGGCGTCGGGGCGCTCGACGGCGAGCTGCTCGATCTCCATGCCGCCCTCGTAGGAGGTGAGCGAGAGGTAGGAGCGGTTGGCCCGGTCCAGCAGCACCGAGAAGTAGAACTCGCGGTCGATGCGCGCACCGCCGGCGACCATGACGCGCTTGACGACGTGGCCCTTGATGTCGAGGCCGAGGATCGACTGCGCCGCGGCGAAAGCGTCCTCGGGGGTCTTCGCGACCTTCACGCCGCCCGCCTTGCCGCGGCCGCCGATCTTGACCTGCGCCTTGACGACGGTGACGCCGCCCAGCTTCTCCGCCGCGGCGCGCACCTCCTCCGGCGTGTCGGCGACGATGCCCGGGAGCACGGGGACGCCGTACTTCTCGAACAGATCACGGGCCTGGTATTCGAAGAGATCCACGCTGCATTCCCATTCCGCGCCGAGCGCGCTTGCGTTTCGAGTTCGAGGTGGCCCGGACGACGCCGGAGTCTCGGCACTGTCCCTGGGCCGCGCCGAGTCTACTCCGCACCCGCCGCGGGCTTCCCGTGCGGACGCCCGCCGGGGCACCGGCCCCTCCTCCGCCCGCCGCTCCCGCGTAGCGTGGAGCCATGTCGTCGGCCACCCGCACCCCGGACGTCTTCCGCGAGGGCGTGTTCCTGCTGGCGGGGGCGCGCGCGATCCTCCTCCAGATCGCGCACCCGGCGGTCGGGCAGGGCGTCGCCGACCACTCCGACTTCGTGCACCGGGCCGTGAACCGCCTGCACGGGACGCTCTCCTACCTCTACGTCCTGCACTACGGCACTCCCGAGGACGTGCGCGCCGTCCGCCGCCGCGTGAACAGGGCGCACGTGCCCGTGCGCGGCCCCGGCTACACGGCCTTCGACCCGGACCTGCAGCGCTGGGTCGCGGCGACGCTCACCCAGTCGATGCTGCAGCTCTACGAGGGCGCCTTCGGTGCGCTGAGCAAGGAGGAGGCGGACGACATCGTGCGCCGCTCCGTCGTCGTCGGCGCGGCCCTGCAGATGCCCGCGGACCTGTGGCCCGACTCCCGCACCGCGTTCGACGCCTACTGGGAGCGGGAGCTGGAGCGCCTCGAGGTCACGCCCGCGGCCCGCCGGGTCGCCCACGACCTGCTGGGCCCGAGCATCGCCGCCTGGTACCTGCGCCCGCTCGGCCCCTACCTCCGCCTGATCACCGCCGGCCTGCTCCCGGCGGCGCTCCGCGAGCCCTTCGGCTTCCACTGGACCGCACGGCAGGAGGCGCGGTTCGAGCGGGCGCTCTCGCGCACCTTCGCCGTCTACCGCCTGCTTCCCGCGATCGTGAGGACGGCGCCCAGCCGCTACTACCTCGCCCGGGTCCGACGCGACGCTCAGAAGCCGGCCACGACCTCCCAGCCCGCGTAGGCGGCGAGCTCCAGCCCGAGCGCCTGCGCGGCCGCACGCGCCTCGTCGATCCCGCGCTCGTCGCGCACGTCGACGGTGACCGGCACGCTGTCGCCGAACCCCGCGATCTCGACCCGCGCGCTCGTCGGACCGCTGTAGAGCGGGACGTGCGCGTCCGCGGTCCGCGCGCCGACCACTCGCGAGCCGGTCGCCTCTGCGATCACCGCGAGGGCGAACGGAGCCGTCACCACCGCATCCGTGTAGAGCGTCGCCTCGCCGCGCATCGCGCCTCCCGTCGTCCGACCCGCGGAACCGGGCCGCAGCAGTCCGACTGTAGGCAGCCGCCCGCGCCTCCCGCACCCCCTTCCGCTCGGCGCCGGGATGCGCACTCCCCGCCCGTCCGTGCTGAACATCCGGTGCGGATCGCTCGACGCGGCCGCCCGGCGGATCTACGGTGAAGCACCCGGCATCCGCCGCGGCGGTCAACGACGACTGGAGCCTTGATGAGCATCACCGAACCCCGCACGGCCGAGGCCCCCGCCGCTCCCCCGCCCGCCGCCGGCTTCGGCACCCTCTCCGTCGCGGCCATCCTGGCGGAGGCGGCGCGGCGCACCCCTGACACGATCGCCATCCGCGTCGGCGAGCAGGCCGTCGACTACGCGACCCTCTGGCGGCAGACCCGTGCCTACGCCGGAGCCCTGCGCGCCCAGGGGATCGGACCGGGCGACCGCGTGGCCCTGCTCGTCCCGAACGTCCCCGACTTCCCCCGCGGCTACTTCGCCGTCCTCGCGCTCGGCGCCGTGGTGGTCCCCGTGCACGCCCTGCTCAAGCACGACGAGATCGCCTACGTCCTGCGCGACTCCGGAGCCGTCGCGCTCGTGTGCGCCGCTCCGCTGCTCGCCGAGGGGGCCGCCGGAGCGGACCTCGCCGACGTTCCCGTGCTGAGCGTGATGGTGCCCGACGGCACCGCCTCGCCCCTACCGCGCCTGGAGGACCTCGCCGCGGAGGCGACCGCGATCGACGGCTACGTGCCCCGCTCCCCCTCCGACACGGCGACGATCCTCTACACCAGCGGCACCACCGGCCGCCCGAAGGGGGCGGAGGGGACGCACTTCGCGATCGTCTCGCAGTCGGACGTGCTGCTGATGAACACGTTCGACCTGCACCGCGGCGACGTGGTGCTCGGGGCGCTGCCGCTCTTCCACACCTTCGGGCAGGTCTGCGCGATGAACACGGCCTTCCGCACCGCCGCGACGGTCGTCCTGGTGCCGAAGTTCGACGGCGACGCCGCGCTCGAGGCGATGATCGCCCACGGCTGCACGGTCTTCGAGGGCGTGCCCACGATGTACGTCGCCCTGCTCGACGCCGCGACCCGGCGCGAGGACCGGCCGCCGCTGCGCTACGCGGTCTCGGGAGGCGCCGCCCTGCCCGTCGCCGTGATCGAGCGCTTCCGCGAGGTGTTCGGCGTCGAGATCTACGAGGGCTACGGGCTCACCGAGACCTCCCCGGTCGCCACCTTCAACCACGTCGGAGTCCCGCCGCGGCCGGGCACGGTCGGCACGCCGATCTGGGGCGTCGAGGTCGAGGTCGCCCGCCCCGACGTGACCGACCGCGTCGAGCTGCTCCCCCGGGGCGAGCTCGGCGAGATCGTGGTGCGCGGGCACAACCTGATGAAGGGGTACCTCGGCAACCCGGCGGCGACCGCGGAGGCGGTGATCGACGGCTGGTTCCGCACCGGCGACCTGGGCACGAAGGACGAGGAGGACTACATCCGCATCCTCGACCGCACGAAGGACATGATCATCCGCAACGGCTACAACGTGTACCCGCGCGAGGTCGAGGAGGTGCTGATCGGGCACCCGGCCGTGCAGAACGCGGCGGTCTTCGGGATCCCGGACGAGCGCCACGGCCAGGAGGTGATGGCCGCGGTGATCCTCGCCCCGTCGGCGACCGCCACCGCGGAGGAGCTGATCGCCTACGCGAACGAGCACCTCGCCGCCTTCAAGTTCCCCCGCCGCGTCGAGTTCGTCGACGCCCTCCCGCTCGGGCCCAGCGGCAAGATCCTCAAGCGGGAGCTCGTCGCGCGCTACGCCGGCTGACCACTTCCGCGAGATGCCACTCGGGTGAGCCCGCCACGGCGTGCCGCGCACCGGAGCGGCATCTCGCGGACGGCGACCAGAGGGCACACGGGAAGGGACGGACGTCAGCCGAGCAGGGACCAGACGGTCCCGGTGAGGACGGTGCCGACCGCGGCGCCCGCGAGGACCTGGGCGGGGGTGTGCGCGCCGAGGCGCACCCGCGACCAGAGCACCCAGAGGACGATGGGCACGCTGATCAGCAGGGAGAGCGGTCCGTAGGCGATCAGCACGACGACGGCGCAGGTGGCGACCACCGCCGCGTGCCCGGACAGCTTCCAGACCAGGTTGACCACGCCGACGGCGAGCACCACGGCCACGGTCACCACGCCGAACGTGGTCACCGCGGCAGGAGCGCCGAGCGCGGCGAGAAGCACCAGTCCGGCCGCGATCGACACCAGCGCCAGCGCGATCGGCAGCGCCCGCTCGCGCCGGTCGGGCACGTGATGGTCGCCGTGGATCCGGCCGGTGCGCATCAGCAGGCGGATGACGAGGTAGGGCACCACGCCGACGAAGAGCGCCGCGAGCGCTCCCCAGGCGACGCCGAGCAGGGGCGGATCCGCGACGCGCGCGCCGACCACGACCGGCACGAGCACCGCGAGGACCGCCGGGGAGAACACCTCCGTCGCGAGCCGCGCGGCCGCCGATCCGGCCGCCACCGGACTAGATCTTCTCGATCGGCGCGACCTTGATCAGCAGCTTCTTCGCGCCCACCTGGTCGAAGAGCACGTGCGCCACGCGCTTCGAGCCCTCGCCCGTCACCGCGTTCACACGCCCCTCGCCGAAGTCGGTGTGCCGGATGCGGTCGCCCGCGATCAGCTCGAGGTCGCCGTTGTCGCGCACCATGCCGGTGATCCGGTTCGGGAACTCGCCCTTGGCCTTCGGCGCCGCGGCGAGCGCCTCCCGGAACTCGGTGTTCGATCGCGACTTGCCGAAGCCGGGCCGCTGAGCGTTCAGGGCCCGGGGCTGCGTGCCGCCGCGCGAGGTCGCCGCGCCGGGCGACTGGCGCCACTGGATCAGCTCTCCCGGGATCTCCTGCAGGAACCGGCTCGGCATCGCGACCGACGTCTCGCCGTACTGCGCGCGGGTCATCGCGAGCGAGAGGTAGAGGCGCTTGCGGGCCCGGGTGATCCCCACGTAGAACAGCCGCCGCTCCTCGGCCGGGCCGCCGGGCTCGTTCGCCGAGATGCGGTGCGGGAGCAGGTCCTCCTCGATGCCGGTGAGGAACACGGCGTCGTACTCGAGGCCCTTCGCCGTGTGCAGCGTCATCAGCGAGACGGTGCCGGAGTCGTCGTCGAGGTCGTCGGCCGCGGCGACCAGCGAGACCTCGGTGAGGAAGTCCACGAGCCCGCCGTCCGGGTTGTTGCGCGCGAACTCCTTGGTGACGGCGATGAGCTCGTCGACGTTCTCGGCGCGGGCCTCGTCCTGCGGGTCGCGGCTGGCGCGGAGCATGTCGAGGTAGCCGCTGCGGGTGAGGAGCGCCGTCAGGACCTCGTGCACCTTCGCCTCGCCGCCCTCCCGTGCGGGGTCGAGCATCAGCGCGCACTCGTCGAGGAGGGTCGCGAGGTCGACGATCGCCTTCGTCACCTTCGGGCCCATCCCGAGCGAGCCGGCGTTGCGCATCGCCTCCCGCAGGGTCACCGCGTTGGTGTCGGCGAACGACTGCAGCTGCGCCTCCGTCGCGGGGCCGATGCCCCGCTTCGGAGTGTTCATGATGCGCCGCAGCGCCAGCACGTCGGCCGGGTTCGCCACCGTGATCAGGTACGCCAGGGCGTCCTTGATCTCGGCGCGCTCGTAGAACTTCGTGCCGCCCAGGATCCGGTAGGGCAGCGCGGAGCGGATGAAGATCTCCTCCAGCGCGCGGGTCTGCGCGTTGGTGCGGTAGAAGACCGCGATCTCGTCGTAGCCCGTGCCCGCCGCGTGCAGGCGGGCGATCTCGTCGACCACGAACTGCGCCTCGTCGTGACCCGAGTAACCGGTGTAGCCGACGATCTTCTCCCCGTCGCCGCTGGAGGACCAGAGGTTCTTCGCGCGACGGTCGAAGTTGTTCGAGATGACGGCGTTGGCCGCCGAGAGGATGTTCTGCGTCGAGCGGTAGTTCTGCTCGAGCAGGATCACGCGGCAGCCCGGGAAGTCGCGCTCGAACTCGACGATGTTGCGGATGTCGGCGCCGCGGAACGCGTAGATGGACTGGTCCGAGTCGCCGACGACGGTGAGCGAGGCCCCCGGGATGGAGCCGTCGGCCGTGACCGGTCCGCGGTAGGGGCGGTCGAACTGCGCCGCCGCCATCGTCGCCGGCGGCACGGGCCGGGTCAGCTCGTGGATCAGCGAGTACTGGGCGTGGTTCGTGTCCTGGTACTCGTCGACCAGCACGTGGCGGAAGCGCCGCTGGTACTTCGCGGCGACGTGCGGGAAAGCGCGGAAGAGGTAGACGGTCTGCGCGATCAGGTCGTCGAAGTCGAACGCGTTCGCCCCCTCGAGCGCCCGCGAGTAGGCCCGGAAGACCTGGAGGAACATCTCCTCGTTCGGGTCGCTGAGGTTCGCGGTGCGGGCGTAGGAGTCGACGTCGGCGAGCTCGTTCTTGAGCTTGGAGATCTTCGCGGAGGCGCTCGCGACGGTGATTCCGAGCGAGTCGGCCTCGAGGTCCTTCACGATGCGCTTGAGCAGGGCGCGCTGATCGCCCGAGTCGTAGATCGTGAACGACTTGGTCATGCCGAAGTTCTCGGCCTCGCGGCGCAGGATCCGCACGCACGCGGAGTGGAACGTCGAGATCCACATCCCCTCGGCGCTCTGCCCCACCAGCTTCTCGACGCGCTCGCGCATCTCGGCCGCGGCCTTGTTGGTGAACGTGATCGCGAGGATCTGGCTCGGCCAGGCCTCGCCGTTGCCCAGGAGGCTCGCGATGCGCCGGGTGAGGACGCTGGTCTTGCCCGAGCCCGCACCCGCGACGATGAGCAGCGCGTCTCCGCGGTACTCGACCGCCTCGCGCTGCTGGGGGTTCAGCCCCGCGACGAGCTGCTCGTGCGCCGGGTCGGTGCGGGGCGCGTCCCCGGGGCCGCCGGGGGGACCGACGATGACCGGGGTGGCGCGGGAGTCGCTCGGATCGAAGAGGAAGCTCATGTCCCTCCGAGTGTAGATCGCCCCTCCGACACCGGGAGCGGTCAGGCGGTCCGCTGACGCGGCGCGGGCGAGGTGAGCGCCCCGCCGACGTCCAGTCCGCGCCACGCGAGGGAGAAGCCGAGCACGGCGAGCGCCGACGTCGACACCGCCAGGAGCTGCAGGAGCGCGAAGGCGGTGAGGTCCTTCGTGTCGTCGGGGTAGTACTGGATGCCCTGGACGGCGAGAGCCGCGAGCAGCACCACCACGATCACCGAGCACACCAGGAGCAGCCGGTTCACCCCGCGCCGCGCGGGCCTCTTCGGCGCTCGGCCCACCTGGGCCCTGGTGGTCAGCCACGCGCAGGCGGCGGAGGCGGAGGCGAGCGCGACGAGGTCGGCCCCGAGGACGTCGCTCGCCCGGTGCCAGGAGGCGGCCATCGTCAGGTTGCCGACCAGCACCACGACCGCGCCGCCCAGCGCGAGCACGACGGTCCGCGCGCGCCCGGGGACGACCATCGCCAGGGCGAAGACCACCGAGACGGCCGCCGCGGTGTGCCCGCTCGGGAAGCTGCCGCCGGTGTACCAGGAGTCGGTGTCGACCAGCTCGGGCCGCTCGAGGACCACGTTCTTGAGCAGCTGGGTGAGCCCGGCCGTGACGACGATCGAGCCGACGGAGGCGACGGCCAGCGCCGGGCGCCTCCGGATCAGTGCGATCGCCGCGACGAGCAGGGCGCCGACGACCATGGAGAGCGGGGTGACGTCCGCGAGCGCCCCCGCGGCGGCGCCGGTGGCCCGGCCGAAGACGAGGTCGGCGCCCCGGAGCCCCGAGTTCTCGACGCCCTGGCCCTGAGGGGTGAGCACGGCGAGCCAGTAGACGACGGCGACGCCGATCACGGCGAGGACGGCGGTGGTGATCCAGCGGCGGGTGATGCGCTCTCGGGTGGACACGGGGCCTCCTCTCGAGGGTCGGGCGGGCGGTGGTGAGCCGATGATGCCAGCGCAGCCTCCGCGTCCGCTCGGCACGCGCCGGACGAGAACCCGATCGGCGGACCGGTCAGCCGCGGAGCAGGCGCTCCTGCTCGGCCGCCCGCGCCTCGATCGCCAGATCGGGCTGGTCGGCGAAGACGCCGTCCACTCCCGAGCGGAGGATCATCGCGAACTCCTCCTGCCAGCCGCCGTACTCCGCCGGGTCCTTCCCGCGGCGGTGCACCTTCTCGAGGAATCGGTTCTCGGCGCGCAGCGTCCAGCAGTAGACCTCGAGCCCGGCCGCGTGGGCGTCCTCGACGAGCGGACCGGTCCCCGTCGCCCGGCCGGCCGCGTCCCGCGAGAAGAGCATGCTCTTGTCGACGCTGATCCCGTCGACGACTCCGGCGAGGTTCCGCAGTCCCGCCGGCGTGGTGAAGGCGGAGTAGGGGGCCGCGGCGGCGCCGTGGGCGGCCACGAGGTCGGGCGGGGCGCCTCGCGACTCGAGCAGGTAGATCCGGCGGGTGCCGACTCCGCTCACCGCGAGCCGCTCCAGAACGGTCTTCTCGAAGCTCTCGATCGTGAGCCGCGGGTCGCGCGGACCCCAGCCCGCGGCGGCGAGCTCCTCGCGCAGCAGCACGTCCAGCGGCAGCCCGATCCCGGCGAAGTACGTCGCGTGCTTGATCTCGGCGACGAGCCCCGGCGGAGCGAGCGGATCGTCCTCCGCCGCCCGGTCCAGCAGCGCCAGCAGCTCGCTGAAGCGCAGCAGCGGGAACTGCCCGTCGAACGTGGCGCTGGAGCCGCGCACCGCCGGCAGCCGCTCGCGGGCCCGCAGCTCCGACAGCTCGTCCCAGGTGAAGTCCTCGGTGAACCAGCCGGTGATCTCGCGGCCGTCGATCCGCTTGGTGGTGCGGCGTGCAGCGAACTCCGGGCGCTTCTCGACGTCCGTCGTGCCGGAGATCTCGTTCTCGTGGCGGAGGACGAGCACGCCGTCGCGGGTCGCCACCAGATCGGGCTCGAGCGCATCGGCGCCCAGCGCGATCGCCAGCTCGTAGGCGGAGCGGGTGTGCTCCGGTCGGTAGCCGCTCGCTCCGCGGTGGCCGATGACGAGCGGTGACTGACGCGCGGGCATGCCGCGATCCTACGGGCGGCACTGCACGGCTCGCAGCGGAGTCGAGGTCCGCTCGAAGAGAACAGCCAGACTCTGAGAGGTGCTCTCAGATAAGGTGGTGTCCATCGTCGCAGTCCTCTCGGATCCGCGGCGCACCCCGCACCCACAGCGACTCAGATCCGCGAGTTCCCTCGGAGACCAGCGCACCTGAGAGAAGAGGAACCATGGCAAGCAACAATCCGGCCTTCGGACGCCCGGAGTTCAGCAACCGCGGCTACGCCGGCCGCGTGCAGGACTTCCCGGACGTCTCCCCCGGCACGCTCGACCAGATGTACTCCCGTCCGGCCGCCGGCTCCGTCGAGACCGACCGGATGACCGTCGAGGACACCCTCGCCAAGACCGCCCTCGCCTTCGTCGTGCTCCTCGCGGGTGCGGCCGTCGGCTGGTTCGTCCCGGGCCTGATGCTCCCCGCCGTGCTCGTCGCGCTGGTGCTGGGCATCGTCAACGCGTTCAAGAAGCAGCCGTCGCCCGCCCTGATCCTCGGCTACGCCGCGACCCAGGGCATCGCGGTCGGCGCGATCTCGAAGTTCTTCGAGAGCGCGTACGCCGGAGCGGTCGTCCAGGCCCTCATGGCGACCGTCATCGTGATCGGCGTCACCCTGGCGCTGTTCATGAACGGCAAGATCCGCACCTCGCCGAAGCTCAACAAGATCTTCTTCATCGGCATGATCAGCTACGCGGTGTTCTCGCTGGTGAACCTGGGCCTCGGCCTCTTCGGCGTCGGCGGCGGCTTCGGTCTCCGCACCGGCTTCATCGGCATCGTGATCGGCCTCATCGCCGTCGCGCTCGCCACGTACTCGCTCGTGATGGACTTCGAGTTCATCCAGCAGGGCGTGCGCAACCGCCTCCCCCGCATCTACGGCTGGACCGGCGCCTACGGCATCCTGGTCACCGTCGTCTGGATGTACCTGGAGATCCTGCGCCTCGTCGCGATCTTCCGCGAGTAGCACGGCGCACCACGTCCGACGGGCGCTCGACCTCCGGGTCGGGCGCCCGTCGTCGTTCCCGGCCCCAGCGTCGTTCCCGGTGCACTGCCGGGAGCGCCTGGCACGATGGAGGGATGAGCGCCGCAGACTCCCGGATCGTCGGCCTCGACGTCGCACGCGGCCTGGCCGTCCTCGGCATGTTCGCCGCCCACCTCGCCCCCGTCGAGAGCGAGATGCTCTGGAACGGCCGCAGCTCCGTCCTCTTCGCCGTGCTGGCGGGAGTGTCGATCGGGCTGATGACGGGCGGCGCACAGCGCTCCTCGCGGCCCTGGCAGGACACTGGATCGATCCTGCTCCGCGGGCTGTACCTGCTCGTCATCGGCGTCGCCCTCACCCTGCTCGGGACGCCGATCGCGGTGATCCTGCCGCACTACGGGGTGATGTTCCTCGTCGCGGCGCTGCTGCTCTTCCTGCCGCGGGCGGTCCTCGCCCTGCTGGTCGCGGTCGCGGCGATCGCCGGGCCCCTCGCGGTCGACGCGCTGACGAGCGCCGGCGGCTCCTGGCTCTCGACCCTGTCGCCCGACGAGGCGCTCCTGGCCGCGCAGCCCCTCATCTGGCTCACCCAGTACTACCCGGTGCCGTCGTGGCTGGCGTACGTGGTGCTCGGCCTCCTGATCGCGCGCTGCGACATCCGGTCCGCGACCACCCAGCGCTGGGTCGTCGTCGGCGGCGCCGTCTCGGCCGTGCTCGGCTACGGCGGCGGGCTGCTGCTCGGGGGTCCGGAGGCGGTGGAGGCGCACGCCAGCACCACCGCCGAGCTCCTCGGGGCGGGCGGGGTCGCCTGCGTGGTCCTCGGCGCGCTGACGGCTCTGCTGCAGCGGCTGCCGCTCCTGGCACGGGCGGCGACTCCGATCGCGGCCGTCGGTGCGATGCCGCTGACGATCTACTCGCTGCAGCTCGTGGCGCTGGCGGTGTACCTGGTCCCGTACGAGCCGTTCGACTTCGAGGCGTGGCGCAGCTGGACGCTGCTCGGCGTCTTCGTGGTCGGCTCGATCGTCGCCGCTCTCCTCTGGAGGCGGCTCGTGGGGCAGGGCCCGCTGGAGTGGCTGCTCGCGCGCGCGTCGCTGCGGCCTCGGGGTCCGCGCGCGGCGCTGGGTTAGGGTGGCCGGATGATCACGCGTCGCGAGGCCGCTCAGCGCCTCGACATCCCCCTCGAGATGGCGACGCGGCACGGCATCCCCACCCGTCTGTCGGAGGAGGAGCTCGCCGCCCTCGAGCAGGATCCGCCCGCCTGGCTCGTCCAGTCGCGCGCGAACCGCACCGGCAGGCGTCCCGTGTGGGTGACCCTCGACTGCGCCGTCTGCGGCCGCTCCGAGGCCGCCCGCCCGAAGAAGTGGTGGCCCGAGTTCACGTTCCTCGTCTGCGAGGACCACTCCCCCGCCTCCTGGCCGCACCACCCCGAGGGCCACCGCCGCGACGAGTACGACGGCATCGGCACCCGCTTCATCGGCGTGCTCGACACCCCCGCCTGACCCGCGCTCGCGCGCCTGCCGCCTGCACCTCGGCCCCCGGACCAGCGCCGACCCGCGTTCCCCGACCACCCGGCAGGAGCTCGCCTCTCGATCGGCACCCCCGGAACGTCCCCGCAGGGCCTCGAACCCCTGACCGCCACTCGGTACACCTCGCGAGGAACCGGTCGCCCCTGACCGATCCCCCGGCCTCACCGCGGCCACCCGTTCCCTGAACAGCCACCTGAGCTCGTTCCCCGACCTGCACCCGGGAACGACCCCGCAAGGGCTCGTTCCCCACTGCCTGCAACCAGGAACGGCCCCGCAGGTGCTCGTTCCCCACTACCTGCACCCAGGAACGGCCCCGCAGGGGCTCGTTCCCCCACCCGCTCCCCTCAACAAGAAACGGCCCCCTTCGAAGGGAGCCGTTCCTGACGTTCCGCGGGTCTCCGCGCGGTCAGCTGCAAGGCGGAGAAGGGCGCGATACCGGAGGTATCGCAACCGCCGACAACGCCGCAGATGACCGTGCGGAGACCCGCGGAATCACTCCCACTCGATGGTGCCGGGGGGCTTGGACGTCACATCCAGCACCACCCGGTTCACGCCGCTCACCTCGTTGGTGATGCGGTTGGAGATTCTGGCGAGGAGGTCGTAGGGCAGGCGGGTCCAGTCGGCGGTCATCGCGTCTTCCGAGGAGACGGGGCGCAGGACGATGGGGTGGCCGTAGGTGCGGCCGTCGCCCTGGACTCCGACGGAGCGGACGTCGGCGAGGAGGACGACGGGGCACTGCCAGATCTCGGTGTCGAGGCCGGCGGCGGTGAGCTCGGCGCGGACGATGGCGTCGGCGTCCTGGAGGAGGTCGAGCCGCTCCTGGGTGACCTCGCCGACGATGCGGATGCCGAGGCCGGGTCCGGGGAAGGGCTGGCGGCCGACGATGACCTCGGGGAGGCCGAGCTCGCGGCCGATCGCGCGGACCTCGTCCTTGAAGAGGGTGCGGAGCGGCTCGACGAGGGCGAACTGCAGGTCCTCGGGGAGTCCGCCGACGTTGTGGTGGGACTTGATGTTGGCGGTGCCGGTCCCGCCGCCGGATTCGACGACGTCGGGGTAGAGCGTGCCCTGGACGAGGAAGTCGATCGTCTCGCCCTCGCCCTGCGCTTCGAGCACGAGCGCTTCGGCGGCGGCCTCGAAGGTGCGGATGAACTCGCGGCCGATGATCTTGCGCTTCTGCTCCGGGTCGCTGACGCCGGCGAGCGCGTCGAGGAACTGCTCGCGCGCGTCGACGGTGACCAGGCGGACGCCGGTCGCGGCGACGTAGTCCTCCTCGACCTGGCGGCGCTCGTCCTTGCGGAGGAGTCCGTGGTCGACGAAGACGCAGGTGAGCTGGTCGCCGATGGCGCGGTGCACGATCGCAGCGGCGACGGCGGAGTCGACTCCGCCGGACAGGCCGCAGATGACGCGTCCGGTGCCGACCTGCTCGCGGATCACGGCGACCTGGTCGTCGATCACGTTGGAGGAGTTCCAGTCGGCCGGGATGCCCGCGGCGCGGTGGAGGAAGTTCTCGATGACGGCCTGGCCGTAGGCGGAGTGCTTGACCTCGGGGTGCCACTGCACGCCGTAGAGGCGGCGCTCGTCGTTGCCGAAGGCGGCGACCGGGGTGGAGCTCGTGGAGGCGAGGACCTCGAAGCCCTCGGGCGCCTGTGCGACCGAGTCGCCGTGGCTCATCCACACCGTCTGGTCGGCGGGCTGCTCGCCGAGGAGCACGCCACCGTCGGACGAGAGGGCGGCGTCCGTCGCTCCGTACTCGCGCAGCCCCGTGTTGGCGACCTCGCCGCCGAGCGTCTTCGCCATCACCTGGAAGCCGTAGCAGATGCCCAGGACCGGGACCCCGAGGTCGAAGATCGCGGGGTCGAGCTGCGGGGCGCCCTCCTCGTACACGCTGGAGGGGCCGCCCGAGAGGATGATGCCGACGGGCGACTTCGCGGCGATCTCGGCGGCCGTGGCGTTGGAGGGCACGATCTCGGAGTAGACGTTCGCCTCGCGGACCCGGCGGGCGATCAGCTGCGCGTACTGCGCGCCGAAGTCGACGACGAGGACGGGCTGCGCGGCCAGGTGCGGCTGGGGAGCGGTGGGCTGCTCGCTAATGGGGGGCCTCCACGGAGTCGGTCGGGGTCTTCGGGTCGGTGCCGGCGGTCCGGCGCTCGAGGTACTGCTCGACCTCGCGGGCGATGCGGGTCTCGACGAAGAAGGAGAGGGTGGGCACCACGCCGCCGAGCGCGATGAGCACGAAGCGCGTGAACGGCCAGCGCATGAGGCTCCACAGGCGGAAGTCGGCGAAGAGGTAGACGACGTAGAACCAGCCGTGCGCGATCAGGATGCCGGTGGACAGGTTCGCGCCGGTGCCGCTCGACCTGAACTCGCCTCCGGGCACCTCGTACATCGGGGCGAAGTGCAGGACGCCCTGCTGGCCGAAGGCGAACAGCTCGAGGTGGAAGACGTACTTGAGGAGCATCTCCGCGCAGAGCAGGAGCAGCATCACGCCGGTGATGATCGAGGTCACCCGGTAGAAGCGCAGCGCGCTCCGGATCGCAGGGAACTGCGCGGGCTTGGGCTCGAGGGGCATGACGACCAGTTTACGGTGCGGGGGCGGGGGCGTCGGCCCGGTCGCCCAGGTCGGCGCGGGCGCGCTCCTCGGCGTCGAGCGCCTCCTCGGCCTCGCGCTCCCACGCGTCCTTGACGAGGCGGAACCAGAGGTAGAGGGCGAAGCCGGCGAAGACGACCCACTCGATCGCGTAGAAGACGTTGAGCCAGTTCAGCGAGACGTCGCTCACGCGCGCCGGGGAGTCGATGGCCCCGAGTCCGGCGACCGGCTCGTCGACGACGACGTAGCCCTGGTAGACGTCCTGCGGCGGGTCCGGCCAGCGGTTGATCAGCGCGGGGACGGAGAGCGCGGTGAGGGTGGCGGGGTCCAGGCCCTCCGCCGGCGCCTCCGCGGCCTCGTTGGCCACGAGGCGGCCGGTGAAGGAGGAGGGCGCCTGCTCGCTCCCGCTGTTGAGCGCGTCCGCGACGGACTGAGCCTGCGCCTCGTCCTGCGTCCAGCCGTAGGCGAGCACCAGGTCGGCGTCGGCGGTGCGGGTGCGGGCGATGACCCACCAGCCCGGCTGCTCGCCGTTCAGGCGGCCGCCGAGGATCTCGGCACCGCCCGGCACGAAGACGGACGAGCCCTCCACGCGCTGTCCGTCGGCGGTCGCCGTGATCGAGCGGGAGGGGGTCGCGACCTCGGCGAGCGGGAGCGTCGTCTCCGACACTCCGGAGTCGGGCGCGGCGGCCTCGACCGCGCGGCCGACCTGCCACTGCCCGAGCGCGGCGAACAGCCCGGCGATCAGGAGTGCGAGCGCCAGCGCGGCGATCCAGCGCGGGCGCCGGGCCACCTGCCCGACCGTGCTCTGCGTCATTCGTCCCTCGTCCGCCCTCGATCCGTGCGGTGTCCCGCGGGCCGGATCGAGCCTAACCCGTGAGTGTGGGAGCTCCGTGGGATCAGTAGTCGGGCTCCCTCGGGCGGCGGGGCCGGGCGTCGTCGGCGCCGTCGGACTGCTGCATCGCCTGGTCGATGAGCGCCTGGCGCATCGGATCGGGGAACTCGTCGTCGAGCTCGTCCGGCTCCGCGGGGCGCCTCGGAGGAGCGGGGACCTCCTCCGCGGAGACGGCGGGCGCGGCCATCGCCGCCTCCACGAGCGCGAAGTCCTCCTCGTCCATGCCCGTGGCCGCTGCGGGCGCCGGGCGGTGCCGCCGCCGCGAGAGGAACGCGCCGATGCTCTCGGAGCGCGAGGCGAGGATCGGCCCGACGATCGCCATGATCAGCACGTAGAGGCCGGCGAAGGGCTGGATCCGCTCGTCGAGCCCCGCCGAGAGCGAGAGCGTCGCCAGGATGAGCGCGAACTCGCCGCGGTTGTGCAGGATGAACGCCGCGTTCAGGCCCGCGCGCGGTCCGAGCTTGTTGAGCCACGCGACGAACTGCCCCGCGCCGAGGTTGAGGACGATGGTCATCACCGCGGCGATCAGCACCGGGACCACGACGCTCGGGAACGCGCCAGGATCCAGCCCGAGACCGAAGTTGACGAAGAAGAAGGCGCCGAACACGTCGCGCAGCGGGATCGCGATGTGCTCGACCCTCGACCGGAACCGCGTCGCTCCGATGACCAGTCCGATCAGGAACGCGCCGATCGCGTCCGTCACTCCGAGGACCTCGCCGATCCCGCCGAACAGGATGGCGAGACCGAAGAACAGGATCGTGAACAGCTCGTCGTCGCGGGTGCGGAAGAAGCGGGAGACGACCTTCCCGCCCCAGCGGGCGATCGCGAACATCACCACGAGGAACGCGAACGCGATGACGAGCTTGAGCACCACCGGCCACGGCTCCGTCTCGCCCGAGAGCACCACGGACACGATCGCCAGGTAGACCGCGATGAAGATGTCCTCGACGACCGTGACGCCCAGGATCATCGGCGTCTCGGGGTTCGCCAGGCGCTTGAGCTCGATCAGCAGCTTGGTGACGATCGCGCTCGAGCTCGTCGCCGTGATGCCGGCGATGATCAGCGCCTCGCGGCTCCCCCAGCCCAGCGCGAAGCCGAAGCCGAGGCCGACGGCCATGTTGACCGCGATGTAGGAGCCGCCGGAGAGGATCAGACGGCCGGCGTTCCCGAAGAACTCGTCCTGGTCGAACTCGAGGCCGAGATTGAACAGCAGCAGGATCAGCCCGAAGACCGCGGTCAGCTCGATGTAGCTCGACTCGAAGTCGAGTGGGAAGAGGTGGAAGTTCGGGCTCGCGAGGAGCCCGACGACCATGTAGATCGGGATGGCCGGGAGCCCGATCGTCCTCCCCAGCCGGCCGAGGACGTAGGCGACGACGAACAGGACGCCGAGGACGATGAGGTCTTCGCCGTGGTGCATCCTCAGGCTCCGGGCGGGGCGTCGACCGTCTTGGCGAAGCTGCCGGTGCGGAAGAACGCGAACGCCTTGGCGACCTTCTCGGGGCTGCCGGCGACCACGAGGGTGTCGCCGGGGAAGACGCGGAAGTCGGGGGCCGGCGCCGGATTGGCGGCGTCGCCCCGGACCACGGCGACGACGGTCAGCCCGACGATCCCTCGGTCGGCGGGCTTGCCGAGCTGCTGTCCGGCGATGTGGTCGTCGTAGTCGACGGTGAACCAGTCGATCGAGAGGCCCGGGATCTGATCGAGCGCGGTCAGCGACTCCGTGATCTGCGTGCCGCCGAGGAGCTCGGCGAGGGTGTGCGCCTCGTCGTCGCTCAGGCGGAGCGACACCTTGGCGCCGTCCTGGTCGCCCTCGGCGAACGTGATCAGGTCGCTGTGGCCGGAGCGGTGGGCGATGACGCCGACCTTGCCGCCGTCGGCCGTCAGGAACGTGTGCAGAACGCCGACACCGGGCAGTTTGACCCTGCGGACCTCGACCATGCGTGCTCCCTCCGCGCCGTGCGGCGCTCCCACTCGGGACTTCCAGCTTAGGCGCGTGCGGAGCCCTCCTGCCGAGGGAACCCCGACCCGTCGAGGGATCCCGCAGTTTCCCGGCGGCCTCGACGGTCCGGGCTCCACCGCTGTCCGCAGGGAGTGGAGGGGAGTCTCCACAGAGGGAGCGGGCGGGAGGGGAAGGTGGGCGGAAGCGTGCAGTGGGGATCTATCCAGACGGGGCGTGAGGCCGGTCGGACGAGTTCGTGCGGCTGCGCCGCGGTACGCGCGGACCGGCGAGTGGGCAAGGGCCTCCGCGGACGAGCGGCAGCGGGCGCGGATCGACGCCGTGGCCGCGACCTGGAGCGCGCCCTTCGTCCTCCGCGAGTCGGCGGCGGCGGTCCGGGACCCCCTGCTCGAGCCGCTCGCGGTGACGGTGCATGTCGAGGGGCGACGGACCTGGGCAGCCGGATGCGGAACGGCGTCGCGGAGCGCGCGTCCGCCCCCACCCGCACTGATAGGCGGACTCGCCGTCTCGGATCTGGCGCAGACCGCCGTCGATCCGAACCGACCCGGCGTTCCTCCGGGACCGCTCGCCCGAGCTCGTGCTTCTCGCCGAGAAGCGCCGGGAGGATCGGCTCCGCGCGGGTCCGCAGCGTCGTCCGCTGGGGCCGACGCGAAGCCTCCGACGCCAGCCCATCCGGCCGGCCCGCGCCGGCGTCCGCCGCGTCGACGGACCCCCGGGCCGTCGAGGGAACCCGCTGTTCGCGGCGGCCTCGACGGTCCGGATCGCCTCGGTCGGTGAGCGTCAGCTGGGCTGGTACGGCGCGACGACGACCTCGACCCGCTGGAACTCCTTGAGGTCGGAGTAGCCGGTCGTCGCCATCGAGCGGCGCAGGGCGCCGATGAGGTTCGCCGTGCCGTCGGCGCCGGTGGCCGGGCCGTAGAGGACCTGCTCGAGGGTGCCGACGGTGCCGACCTCGACTCGGCGGCCGCGCGGCAGCTGCGGGTGGTGCGCCTCCGCGCCCCAGTGCCAGCCCCCGCCGGGAGCGTCGGTCGCGCGGGCCAGCGCCGAGCCGAGCATCACGGCGTCCGCGCCCACCGCGACGGCCTTCACGATGTCGCCGGAGGTGCCGAGGCCGCCGTCCGCGATGACGTGCACGTAGCGTCCGCCCGACTCGTCGAGGTAGTCGCGGCGAGCGCCGGCGACATCGGCGACCGCGGTCGCCATCGGAGCCTGGATGCCGAGCGTCGTGCGGGTGGTGGAGGCGGCACCGCCGCCGAACCCGACGAGGACGCCCGCGGCGCCCGTGCGCATGAGGTGCAGGGCCGCGGTGTAGGTGGAGGCGCCGCCGACGATGACGGGCACGTCGAGCTCGTAGATGAACTTCTTGAGGTTCAGCGGCTCGGTGTCGCGCGAGACGTGCTCGGCCGAGACGGTCGTGCCGCGGATGACGAACACGTCGACCCCGGCGTCGACGACGGTCTGGTACAGCTCCGCGGTCCGCTGGGGCGACAGGGCCCCGGCGACGGTCACGCCCGCGGCGCGGATCTCGGCCAGGCGCGCGGTCACCAGCTCGGGGCGGATCGGAGCGGAGTAGATCTCCTGCATCCGCTGCGTCGCGGTCTCGGCCGGAAGCCGGCGGATCTCCTCGAGCAGCGGCTCCGGGTCCTCGTACCGCGTCCACAGACCCTCGAGGTCGAGGACGCCCAGCGCCCCCAGATGCCCGAGCCGGATCGCCGTCGCCGGCGACACCACCGAGTCCATCGGCGCGGCGAGGATCGGCGTCGCGAACTGGTACGCGTCGATCGACCACTTCACCGACACGACCTCGGGGTCGCGCGTCCGGCGGCTCGGGACGACGGCGATGTCGTCGAAGGCGTACGCGCGGCGGGCGCGCTTGGCGCGCCCGATCTCGATCTCCATGACGCAGAGTTTACTGTGGCTCGCTCCTCGCTCCGCTCGCCGCTCGCCCGCCGCCGGCCCGAGCGGGCGGTCGCGTTCCGCAGAGCATCCCGCGTCCGCGCTACGCCGATCCGCTCGCACGCGGACCGCCGGCTACCGCTGAGCGGTGTCAGCCGTGGCTCGCTCCTCGCTCCGCTCGCCGCTCGTCGCTCGCCCGCCGTCGGCCCGAGCGGGCGGTCGCGTTCCGCAGAGCATCCCGCGTCCGCGCTACGCCGATCCGCTCGCACGCGGACCGCCGGTTACCGCTGAGCGGTGTCAGCCGTGGCGCGCTCCTCGCTCCGCTCGCCCGCGGTCGGCCCGAGCGGGCGGTCGCGTTCCGAAGAGCGGGTCGCGTCCGCGCTACGACGATCCGCTGGAGAGCGGATCGCCTGCTACCGCTCCTACCGGGCTCCTCACCGGGCCGCGATCGACGCGAGCGGGCGCACTCCACCAGCAGGTGAAGCCTGCGCGGCCGCCACCACGATTCGCTGCAACGCGGGAAGCCCGTCCCCACTCCGTCGCGCTCGCGCGCGGTGCACGACCACTCCCCCGCGACGGCACAGGCGGAAGCCTCCCCCCGCAGTCGCGGCGGCGCCTCGCGCCGCTCGCGCTGCGTCCCCCGCCCCTCAGCCGAGGACCGGCGCTCGTCTCCCGGAGGGAGGCAGCGGATCGGGATCGCGGCCCCTCCGGCGTGGTGGGCGTATGGGCCGCAGGCCCATCGGGCAGAGGGGCCGCGATCCCGATCCGCCGCCGGCCCCACCAGACCCCCTCAGCGCCGGTAGTTCGGCGCCTCCACCACCATCTGCACATCGTGCGGGTGCGACTCCTTCAGCCCGGCCGCCGTGATGCGCACGAACTTCCCGCGCTCCTTCAGCTCGGGGATGGTGCGCGCTCCGACGTAGAACATCGACTGGCGGAGCCCGCCGGCGAGCTGGTACGCCACGTTCGCGAGCGGGCCGCGGTAGGGCACCTGGCCCTCGATGCCCTCGGCGATCAGCTTGTCGTCGGTGGGCACGTCGGACTGGAAGTAGCGGTCCTTCGAGTAGGAGGTCCGCTCGCCGCGGGTCTGCAGGGCGCCGAGGGAGCCCATGCCGCGGTAGGTCTTGAACTGCTTGCCGTTCTGGAACACGAGGTCGCCGGGGCTCTCCTCGCAGCCCGCGAGGAGCGAGCCGAGCATCACGGTGTCGGCGCCGGCGACGAGCGCCTTGGCGATGTCGCCGGAGTACTGGAGGCCGCCGTCGGCGATCACCGGCACGCCGGACTCGCGCGCGGCGAGGGACGCCTCGTAGACCGCGGTGACCTGCGGGACTCCGACGCCGGCGACGACGCGGGTGGTGCAGATCGAGCCGGGGCCGACGCCGACCTTGATGGCGTCGGCGCCCGCGTCGACGAGGGCCTGCGCCCCGGAGCGGGTCGCGACGTTGCCGCCGATGACGTCGACGCCGGCGAACGCGGAGTCGGACTTCAGGCGGCGGATGATGTCGAGCACGCCGGCGGAGTCGCCGTTGGCCGTGTCGACGACGATCACGTCGACGCCCGCGTCGAGCAGGGCGGTGGCGCGCTGCCAGGCGTCGCCGAAGAAGCCGATCGCGGCGCCGACCCGGAGGCGGCCCTCGTCGTCCTTCGTGGCGTTGGGGTACTGCTCCGACTTGTCGAAGTCCTTGACCGTGATGAGGCCGGCGAGCTTGCCCTGCGCGTCGACGAGCGGCAGCTTCTCGATCTTGTGCTGCGCGAAGAGGGCGATGACCTCGCTGTCGGGGATGCCGACGCGGCCCGTGATCAGACCGGTGCTGGTCATCACGTCGCGGACGAGCGTGGTCGCCTTCTCGAACGGCGAGACGAAGCGCATGTCGCGGTTGGTGATGATGCCCACGAGCACGCCGGTGGAGTCGACGACGGGGAGGCCGCTGATCCGGTACTGGCCGCAGAGGTCGTCCACCTGGGCGACGGTGGCGTCCGGGGTGGTGGTGACGGGGTTCGAGACCATGCCCGACTCGCTCCGCTTCACCCGGTCGACCTGGTCGGCCTGGTCGGCGATGGAGAGGTTGCGGTGCAGGACGCCGAAGCCGCCCTGGCGGGCCATCGCGATCGCCATGCGCGCCTCGGTGACGGTGTCCATCGCCGCGGAGAGCAGCGGGGTCGCCACGCTGATGCGCTTGGTGAGGCGGGAGGCCGTGTCGGCCTCGCTCGGGATGACGTCGGTGTGCCCCGGGAGGAGCATGACGTCGTCGTAGGTGAGTCCGAGGAATCCGAAGGGATCCGGCTGGTCCATCAATGCCCCTTAGCAGGTCGAGTGCGGGAGCCCGGAGAGGACGGGAGGAGTCCGCTCACGAGCGCCACGGTTGTTCGATCTTAAGCGCCGTGAGGCCCGCGGTATTCCTCGACGGCGCGGCCGCCGGGCCGCGGATGGGCGCTGGAGCGCTCTCCTCTCCCTCATAATGTCGTCACGCGTAAGTGCGGACGGTGAAACACCGCCGACACATGCGGAACGTATGGTCAACCAACGTTGTTTGACGACGGCGATTCGGGCGTGCCCGGAGACCCCATCCGTCTGTGCACCCTGACGAGAGGTAGACGTCTTGCTCACAGCCAGCCGTTCGATGCGCCGCCAGCGCTCGACGACCCTGCATCCGACGGACCGGGAGGCGCCCCGTGGATAGGAGACGCCCGAGGCTCCGAGACCGGCTCCTGGCCCTGGGTCTGCTCGCCGCGACCCTCACCGGGATCGCCGCGGCGGCCCCCGCCGCGCTCGCCGCCACCACCGCCGACCAGTCGATCATCGCCTGGGTCCGCGTGCAGGGGACGAACGAGAACCTGACGGGGGTGACCGTCGAGATCGGCGGCGACGCCTCCGCGACCGTGACCACCGGCGAGGACGGCCGGGCCACGTTCCCCCTCGACGCCGCGGGCACCTACACGGTGACCGTCGACGAGGAGTCCCTGCCCGCCGACAAGGGCTACCCCGCCGCGGGTCAGAACCCGAAGCAGGTGAAGATCGTCGCCTCGCAGAACCAGATCGTGAACTTCATCGTCTCGACGGCCAACCCGAAGGGCTCCGGAGCGACCGTCCCGGTCCCGACGGACTCCGCGGCTCCGACGAGCCCCGCGACCGAGGGCACGACCGGCAACGACGCGACGAACCCCGACGGGACGTCCAACGCGGTGAACCAGCCGGTGTCGGCCGACACGTTCTGGATCATCTTCTGGCCGAAGGTCGTCACCGGCCTGATCTTCGGGCTCCTGATCGCCCTCGCGGCGATCGGCGCCTCGCTGATCTACGGCGTGACCGGCCTGAACAACTTCGCCCACGGCGAGCTGGTCACCTTCGGCGCGCTGATGGCGTACCTCTTCTCCGGGGTCTTCGGACTCCCGGCGCTGCTGGCCATCCCGATCGCGGTGATCCTCGGCGGGGCCTTCGGCTTCGTCCAGGACGGGCTGCTCTGGAAGCCGCTGCGGAAGAAGGGCATCCAGCTCATCCCGCTGATGATCGTGACGATCGGCCTCTCGCTGGCCCTGCGCTACGTGTTCGTCTTCTTCTTCGGAGCCGACCGCCTCTCGCTCCCCAACAGCACCGCTCCGTTCTTCACGGTGCCGGAGCTCGGGATCAGCCTGAAGTTCACCGACATCGTCGGCGCCGTCGTCGGCGTCGTCTGCATCGTCGCCGTGGCCTACGTCCTCACGAAGACGAAGATCGGCAAGGCGATGCGGGCGGTCTCGGACAACCGGGCCCTCGCCTCCGCCTCGGGCATCAACGTCGAGCGCGTCATCCGCGTCGTCTGGGTGATGTCGGGCGCTCTCGCCGCGCTGGCGGGCGTCTACATCGGCTACTACCAGTCGCTGCGCTGGGATACGGGAGCGTCGATCCTGCTGCTGATCTTCGCGGCGATCACGCTCGGCGGACTCGGCTCCGCCTACGGCGCGCTGGTCGGCTCGCTCATCATCGGACTGATGATGAACATCTCGACGATCTGGATCCCGGAGAACCTCAAGTACGTGGCTCCGCTCGTTCTCATGATCATCATCCTCCTGGTCAGGCCGCAGGGAATCCTGGGCCGCAAGGAACGGATCGGCTAGGACACCATGAACCTCAACTTCATCTGGCTGGCGATCGGGCAGATCGTCGATCCCACTGTCGCCGCGTATGCGCTGGCGACCATCGGCCTGGTCATCCACTTCGGATTCACGGGGCTGCTCAACTTCGGACAGGCCGGCTTCATGGCAGTGGGCGGCTACGCCTTCGCCATCACGTCGGTCAAGTTCGAATGGCCCGTCTGGGGCTCCTTCCTCGCGACGATCGTCGCGGCGACCGTCTTCGCGCTCATCCTGGGCATCCCGACGCTGCGGCTGCGGGCCGACTACCTCTCGATCGTCACGATCGCGGCGGCGGAGATCATCCGGCTCTCGGTCAAGACCCCCGAGTTCTCGGCGATCACCGGCGGCTCGGAGGGCATCAACGGCGCGGCGAAGGCGTTCAACGACCTCAACCCGCTCCCCGAGGGCCGCTGGGGCATCGGCGTCCTCACCTACAGCCAGGACCAGTGGTGGGTGCGGATCGTCGGCTGGGGCCTCGTGCTCCTGGCCTGCCTCCTGGTGTTCCTCCTGATGCGCAGCCCCTGGGGCCGCGTCATCAAGGGCATCCGCGAGGACGAGGACGCCGTGCGCTCGCTCGGCAAGAACGTCTTCTCGTACAAGATCCAGGCGCTCATCCTGGGCGGCGTGCTCGGAGGCCTCGCAGGAGCGCTGTTCATCCTCCCCCGCTCGCTCCAGCCCGACAACTACGGCACCCAGCTCACGTTCTTCCTCTACACGATCATGCTGCTGGGCGGCGCCGCGACGGTCTTCGGACCCGTCGTCGGCTCGATCATCTTCTGGGTCGTCCTCGGTCTGACCGACGGACTGCTCACGCTCGGGATCGACACCGGGGTCCTCAACAACGACCTCATCCGCCTCACCACCGTGCAGACCGGACCCATCCGGTTCATCGTGGTGGGGGTAGCCCTCATGCTCCTGGTGATCTTCAGACCCCAGGGGATCTTCGGCAAGAAGAAGGATCTGCACTTTGCCTAAGACGCCGGTCTCGGACATCACCGAGGAAGCAATCGTCCCCGGGGTCAGGAAGAAGGACCCCATCGTCGTCGCCGACAACGTCAGCCGCCGCTTCGGCGGCCTGACCGCGGTCGACGTCGAGCACCTCGAGATCCCCCGCGGATCCATCACCGCCCTGATCGGCCCGAACGGGGCCGGCAAGACCACGTTCTTCAACCTGCTGACGGGCTTCGACAAGCCCAACACTGGCAAGTGGAACTTCAAGGGCAAGAACCTCGCTAACGTCCCGGCCTACCGGGTGTCGCGGATGGGCATGGTGCGCACGTTCCAGCTCACCAAGGCGCTCGGCGGCATGACGGTGCTCGAGAACATGCTGCTCGGCGCGAAGGGGCAGAAGGGCGAGAACATCTTCACCTCGCTCATCCGCCCGCTGTGGTCGAAGGAGGAGGACTCGATCGAGCAGCGCGCGATCCGCCTGCTCGAGAAGTTCAAGCTGGACACCAAGCGGGACGACTACGCGTCGAGCCTGTCGGGCGGCCAGAAGAAGCTGCTCGAGATGGCGCGGGCGCTGATGTCGGAGCCCGAGCTCGTCATGCTCGACGAGCCGATGGCCGGCGTGAACCCGGCGCTGACGCAGTCGCTCCTGGGACACATCGTGAACCTGAAGGACGAGGGCATGACCGTGCTCTTCGTCGAGCACGACATGCACATGGTCAACACGATCGCCGACTGGGTGATCGTGATGGCCGAGGGCAAGGTCGTCGCCGAGGGCCCGCCCTCGACCGTGATGAACGACCCGGCCGTCATCGACGCGTACCTGGGCGCGCACCACGACACCGACCTGGGAACGATCGAGGGCCAGCTCGAGGTCGCCGAGGAGATGGACTCCGACCTCGTCCGCGAGGACGTGGAGCGGCAGGCGGAGCAGGCCGGCATCCCGACGCCCGGCCACGACGCTCCGGCCGCCGGAACGGCGTCCCCGTCGGCCTCCGCGCCGACGAGCGTCGCCCCGACGACCGACGCCCCGGCCGTCGAATTCGAGAAGGACGAGAGATGACCGCCGACACGACGACTCCGAACACCCTCGAGACGCACGACCTGCACGCGGGCTACGTGCCGGGGGTCAACATCCTCAACGGCTCGAACGTGTACGTGAAGCGCGGCGAGCTCGTCGGGATCATCGGCCCGAACGGTGCAGGCAAGTCGACGCTGCTGAAGGCGATGTTCGGCCTGGTCAACATCCGCCAGGGCACCGTCCTGCTGAACGGCGAGGACATCACCGGCCTCAAGGCCGACAAGCTGGTGTCCAAGGGCGTGGGCTTCGTGCCGCAGAACAACAACGTCTTCCCGTCGCTCACCATCGAGGAGAACCTCGAGATGGGCATGTACCAGAAGCCGAAGCTGTACAGGGAGCGGCTCGAGTTCGTCACCGAGCTCTTCCCGGAGCTCAGCAAGCGGCTCAAGCAGCGCTCGGGGTCGCTCTCGGGCGGTGAGCGCCAGATGGTGGCGATGTCGCGGGCTCTGATGATGGACCCGTCGATGCTGCTGCTCGACGAGCCCAGCGCCGGCCTGTCCCCGATGCGGCAGGACGAGACGTTCGTCAACGTGCAGCGGATCAACCGCGCGGGCGTCTCGATCATGATCGTCGAGCAGAACGCGCGGCGGGCGCTGCAGATCTGCGACCGCGGCTACGTCCTCGACCAGGGCCGCGACGCCTACGAGGGCGCGGGCCGGGAGCTGATGAACGATCCGAAGGTCATCGAGCTCTACCTGGGCACGCTCGCCACGACCAACGAGGTCACCACGAGCACCCCGACCGTCGGCGGCTGACCCCCGCTGCGAAGGGCCCGTCGTCTCCGGACGGCGGGCCCTTCGTCGTTGCCGGGGCGCGGAGCGGGCGCGAGCGGGGCCGAGGGGCCGGTGCGGCTCCGGGGCGGAGGCGGGGCCGCTCGCCCAGGGCGCCGGGCGGCTCGGAGACCACTCCGAGCAGGGCGGGAAGGCAGGCGGCTCGGTGCCCGGAGACGCGCCGGCACGGGGTGCCGCAGAAGGGAGGCGGGGGGCCGCTCTCCCGGCGCGGGCAGGCCTTCACCGGTCTCTCCGCGATGCCCGCCGAACCACTGGGAAGTCGGCGGAACGGCGGGCCGGACCGTCGGTCTCCTGTCCGCGGGACGAGGGCAGGACAGCGAGAGTCTCTCCGCTTCGGCGACCCCCACGAGGGGGACGGGATATCGCCCTTCCTGCCGTAGTTTTGGGGACACGGGACAGCCCTGCAGGGGGACGTCCCGCTCCCCTCTCCCCCGGTAGGGACCGCGATCGGTCGCCGATCTCCTCCCCTCCCCGCAGCGCCTCGAGCGCCGCGTCGTCCGCCTCGAAGGAGCCGACCATGAAGAGCTACACCCCCGCCCCTGTGGAACTCGGAGCCGGCTTCGGCACCGGTGCGATCGGCGACTACGAGCGCTGGCGCGTCGTCGGCGTCTACGCCCAGGTGGTCATCGCCGAGACCACCGGCGGCAAGCGCCGCAACTACAGCCGTTCCTTCGTCACGTACCGCCTGGCGCAGGAGGCGGAGCTGCTCCGCGCCTCTTAGGCCCTCCGCACACCACGAGCGCGCGTCCTCCCCCCGGAGGGCGCGCGCTTCTGCGTTCCCGCTCGACGTCGTCGCTCCCGCCCGCGGTCCGGCAGGGCGCCCTCGAGGCCGGGAGAGGCGCTCGGAGGCGCGTATACAGGCCGTCCGAGCCGCTCCTCCCCGGAGTGGCTCCTCGACGCGACGCGAGGCCCAGGACGCCGCGGAGCCGTCCTCCCGCACCCGGCAGCGGTCGCCCTCGCGGACGACCGCCGCGCCTCTCTGCGTCCGCGCGACGACGCGTCTCCGGCTCTGCGCTCCGGGGACGGCGAAGGGGCCCGGTCCGAAGACCGAGCCCCTCAGGGATGCGGCAGGAGCCGCGTCACCGCGTCGTCAGTTCAGCGAACCCTCGACGGTCTCCTCGAAGGAGGTGGTGTTGCCCGTGCCGTACTTGTAGATCGAGACCGAGGCCTCGCTGGTGTCGCCGTTCTCGTCGAACGAGATCGGGCCGGAGAGGCCGTCGTAGTCGACGTCCTCGCCGTCGGCGATGAGCTTCGCGCAGTCGGCGAAGGTCGTGCACTTGGTGCCGCCCTCGGAGACCGACATGAGGTTGTCGCGGATGGTCGCACCGTCCGTCGCCTTGCCCTGGAGCGCGGCGAGCGCGGTCAGGACCGTGGCGTCGTACGACTCCGGCGCATAGCTGAACACGGTCAGCGCGTCGTTGCCCTGCGACTCGACGAGCGACTGCAGCTTGCCCTGGAAGTCCTCGGACGCCTGGACGCCCGGGTTGGTGAACTGCGCGCCGGCGATGTCGACGTTGGTGTCGGACTCGCCGATGACGCCGTAGTTGCCGTCCGTGCCGTAGAGCTTCGAGAAGTCGAAGCCCTTGGCCGAGAGCTGCTCCGCGATGGTCTTGATCTCGTCGAACGAGATGACGACCAGCGCGTCGGGGTTCGGGGCGAGGACCGAGGTCAGCGCCGAGTTGAAGTCGGTCGAGGCCGGCTCGAAGATCTCCTCGGCCGCGACGGATGCTCCGCCCGCCTCGAGGGTCTCCTTGATGTTCTTCTCGAGGCCGGTGCCGTACGCGTCGTTCATGTACAGGATCGAGACGTTGGTCTTGCCGTCGCCGAGGATCTTGTTGCCGAGGATGCGGCCCTGGAGCACGTCCGAGGGAGCGGTGCGCCAGTAGTAGCCGTCGTCGTCGTAGGTCGTGAAGTCCGGCGAGGTGTTGGCCGGCGAGATCTGGACGACGCCCGCCTGGGTCACCTGGTCGATGAAGGTCTTCGAGACGCCCGAGGACGCCGCGCCGATGATGGCGGAGACGTTGTCGGCGATGAGGGACGTGGCCGACTGCGTCGCGATGTCGGTCGTGGTGTCGCCCGAGTCCTTCTGCTCCACGTCGATCGTGATGCCGGCCTTGGCGTCGTTGATGTCGACGACCGCCTGGTCGACGCCCGCGATCTCGGGCGGGCCGAGGACGGCGAGGGTGCCGGTCTGCGGGAGGATCGTGCCGATCTTGAGGGACAGGTCGCCCGAGCCGCTGTCGCCGCCCGATCCGCTGTCGCCGCCGCCGGCGCAGCCGGCGAGGACGAGAGCGCTGGCGCCCAGAATGGCGACGCCGCCGAGGGTTGCCCGGAGGGACCGCGCGCGGGCCGAGCCGGCCTTCGCGTAAACGCCCATGTTGCTCCTTGAGAGGTGTGTGTCAGTGGGAGCGGCGCCGGTGGCAACCGCTCGGCCAACCTAACCTCCGAAGCAGCCGTGAACAATACAGGGGTGTTACCAATACGTTTCGCGACCGGATCGTTACCATTCCGCTGTCGCGCCGCGTCAGGACGACGCGTTCCGCAGATCAGACGGACGATCGGCGCCGTCTGCGCTCCGCGGCGACGAGGTCGCCTGAGAAGATCGCCAGGGCGGCCCACACCAGCGCGAAGCCGATCCAGCGCTCGAGCGGCATCTCCTCGTGCAGCACGAAGGCCCCGACGAGGAACTGCAGGAACGGCGTCAGGTACTGCACGAAGCCGACGATCGACAGCGGGAGGCGCCGGGCGGCGCCCGCGAACAGGAGCAGCGGGACGGCCGTGACTATCCCGGCCGAGGCGAGGATGAGGGCGTGCCCCGTCCCCTCCGTCGTCAGGGTCAGCCCCACCGTGGAGCCGACGACCGCCAGCTGCACGACGGCGAGCGGCGTCAGCCAGAGCGTCTCGAGCGTCAGCCCGCCGACCGCGTCCACCGTGCCGCCGACGCGGCTCTTCACCAGGCCGTAGAGGCCGAACGAGAAGGCGAGGGCGAGCGAGATCCACGGGAAGGATCCGTAGCCCACCGCGACGACCAGCACCGCGACCGCGCTGACGCCCATCGCGGCCCACTGCAGGGGCCGGAGGCGCTCGCGCAGCACCAGGACGCCCAGCAGCACCGTGACCAGCGGGTTCATGAAGTAGCCCAGGGCCGCCTCGATGACGTGGCCCGTGGTCGTGGCGATCACGTAGACCTGCCAGTTGACGTAGATGAGCACGCCCGCGATCGCCATCACGCCGAGCAGGCGGGGGCGGCGCAGCAGCGCGCCGAAGGAGCGCCAACCGCGGAGGACCGTGAGCAGGATCACGCAGAAGACGAGCGAGAAGAGCACCCGGAAGGCGACGATCTCGAACGGCGAGGCCGGCGCCATCGCGATGAAGTAGAGGGGCATCGCACCCCAGAGCAGGTAGGCCGAGAACGCGAACAGCAGCCCCGTGCCGGACATCCCGCCCGGGCGTCCCGCCGCTCCGAGCGCCTCCACTCCTTCGCCGACGGGCACGTCCGAAGGGGAGGGCGAGCCGGACTCGGCAGGGGTGCGGGAGCTGGTCACTCCCCCGATGCTACGCAGGCGCGGGGTGGGAGGACGGCCCCGTAGCGGGCGGATCAGGCCACTGGTCGCGAGGAGGACCGGGAACGACGGAAGGGCCCGCCGACCGAGGTCGACGGGCCCTTCCGAGGGATGCTGCCTAGCGGACGACGACCGCGAGGACGTCGCGAGCGGAGAGGACCAGCAGGTCCTCGCCACCGAACTTGACCTCGGTTCCGCCGTACTTGGAGTAGATCACCTTGTCGCCGACGGCGACGTCGAGCGGCACGCGGTTGCCGTTGTCGTCGATGCGACCGGGTCCGACGGCGACGACCTCGCCCTCCTGCGGCTTCTCCTTGGCGGTATCGGGGATGACGAGACCGGAAGCGGTCACCTGCTCCGCCTCGACCTGCTTGATGACGATGCGATCTTCGAGCGGCTTGATGGACACCGACACGGTTGACCTCTTTCTTGACGACGATGTGGGCGGAACGCGGTTCTGGCACACACGCTCCGAGAGTGCTAGATCCATCGTAGGGGCTCCGCTGGCACTCGTGCAATCAGAGTGCCAAGCGGGGCGGCGGACCCGCCGGGAGGCCGTGGCCTACCATGGCCGGATGCGACGCGACGAGCTGGTCGAGCTCCTCTCCCCCGAGGGCCTCCGGCTCCTCGACTCCCTCGACGGCTACCGGTCCGACGACCTGGTGCGGGCCGTGGCACGCCTCCGGGCCGCCGGCCACTCCCCCGTCCTCGTCGCCGCGGTGCTCACCCAGGCGAGGCTCCGGCAGAAGGCGGAGGCGAAGTTCGGCGAGTTCGCCCGCTCGATGCTCTTCACGGACGCGGGACTCGAGCAGGCGACGCGGCTGCGCGTCGCCGCCCTGCACGCCGGCCGGTTCGCCGCGGCGGGAGCGGCGCGCGTCGCCGACCTCGGCAGCGGGATCGGCGGCGACGCCCTCGCGATGGCCGCGATCGACCTGGCGGTCACCGCCGTCGAGGCCGACGAGGTCACCGCGACCCTGGCCAGCTTCAACCTCGCCCCGTTCCCCGCGGCGAGCGCCGTGCACTCGACGGCCGAGGCCTTCGACCTCGACGGCTTCGACGCCGTCTACCTGGACCCGGCACGCCGCACGGCGGGCCACCGCGAGACCCGCCGGCTCGACGATCCGGACGACTACTCCCCCTCCCTCGACTTCGCGTTCGGCCTGGCCGAGCACCGTCCCGTGGGCGTGAAGGTGGGTCCCGGCTTCGACCGCGAGCGCCTGCCGCGGGACGCCGAGGCGCAGTGGGTCTCGGTCGACGGGGAGCTGGTCGAGACCGGGCTCTGGTTCGGTTCTCTGGCGCGCCCGGGCGTGCGCCGCTCCGCTCTGCTGCTCGGCGCGGCCGGCTCCTCCGAGCTCACCGCGGCGGGCGACAGCGAGGACGAGGAGGTCGGCCCCCTCGGCGCGTTCGTGCACGAGCCGGACGGCTCCGCGATCCGCGCGCGCCTCCTGGGCGAGCTCGCGCGCTCCAGCGACTCGCGGATGCTCTCGCCCGGCATCGCCTACCTGACCGGCGACCATGCGGCCGCCTCGCCCTTCCTCCGCAGCTTCCGAGTCCTCGCCGAGCTGCCGCTGGACGAGCGCACGCTGGCGAAGGAGCTGCGCACCCGCGGCATCGGCGTGCTCGAGATCAAGAAGCGCGGGGTGGACGTCGACCCCGCCCGCTTCCGCAAGCGGCTGGGCCTCTCCGGCACCGGCAGCGCGGTGCTGATCCTGACGCGGATCGCCGGGCGCCACCGCGCGCTGCTCGCGGAGCGCGTCGAGCGGCCCGCGCCGGCTCAGTAGCCGGAGGTGCCGGCGGCGAGGGCCACCACGACGAAGACGAGGAAGACCGCCAGGTAGATCAGCGAGACGGCGATGCCGGCGAACCCGGTGATGATCGCGGTCAGCGCGAAGCCGCGCGCGGCCGGCTCGCGCCGGCGTCCGAGGAAGCCGAGCACGACGGCCGGAGCCGACAGCAGGAAGCCGAAACCGGCGGCGAAGAGCGTGATGACCAGGCCGACGATGCCGAGGATCATCCCGACGAGGCTCAGCGTGCGGGGGACGACGGGCGCCGGTGCGGCCGCGTAGGCGGCGGGGTGGCCGGGCGCGGAGGAGTACGCAGGCGCGGAGGAGTACGCAGGGCTCTGGTTCGGTTCTCTGGCGCGCCCGGGCGTGCGCCGC
>NZ_PSTN01000019.1:0-72296 GCF_002930955.1 Rathayibacter sp. AY1A4 | reverse complement strand
CGATCGGCGGCCGCGTCCGCGGACGACGACGGCCCCGGCGCAGTGCCGGGGCCGTGTCGGAGGGCGCGACTACTTCGCGTCGGCCGGAGCGGGTGGAGGGGGGAGTGCCGTCGTCGTCATGAGCCGATCCTCGTCAGGCCGCGGGCGGCGCGGAGAGGCGATCGGCGGATCGGTGGACGAGGGGCGCCGAGCGCCTCCTGTGGAGGGACCGACCGGCGCGATCGGCGTCGTTCCGGGCGTCTCGAGGCCGGAATCGCCGGAGATCCGGGGCGGGGCTGGTAGGTTACCGACGGTCCGACCGGTTGAGGACGTCCGTCCCCGGCCGAGGACGATCCATCGAAACCAGCTGTTCCGACAGCGAGAACGTCCTGGGAGGACACTCCATGGCTGACAAGTCGCTCAACCGCACCGAGCTCGTCGCGAAGATCGCCGCCGACTCCGGCCAGAGCCAGGCCGCCGTCAACGGCGTCCTCGACTCGCTCTTCACCACCCTCGCCGACTCCGTGTCGAACGACGTGAAGGTCACCATCCCCGGCTGGATCGCCGTCGAGCGCACCTCCCGCGCCGCGCGCACCGGCCGCAACCCGCAGACCGGCGAGACCATCCAGATCGCCGCCGGCCACTCGGTGAAGGTCTCCGCGGGCACCAAGCTCAAGGCCGCCGCGAAGTAGTCGCGCCCTCCGACACGGCCCCGGCACTGCGCCGGGGCCGTCGTCGTCCGCGGACGCGGCCGCCGATCGTCCGCGGACGCGGCTGCCGATCAGCCGCGGAACGTAGGCTGGACCGGTGAATCGAACCGTCCGGATCGTCGGCCCTGCGCTCGTGCTCGTCGCCGCAGCGCTCGTCGCCCTCCTCGCGGCCCTGGCCTTCGGCGGGGGAGCCGCGGCTCCGCTGCTGAACGATCCCGGCCCCGTGGTCCGGTACGGCCTCCCGATCGCCAAGCTGGCCGTCAATCTCGGCGCCGCGGGGATGATCGGCTCGCTCGTGCTGACGCTGTTCGCGCTGAGCCCCCGCGCCGCCGCCGCCCGCGACGCCCGATCCTCGTCCCGCGCCTCGACCGCTCACGCCTCCTCGCGCGGCGGCCAGTCCTCGCGCGGCGGCCAGTCCTCCTCCCGCGCCGGATCGACGCGCACCGCGGTCGCCCCCGCGCGCCCCGCGCCCGGCGAGGCCGCGCCCGAGCCGCGCACCGAGTTCTCGATCGCCCTCGACGTCGCCGCCGCCAGCGCCGCCTTCTTCGCGGCGGCCAGCGCGGTGACCGGGTTCCTCACCTTCCTCAACGTCACGCAGACGCCACTGAGCCTCGATCGCGACTTCGGCACCAAGCTCAGCTACTTCATCGGCAGCATCGAGGTCGGCCAGGCCTGGCTCATCACGACCCTGCTCGCGGCCGTCGTCACCGTCCTCTGCTTCGCCGTCCGCAACCAGACCGCGCTCGTCTTCGTCACGGGCCTGGCCCTGCTCACGCTGCTGCCGATGGCGCAGCAGGGGCACGCGGCGGGAGCGAGCGGGCACGACGCCGCCGTCACGGCGCTGGGCCTGCACCTCGTCTTCGCGGCGATCTGGCTGGGCGGCCTCATCACCGTCATCGCCCTGCGGCCCCTGCTCGGCGGCTCCCGCCTGCTGCCCGTGATCGAGCGCTACTCCAGCCTCGCGCTCGTGAGCTTCGTCGTGGTCGCGGCGTCCGGCTACGTCAGCGCCGAGCTCCGGCTCGCCACTCTCGACAACCTGCTCACCGGCTACGGGATCCTCGTGCTGGTCAAGGTCGCGGCGCTGGTCGCGCTGGGCCTGTTCGGCGTGCTGCAGCGCCGCTACCTCATCGAGCGGATGCGGAAGGCCGGCGGCGTCGGCGGCCGCAGCTTCTGGTGGCTCGTCGGCGCCGAGATCGCCTTCATGGGGATCGCCTCCGGAGTCGCCGCGGCTCTCGCGCGCACCGCGACCCCGGTCGACCAGATCGCCGCGAGCCAGCTCACGGATCCGACCCCGGCTCAGCTGCTGACGGGCGAGCCCCTGCCGCCGCCCGCGAGCGCGATGAACTTCCTCACGCTCTGGAACATCGACCTGGTCTGGCTCCTGGTCTGCTCCTTCGCCATCGCGTTCTACGTCGCCGGAGTGGTGCGCCTGCACCGCCGCGGCGACCGCTGGCCCCTGCACCGCACGATCCTCTGGATCGCGGGCATGCTCCTCCTGGCCTACATCACGAACGGCGGGGTGAACGCGTACGAGAAGTACCTGTTCAGCGCCCACATGCTCTCGCACATGGTCCTCACCATGGCGGTGCCGCTGCTGCTCGTCCCGGCGGCACCGGTCACGCTCATCGCCCGCGCCGCCGCCCGCCGCACCGACGGCTCCCGCGGCGCCCGCGAGTGGGTGCTGCTCGCCGTGCACTCGCGCTTCGCCACCGCGATCTCGCACCCGATCGTCGCCGCCCTGCTGTTCGTCGGGTCGCTCTGGGGCTTCTACTACTCCCCGCTGTTCCGCTGGGCCACCACGGACCACATCGGCCACGAGTGGATGATCGTCCACTTCCTGATCACCGGGTACCTCTTCGTCAGCGTCCTGATCGGAGTGGACCCGAGCGTGCACCGCGTGCCCTACGCGATGCGACTCCTGCTGCTGCTGGGCACCATGGCGTTCCACGCCTTCTTCGGCCTCGCGCTGATGACGGGGGAGGGGCTGCTCCTCGCCGACTGGTACGGAGCGATGGGCTGGGGCACCTCCGCGCTCGCCGATCAGCAGGCGGCCGGCGGCATCGCGTGGAGCATCGGCGAGATCCCCACCCTCGCGCTCGCGATCGTCGTCGCGATGATGTGGAGCCGCTCCGACGCCCGCGAGACCAAGCGCCGCGACCGCCAGGCCGACCGCACCGGAGAGGCCGAGCTCACGGCCTACAACGACCGCCTGGCCGCCCTCCAGAAGCGCGGCTGATCCGCGCCCGGGCCCCGGGGTCCCGGCGGCCCGCGGGTACAGTGGAGCGGTGACTCAGCCGACCCTCTCCGACGAGCAGCAGCGGGTCTTCGACCTCATCGAGAATACGCGCGAGCACCTGTTCGTCACGGGTCGCGCGGGCACGGGCAAGTCCACCCTGCTCAACCACCTGAGCTGGAACACCGACAAGCAGATCGTCATCTGCGCCCCCACCGGCGTCGCGGCGCTGAACGTCGGCGGCCAGACCATCCACTCGCTCTTCCGACTGCCGATCGGCGTCATCGCCGACTCCGACCTCGACCAGCCGCCCGAGCTGCGCAAGCTCCTCAACACCATCGACACGCTCGTCATCGACGAGATCTCCATGGTCAACGCCGACCTGCTCGACGGGATCGACCGCAGCCTCCGGCAGGCGCGGCAGCGGCGCTCCGAGCCGTTCGGGGGCGTGCAGGTCGTCCTCTTCGGCGACCCGTTCCAGCTCGCACCCGTTCCCGGCGATCCGGAGGAGCGCGCCTACTTCGCCGACCGCTACCGCTCGCTGTGGTTCTTCGACGCCCTCGTCTGGCAGGAGGCGCCGCTGCGGATCGTCGAGCTCGGCCGGATCCACCGGCAGAGCGATGAGCGCTTCAAGTGGATGCTCAACGCGGTCCGCTTCGGCATGGTGACGAAGGAGATCGCCGACGTGCTGAACGCGGCGGGCGCGCGGACGCCTCCGGCCGACGACGCGATCACGCTCGCGACCCGCAACGACACGGTCAACCGCATCAACCAGGCGGCGCTCGCGCGGCTGAAGGGCCCGCTGAAGACCGCGTCGGCCGAGATCAGCGGCGACTTCGGCGGGCGCGCCTATCCGGCGGACCAGAACCTCGAGCTCAAGATCGGCGCGCACGTGATGTTCCTGCGCAACGACTCCGAGCAGCGCTGGGTGAACGGCACGATCGGCCGGGTGACGAAGGTCGCGGGGACGGTGTGGGTCGAGGTGGACGGCGAGGTCCACGAGGTCGAGCCCGCGACCTGGGAGCGCTACCGCTACTCCTACTCCGCCGCGACGAAGAAGCTCACCCGCGAGATCGTCGCCGAGTTCGCGCAGTTCCCGCTCCGGCTGGCGTGGGCGGTCACGATCCACAAGTCGCAGGGCAAGACCTACGACTCCGCCGTGGTCGACCTCGGGCAGCGCGCCTTCGCCCCCGGGCAGACCTACGTGGCGCTCAGCCGCATCACGAGCCTCGAGGGGCTCTACCTGACGCGGCCGCTCCGGCCGAGCGACATCATCGTCGACAAGGACGTGCTGCGCTTCATGTCCGAACGGCGAGCCGAGCCGGCCGCCGTCGCGGAGGCGTCCGCGGACTGACGCCCCGCGGAGGACGTGGGAGCAGGGGCCTCAGGCCGCCGCGCAGGTCCGGGCGAGATCGCGGAACAGCTCCGTCGTCAGCCGGTACGCCTCCGCGACCTCCGCGATGACCCGCTCGCGCTCCTCCTCGTCCCAGCCCGCGGCGTCGAGCTGCTCGCGGTAGGTGGCGCGGAAGGCCGACGGTGCGGCGATCTCGCCGAAGAGGAAGAAGCCGACGCCGTTGGTCTCGAAGCCGAACCGCCGCTGCAGCAGCCCGCGGACGATCGCGCAGCCGGAGAGGTCGCCGAGGTAGCGCGTGTAGTGGTGGGCGACGAAGCCGCCGCTCCAGCCCGAGGCCACGGTGCGGATCCGGTCGACGTAGGCGCTGGTCGAGGGCAGCGGGCGGATGCGCTCGCGCCAGTCCTCGCCGACGAGGAAGCGCAGGTCCTCCGCGATCGCGGGGAGCCGGGTGAGCTTGGCCGAGAGGAAGGGCTCCGCGACCGGATCGCCGGCCATGTCCTCCGCCACGGCCTCGAGGGCCTCGTAGACGAAGTAGTGCTGCGAGATGAGCGCGATGTAGTCGTCGCGGCTGCCGGAGCCGGTCATCAGCGAGGTCATGAAGGCGGCGCCCTCGTCGTCCGCGCCGGACTGCCCGATGCGCAGGCGCAGGGCCTCGGAGAACGGGATGACGTTCGACACGGTGGCCTCCCTCGGCGACTGAGGTCTGCCTTACCTTAGCCGAGCGGGGCCGCCGGGACCAGAGGGCGTCAGTGCCCGTGTCCGCGGTCGACGACGGAGTGCATCATCCCGCCCATGTCGCCCGAGCCGCCCGAGGAGGCGGCCATGGCGGGGGTGGCGAGGGAGGAGACGGTGAGCGCGCCGGCCAGGAGTCCGACGAGAGCTCGCGACGGCGAGACGGCCTTCTCCTCGACGCGCGGAGAGCGGAGCGAGACGGCCACCACGGCGACCGCGATCAGCTGGAGGACCGCGGCGGCCAGCGCGGGGAGGGGCTCGGCGAGTGCGCCGAGGGCCAGACCGAGGGCGAACGCCGCCAGGGAGGCGACCGCGACGACCAGCGCGGAGCGCGGCACGACGATCCGGCCGCGTGCCAGGACGAGGACCGCCCAGAGGATCTCGACGGCACCGAGCACTCCGATCACCGGGGCCTGCACGCCCTCGCCGCCGGCGGCGAGCGAGAGGTGGACGAGCCCGGCGCCGAGTCCGGCGAAAGCGGCGTTGCAGCGGGCCACGGTGGTCATGGCGGCTCCTTCGCTGGATCGGGGAAGAAGAGGAGGCCCCGGATCGACACACCGCATCGTGTCGTCCGGGGCCGTTCAGTCCGTCCGCCGCGGAAAACGGCGGGCCCACGGCGGACGGAGTAGAGGGGGGCGGCGGGTGCCGCCCGGGTCAGGCGGTCGCGGCGGTGCGCGTCCTCGCCGTCTTCTCGGTGCCGAGTCCGACTCCCAGGAGCACCAGCGCGCTGGCCAGGTGCAGGAAGTGGTCGGCGGTGTTCAGCGCCAGCACGTTCAGGGCGGTGTCGACCAGGAAGAAGCCGACGATGCCGAGCAGCAGGTACACCGCTCCGACGGTCACGTTGACGGTCTTCGCCGCGGCGACGGTCGACAGGCCCGCGATCAGCAGCGCGCCTCCGATGAGCAGGTGGGCGATGTTGTGCAACGGGTTCACCTCGAAGATGCCGAGCAGGAGCCCGCCTTCGGTCGAGAGGAACTGCACGCCTCCGGTCACGACGAAGCCGAGGAGCCCGACGACGACGTAGACGGCTCCGAAGAGAGTCGCCAGCAGTCGATTGGGGGATCTGCGCATGGTCTCTTACCTCCTTCGAGCAGCGCCTCTGCGCTGTACTCCCTCTCTTCGTAACCCGGCGCCTGCCGGTTTGGGAACGGGGTGGACTCCGCCGGTCACGGTCAGGACACGAATCGCGATCGCGCGCTCAGCGGCCCTCTCCGGCCCGACGGAGCCCCCGTACAGTGGTGCCGTTCGCAGACGACGGGGGAGTCGCACGGCATGGGATCTCGCAGACGGACGCGGACGGGACTGCTCGTCGTCCCGGTCCTCGTGCTCGCACTGGCCGGCTGCACGCCCGCCGCCGCCTCGCGCGTGGCGGAGGCGCCCGCGCAGGCGGCGTCGGAGGAGCTCGCCTCCGCCCTGTCGGGGTTCCTCGACGAGACGGTCGGCGTCGCCGGCGCGACCGGAGCGGTCGCCGGGGTCTGGTCGCCGTGGGGCGGCAGCTGGGAGGGCGCGGTCGGCTGGGAGTCGGACGAGCGCACCACCGCCCTCACCACCGACGCGCACCTGCGGCTCGGCACCGGCGGCACCGAGGCGATGACCTGCGACGTGGTCCTCGCCCTCGCCGACTCCGGCCGGGTCGACCTCGACGCCGACGTCGGCGAGACGCTGCGCTCCCTGCCCGGCATCGACGGGCTCACCCTGCGCGAGCTCTGCGCGCACACCTCCGGCCTGGCCGACTTCCGCTCGGCGCTCTGGCCGACCGTGCTCCAGAACCCCCCGCGGCAGTGGCCGACGCTCGAGCTGCTCGCCGCGGCCCAGGTGCGCGGTGCCTCGGCCGAGCCCGGAGCGGCGTGGTCCGACTCCGCCACCGGTCCGCTGCTCGCCGGCATCGTCGCCGCGCAGGTGACCGGTCGGAGCATCGGGGAGCTCTACGACCAGTACGTGGTGCCGCGGTACGGGCTGCGCAGCACGGAGCTGCCCGGCGCCTCCGAGGTCGACCTGCCCGCTCCGTCCCCCCGCGGCTACGCGGTCGCGCTGGACCCGGCGACCGGGGAGAAGCGCTGCGACGTGCGGCTCGACGTCACCGCCGCGTCCCCGTCCGCGCTCGGCGCCGCGGGCGGAGCGCTGACCGATCTGGAGGACCTCCGGCGGCTGGCGACGGGTCTCGCGGCCGATCCCGCGGGCGACGCCATGTGGCAGGACCCGGTCGTCCAGGGCCAGGGCCGCGCCGACTACCTCCGCGCCGGGCTCGGCGGGCACGAGGCGGGACCCCTCCGCGGCTTCTCGGGCCTCGCGCCCGGCTTCGTCACCGCGGCCTACTCCGACCCGGTCTCGGGCCTGACCGTGGCCGTCTCGATCAACAGCTCGACGCCCGGCGGCGACTTCGCCGCGACGGTCGCCCGCACCCTGGCCGCCATCGCGGTCGAGCAGGGAGCTGCCGCGGGAGCCGAGGGCCTGCCCCGGCTCCCGTGGACGGCCGACGGCGAGCGCGGCGCCGTGCAGGGGACCCCGACGCGCTGCTGATCCGGCGGCGCTCTACTCTGGTGCCATGCCGATCACTCCCGACACCAAGGACTGGACCTGGGTCCTCGAGCGCCCCTGCCTCGAGTGCGGTTTCGACGCCTCGCTCGTCGACGCCGACGAGGTCGCCGAGCTCATCCGCGAGAACGCCGCCGCCTGGCCCTACGTGCTCGACCGCGACGATGCGGCGGGCCGGCCCGACGACGAGACCTGGTCGCCGCTCGAGTACGCCGCGCACGTGCGCGACGTGCACCGCATCTACCGCACCCGCGTGCAGCTGATGCTCGCCGGCGACGACCCGCTCTACCCCAACTGGGACCAGGACGTCACCGCCGTGGAGGAGCGCTACCACCAGCAGGACCCCGCGACGGTCGGCCGCGAGCTGGTCGAGGCGGCCGAGCGCATCGCCGAGGTGTTCGACTCCGTCGCCGGTGCCGAGTGGCAGCGGCGAGGCCGCCGCAGCGACGGTGCGGCGTTCACGGTCGACACGATCGCCCGCTACTACCTGCACGACATCCAGCACCACCTGCACGACGTGCAGGGCTGAGCTCAGGTGTCGATGAGCTGCGGATTGAGGAACGAGAGCGTCCTCGCGTAGGCGAGCGCCGCAGAGGCGGGGCTGACCGCGTCGCGCAGGTTGCCGTTCGCGAAGTGCCGTTGCGTGTCCGGGTAGGTGTGCGCCGTGACCGGCGTCCCCGACTCCTTCAGCCGTCCGACGAACGACTCCGGGTCGTCGCCCGCGGGCCACTCGTCGCTCTGCGCGTAGTGCAGGAGGGTGGGGCACGGGACCAGCACGTGCTCCTCCGCACCGAGGGTGGCGTAGTACGCGACCACCGCGTCCACGAGCCCGGTGCCCGCGGCGAGCAGCCCGAGGCGGCCGCCGAAGCCGAAGCCGATGACGGCGCTGCGCGGTGCCCCGGCCGCGACTCCGGTGCCGACCGCCTCGGCGACGGCGGCGAGGGTGCGGTCCTGCGCGGCCATCGCGGCGAGGTCGCGCGCGTCCTCCGGGGCGAGCGTGGCCCAGCCGTCGTAGAGGTCGGGCACGAGCACGTGGTAGCCGTGCTTCGCCACGGCCTCGGCGAACGGCTCCAGCCACGGCAGGCGCCCGAACACGTCGTGCAGCACGACCACCACGGGTCGGCCGGGGTGCCCGTACTCGAGGGCCACGCCCGGCGACGGGATCTGGACGAGCTCTGTCACCCCTCCACCCTGCCCTCTGCGTCCCGCGATCCCGCGCGCTGCCGCGGATCCGCCCGGCGTGTCGCGTCGAAACGCCGCGCGGGCGCCTCACCGCTCCGCGCGGCCGTGCGGCTCCAGCGGCAGGACGACCTGCTCGCGCAGGTGCTCGTAGACGACTGAGGTGCGCACGTCGGCGACCTCGCGGCGCTGCGTCAGCTCGTCGATGACGAAGGCGTAGAGGTCCTGGTTGTCGCGGACGGCGACGTGGATGATGAAGTCCTCCGAGCCGGAGGTGACGAACACGCCGACCGTCTCGTCGAGGCCGGCGACCCAGTCGCGGAAGGCCTCGATGATCTCGCGCGACGGCGGACGGATGCGGACCGCGATCAGCGCCTGCACGCCGCGCCCGAGGGCCGCGAAGTCGAGGGTGAGCGTCGCGCCGGTGATGACGCCGCGGCGCCGGAGGCTCCTCGTGCGATCGAGGGCGGTGGTGGGCGAGACGTGCACGGCGGCTGCGAGGTCCCGGTTCGTGATCCGTGCATCCGACTGCAGGACCTGCAGGATCCGGACGTCGAGTTCGTCGAGTGCCGCTCCTGGGCCGTTCTGCTGGTCGTTCATACGGAGATCCTGCCGCAGGGGACCCCTCCTGCCTACTGTTCGTGACGTCACTGCGCACGAACCGAGGAGCATCATGACCATCCCCGCCCCCGACGCCGTCGGCTTCCACCCCGACGAGATCGACACCGCCGCGCCCACCCGCTCGGCTCGCCTCAAGTGGGTGGTCGTCGTCGACGAGTCCCTCCCCGCCGGCCGCGCCGTGAACGCCGCGATCTGCGTGGGCGCCGCGACGGCCGCGCACGTCGCGGGGCTGCTCGGACCGAGCCCCGCCGACGCGTCCGGATCGCTGCATCCCGGTCTGCCGTGGGCCGGCTGCACGGTCCTCGCCGCCGACGCGGCCACCCTGCTCGCGATCCGCGCGAAGGCCGAGGCGCACGACGGGACGTTCGTCGCCGACATGCCCGCGTCGGCGCAGGCCACCCGGGTGTACGACGAGTACCGGGAGGCGGTGGCGGCGAGCGGCTCCGACGAGCTGCAGTACCTCGCGGTCAGCCTGGTGGGGCCGAGGAACCGGATCGACAGGATCGTCGGGCGGCTGCCGCTGCTGGGCTGACGGACACCGCGGGGCTGCCGGACGCCGCTGCGCTGACGGACGCCGCTGCAGCGCCGGAGGAGGAGCCGCCCGCGTCGGGCCGGAGGACCGGCCGCAGACGAGGGGGGGGAGGAGAGCGAGTGACGGGAATCGAACCCGCGCCATCTGCTTGGGAAGCAGAAGTTCTACCATTGAACTACACTCGCGCGGCGCCGCTCGGGCGCACCAGGACATCGTAGCAAGGCCCGGAGCCGGCCCATGCCCCCGGGTCGCGCCACGCCCTAGGATCGCAGCGTGCTCCTCTCCGACCGCGACATCTCGCTCGAACTCGCCTCCGGCCGCGTGGGGCTCGCCCCGCACGATCCGTCGATGCTGCAGCCGTCGTCCGTCGATGTGCGCCTCGACCGCTTCTTCCGGCTGTTCGACAACCACCGCTACCCGTACATCGATCCGGCCGAGGACCAGCCCGAGCTGACCCGCCTGGTCGAGACGCCGCAGGGCGAGCCGTTCATCCTCCACCCGGGCGAGTTCGTGCTCGGCTCGACCTACGAGGAGGTGTCGCTGCCGGACGACATCGCGGCGCGCCTCGAGGGCAAGAGCTCGCTCGGACGGCTCGGGCTGCTGACCCACTCGACCGCCGGGTTCATCGATCCGGGCTTCACCGGCCACGTCACCCTCGAGCTCAGCAACGTCGCGACGCTCCCCATCACGCTCTGGCCCGGGATGAAGATCGGCCAGATGTGCTTCTTCCGCCTCAGCTCGCCCGCCGAGAAGCCCTACGGCTCGGCGGAGTACAGCTCGCGGTACCAGGGCCAGCGCGGTCCGACCGCGTCGCGGTCGGCGCTCAACTTCCACCGCACGGACGTCTACACCGACTGACGCCGGCGCAGGGATCAGGGCGTAGGGGTCAGCCCAGCAGGCGGGGGAGCTGCAGCACGAGCCAGGGGGAGAACGCCCAGGGGGTCGAGCGGACGGCGGCGAGCGTCGCCTCGGCGTCGACCCACTCGTAGTCCATGACCTCGTCGAGGCGCGGATCGAGGGCGTCGCGGCTCGACAGCGTCGCCGTGTAGACGGGGCAGATCTCGTTCTCGACGACGCCGGACGCGTCGACCGCGCGGTAGCGGAAGTCCGGCAGGGCGACCTCCAGCGTGGCCAGCCGGGCGCCGAGCTCGCGCTCGGCCCGGCGGACGACGGCGTCCTCGATCCGCTCGCCCGGGGCGGGGTGCCCGCAGAAGGAGTTGGTCCAGACGCCCGGCCATGTGCGCTTCTCCAGCGCGCGGCGGGTCACCAGCAGCGCGCCGTCCGGGGAGAAGACGTGGCAGGAGAACGCGAGGTGCAGGGGAGTGGCCGTGTCGTGCACGGTCGCCTTGTCGGCGACCCCCACGGCGTTCCCGGCCTCGTCGAGGAGGACCACCTGCTCGATCCGGTCCGTCTGCACAGTGGCGGCTGGCGAAGTCATACCCGCAAGTCAAGCACGCCGCAACACATCAGCCGGCTTATCGTCCTGGTTCTCCCCTTTGTTAGCCTTCCCCCGTGGATACGCGCGACCCCGTGGTTCTGTCCCGGTTGAGGCAGGAGCACGTCGATGCCGTCCTGGACAGGTTCTTCTCGTTGGCGAGGTCCCGGGCGGTGCGTCTCGGACCCCGCTACCTGACCCTCTGGCAGACGCTGGAGGCCAACACCCGCGGCGGCAAGCGCTTCCGCCCGCTGATGGTGATCTCGGCGTACGAGGCTCACGGCGGCCAGGATCCGGAGGCCGCCGCCCACCTCGGCGCGGCGTTCGAGCTTCTGCACACCGCGCTGATCGTGCACGACGACGTGATCGACCGCGACTTCGTGCGCCGCGGCGGCCCGAACGTCTCGGGCAGCTACCGCGACGAGGCGACGACCGCGGGCCTCTCCATCCCGATCGCCGAGCACCGCGGCACCTCGGTGGCCGTGATCGCCGGGGACCTCGCCCTCACCGGCGCCCACCGCCTCGTCGAGGGCGTCGGCGCCTCCGACGGCGTGCGGGCCCGCCTGCTCACCCTGCTCGACGAGGCCGTCTTCGCCTCCGCCGCGGGCGAGCTGGCCGACGTGGACTTCTCCCTCATGCCGGGCATGCCCTCGGTCGACGAGGTGCTCGAGATGGAGCGCCTCAAGACGGCCGTCTACTCCTTCGAGGCGCCGCTGCAGGCCGGAGCGATCCTCGCCGGGGCCTCGGACGCCGCGGTGGACGCGCTCGGCGAGTTCGGCCGCTGGATCGGCATCGCCTACCAGATCGTCGACGACCTGCTCGGTGTCTTCGGCTCGGAGGGGCAGACCGGCAAGACCACGCTGGGCGACCTCCGCGAGGGCAAGCGCACCGTCCTCATCGCCCACGCGGCCGGCACCGACTGCTGGCCCGACATCGAGGCGCTGATCGGCGACGAGCACCTCGCGCCCGAGACCGCGGAGAAGGTGCGCGGCATCCTCGAGGAGTGCGGCGCCCGCAGCTACGCCGAGGGGCTCGCGAATCAGTTCGCAGACCGCGCCTGGGCGGCGCTGGAGACGCCCGCGGTGTCGGAGGCCTTCCGCAACGAGGTCCGCCCGCTCGTGGCCAGCGTGGTCGGGCGCACCCGATGAGCGCTGTCCGCCACGCGCGGATGCGCGCGACGATGCGCTCCGCCCGGCCGAGCCCCCGTACGGTGGCACGATGAGCCGCCAGAGCGAACTGTACGACCGCGTCGCGCACGAGTCGTCCGCGCAGGTGATCCGCCGCTACTCCACCTCCTTCGGGCTGGCCACGCGCCTGCTCGCCCCGGGCGTCCGCGAGCGGGTGGAGGACGTCTACGCCCTCGTGCGCGTCGCCGACGAGATCGTCGACGGCGTCGCCGAGGAGGCCCGTCTCGACCGGGCCGCGGTGGAGGAGTCCCTCGACGCCTTCGAGGCAGAGACCGAGCGCGCGCTCGCCTCCGGCTACAGCTCCAACCTCGTGATCCACGCCTTCGCGCGGACCGCGCGGGCGACCGGATTCGGCACCGAGCTCACCCGGCCGTTCTTCGCGTCGATGCGCGCCGACCTCCGCGAGACCGAGCACACCCCCGAGTCCTTCGAGGCCTACGTCTACGGCTCCGCCGAGGTCGTCGGGCTGATGTGCCTGCACGTGTTCCTCGCGGCGCCGGACGCGGGGCTCGTCTCCGAGACCGCCCGCGCGCGGCTCGTGGCCGGAGCGCGCCGCCTGGGCGCCGCGTTCCAGAAAGTCAACTTCCTCCGCGATCTCGCCGCCGACGTCGACGGCCTCGGCCGCAGCTACTTCCCCGGAGTCGACCCGCGGGCGTTCTCCGAGCGCGACAAGGCCTCGCTGCTCGCCGACCTCGACGACGACCTCGCCGAGGCCGCCGCCATCGTGCCCGAGCTCCCGCGCTCGAGTCGGCGCGCGGTCCTGCTGGCCCACTCCCTCTTCGCCGCCCTGGCCGACCGGATCCGCGCGACGCCCGCCGAGGAGCTCCTCCGCGCCCGCGTCAGCGTGCCCACGGCCGCCAAGGCGGCGCTCGCGGCGAAGGCGGCCGTGTCGACGCTCGGCCCGCGCCTGGGCCCAGGCCCCGTCCGCGCGACCCGCTCGAGGACCGGCCCGCACCGCGCCGTCGTCATCGGCGGCGGGATCGGCGGACTCGCCTCCGCCGCGCTGCTCGCGCGCGACGGCTACGACGTGACCCTCCTGGAGGCGCGCGAGGCCGTCGGCGGCCGCGCCGGCTCGTGGGAGCACGAGGGCTTCCGCTTCGACACCGGTCCCTCCTGGTACCTGATGCCCGAGGTGTTCGACCACTTCTTCCGCCTCATGGGCACCAGCGCCGAGGAGCGCCTCGACCTCGTCACGCTCGACCCCGGCTACCGGGTCTACAGCGAGGGCGTCGACGAGCCGATCGACGTGCTCGCCGACCTCGAGTCGAACCTCGCGCTCTTCGAGAGCATCGAGCCCGGAGCGGGCGAGCGGATGCGCGCGTACCTCGACTCCGCGCGCGACACCTACGAGATGGCCAAGCGCCGCTTCCTCTACACGAGCTTCTCCTCCTTCCTCCCGCTGCTGCGCCGCGACGTGCTCAGCCGGACCGGGAGGCTCGGCCGCCTGCTGCTCACTCCGCTCGACACGTTCGCGGCGACGGCGGTCACCGACAACCGGCTGCGCCAGATCCTCGGCTACCCGGCCGTCTTCCTCGGCTCCTCGCCGTTCGCCGCGCCGAGCATGTACCACCTGATGAGCCATCTCGACCTCGCCGACGGCGTGCTCTACCCGATGGGCGGATTCACGAAGCTGATCGAGGCGGTCGCCGACGTCGCCGAGGAGGCCGGCGTCACCGTCCGCACGTCCTCGCCCGCGACGCGGATCCTCACCGCGCGCTCGCCCCGCGGCGGACGCCGCGGCGCCGAGGTCGTCGGGGTCGAGTTCACGGGCCCCGACGGCACGGAGCGGATCCCCGCCGACCTGGTCGTCAACGCCTCCGACCTCTTCACCACCGAGCAGTCGCTCCTCCCCGAGGAGCTGCGGACCTACCCGCCCGCCTACTGGGAGAAGCGCGAGCCCGGCCCGAGCGCCGTCCTCGTCCTCCTGGGCGTGCGCGGGGAGCTGCCCGAGCTCGAGCACCACACCCTGCTCTTCACGAAGGACTGGCGCGACAACTTCGACAAGATCTTCGGCGAGCACCCGACCGTCCCCGATCCCGCGTCGATCTACGTCTGCCGCCCGAGCGCGACCGACGCGAGCACGGCTCCGGAGGGGCACGAGAACCTGTTCGTGCTCGTGCCGATCCCGGCCGACACCTCGATCGGCCACGGCGGAGTCGACGGCGCGGGCGACGCGCGCGTCGAGGCCATCGCCGACCAGGCCATCGCGCAGATCGCGTCCTGGACCGGCGCGACCGACCTGGCCGAGCGGATCGTCGTCCGCCGCACCATCGGCCCGGCCGACTTCGAGAGCGACCTCGGCGCCTGGCGCGGCTCGATGCTCGGACCGGCCCACGTCCTCTCGCAGAGCGCCTTCTTCCGCGCCGGGAACGTCAGCCGGCACGTCGACGGCCTGCTCTTCGCCGGCAGCTCCACGATCCCCGGCATCGGCCTGCCGATGTGCATCATCAGCGCCGAGGTCATGCTCAAGCGCGTGCGCGGCGACGTGTCGACCGAGCCGCTGCCCGTGCGGGAGGCGCCGTCCGCTCCGGTCGCGCCCGTCGCCGTGGGGGAGTAGGCGTGGGGATCCTCTACCTGCTCGCGCTCCTCGTCTCGATCACCGGGATGATCGTGCTCGACCGCCGCTTCCGGCTGTTCTTCTGGGCGGACGCGCGACGCGCGGCGATCGTGCTGCCCGTGGGAGTCGCGTTCTTCCTGGTCTGGGACCTCGTGGGGATCGGCCTGGGCGTCTTCTTCCGCGGCGAGACCTCCTACATGACCGGCCTGCAGATCGCGCCGGAGCTCCCGGTCGAGGAGGTCCTCTTCCTCACCCTGCTCTGCTACCTGACGATGGATGTGCACGGCTTCCTCTCGCAGCGCGTCTCCCGGCGGGCGGAGGCGCGCGCGTGACCTACCTCCTCCTCAACGCCGTGTTCCTCGCGGTGGTGCTGGTGCTGCTGCTGCTCGCGCTGCGCCGACGCGTCCTGCGCCTGCCCGCCGTCCTCGGCACCCTCGCCGTGCTGCTGGTGATGACCGCCGTGTTCGACAACATCATGATCGGAGTGGGCCTGCTGGTCGCCTACGACGATGACCTGATCTCGGGCATCCGGATCGGTGTCGCTCCGATCGAGGACTTCGCCTACGCGATCGCCGCGGCCCTCGCCCTCCCGGCGCTCTGGGTGCTCCTGCCCTCGCGTCGTCGGAGCGAGCCGTGAACCGGCTGCGCGCGCTGTTCGTCTCGAGCCGCCCGCTGAGCTGGGTCAACACCGCCTACCCGTTCGCGGCGGCGTACCTGCTGACCACCCGCGAGATAGACCTCGCCTTCGTGCTCGGCACGATCTACTTCCTCATCCCCTACAACCTCGCGATGTACGGGATCAACGACGTCTTCGACTACGAGTCCGACCTGCGGAACCCCCGCAAGGGCGGCGTCGAGGGCGCCGTGCTCGACCGGAGCGAGCACCGCGCGACGCTGATCGCGGCGGTGGCCACGAACGTGCCGTTCCTGGTGGCGCTCGTGCTGCTCGGGTCACCGGTCTCGTGGCTGGTCCTCGCGATCAGCGTCTTCGCGGTGATCGCCTACAGTGCGCCGGGGCTCCGCTTCAAGGAGCGTCCGTTCGTCGACTCGCTGACCTCGGCGACCCACTTCGTCAGCCCGGCCGTCTACGGGATCGCCCTCGCGGGCACCGTGGTCACCGGACCTCTCGTGGCGCTGCTCGTGGCGTTCTTCCTCTGGGGGATCGCGAGCCACGCCTTCGGCGCGGTGCAGGACATCCTGGCCGACCGGGCGGGCGGCATCGGCTCGATCGCGACCGTGATCGGAGCGAAGGCGACCACGCGCTTCGCCATCGCCGCCTACGTCGCGAGCGGCCTGCTCCTGCTCCTGCTGCCCTGGCCGGGGACTCTCGCGGCGATCCTCGCGGTGCCGTACGCGGTGAGCATCTGGCCGTACCGATCGCTCGAGGACGCCGAGGCGGAGCGGGCGAACGCGGGCTGGAAGCGCTTCCTCGCGCTGAACTTCCTGACCGGCTTCCTCGTCACGCTCCTGCTGATCGTGTTCTGGATCGCCACGGTCTGATCCGCGGCCATGGCGCGCGGGGAGGGGCCTCGCCCGCGTCTCCGCGGGCCGGGCCTCGTCAGTCCCGGCGGGCGGGCGGAGCGAGCCGCGGCTCCGGCACGACGGGGGCGGTGGCCGGCGGGCGGCGCACCGGCAGGAGCAGCACCAGCCCCACGGCGAGGACGAGGACGAGCCCGAGGATGCCCCAGTACTGCACGTTCGCCTCGCCGCTGCCCGAGACGGCCGCGGCGATCGAGACGGCGGCCGCGAAGGCGGCGGGCGCGAGGAACGAGGCCGCCCGCCCGGTGGTCGCGTAGAGGCCGAAGATCTCGCCCTCGCGTCCCTCCGGGATGAGGCGGGCCAGGTAGCTGCGGCTCGCCGACTGCGCCGGGCCGACGAACAGGCACAGCAGCAGGCCGAAGATCCAGAACACCGTTCTCCCCCCGTCGTGCAGGACGAAGACGGCGGTGCCGCAGACGACCAGGCCGATGAGCGAGGCGACGATCACGGCCTTGGGGCCGATGCGGTCGTCGAGCGCGCCGACCGAGATGGTCGCCACTCCGGCCACGACGTTCGCGGCGATGGCGAACAGGATCACCTCGCCGGCGTCGAAGCCGAAGGTGCCCTGCGCCAGCACGCCGCCGAAGGTGAAGACCCCGGTGAGCCCGTCGCGGAACACCGCGCTGGCGATGAGGAAGGCCACGGTGCTGCGGCTCTCGCGCCAGAGGGCGGCGACCTGCGCGAAGAGCGCGCGGTAGGAGGCGATCACCCCGACGCGCTCCGCCCGGCTCGCGCGCGCCGGCGTCTCCGGCACCGCGACCAGCACCGGAAGGGCGAAGACGGCGAACCACACGCCGGCGACCAGGATCGAGACGCGCACGTCGAGGCCGTCGTCCCCCGTCACTCCGAAGAGCCCGACCTCGGGCGAGATGAAGCCGAAGTACACGATCAGCAGCAGGACGATCCCGCCCACGTAGCCCATGCCCCAGCCGAAGCCGGAGACGCGGCCGATGGTCGCCCGGGTCGAGACCTGGAGGAGCATCGCGTTGTAGTTGACGCTCGCGAACTCGAAGAAGACCGTGCCGACCGCGAGCAGTCCGAGTCCCAGCCAGAGGAGGGCCGGGTCGGGGCGCACGAGGAACATCAGCAGGATGCAGAGGACGACGACGGCGGAGTGGATCCCCAGCCAGAGCCGGCGGCGCCCGCCGAGGTCGGCCCGGCGGCCGGTGATCGGCGCGATCACGGCGACGACCACGCCGGCGCCGGCGAGGGACCAGCCGAGCGCGGCCGAGACTCCGCTCGAGGTGCCGAAGAGCCCGTCGGTGGTCAGGTAGACGGTGAAGACGAAGGTGGTCACCACCGCGTTGAAGGCCGATCCGCCCCAGTCCCACAGGCCCCAGGCGAGGACGGGCCAGCGGCCGGTGCGCGTCGTCATGGGCCCACCGTAGGGGGAGGAGGTGAACGGCCGGAAGCCGCGGGACCCACGAGTCTGAGAGTTGAGCCGATGCGACTCAACTTCTCGCCTCCGGACTTGACGCGAGACGACGGATGCGTAAACTTGAGCGTGCGGGGCTCAACTCCCGCAGAGGATTCCGCACCACCCGTCAACTGACCGGCAGCCGCCCGCGCGACGCCGATCGCGAAGGAGAACAACGCATATGTCCCGTGCCGTAGGCATCGACCTGGGAACCACCAACTCTGTCGTGGCCGTCCTCGAGGGAGGCGAGCCCACCGTCATCGCCAACGCCGAGGGCTTCCGCACCACGCCGTCCGTCGTGGCGTTCACCAAGGACGGGGAGGTGCTCGTCGGCGAGACCGCGAAGCGCCAGGCCGTCACCAACGTCGACCGCACCATCGCGTCGGTCAAGCGCCACATGGGCACCGACTGGACCTTCGGCGTCGAGGACAAGAAGTACACCCCGCAGGAGATCTCGGCCCGCATCCTGGGCAAGCTCAAGCGCGACGCGGAGCAGTACCTGGGCGACAAGGTGACCGACGCGGTCATCACCGTCCCGGCCTACTTCAACGACGCCGAGCGCCAGGCGACCAAGGACGCCGGCGAGATCGCCGGACTCAACGTCCTGCGCATCATCAACGAGCCCACCGCGGCCGCGCTGGCCTACGGCCTCGACAAGGGCAAGGAGGACGAGCTCATCCTCGTCTTCGACCTCGGCGGCGGAACGTTCGACGTCTCCCTCCTCGAGGTGGGCAAGGACGACGACTTCTCGACCATCCAGGTCCGCGCGACCTCGGGCGACAACCGCCTCGGCGGCGACGACTGGGACCAGCGCGTCGTCGACCACCTGGTCAAGCGCTTCAAGGACTCGACCGGCGTCGACGTCTCGAAGGACAAGATCGCTCGCCAGCGCCTCAAGGAGGCCGCGGAGCAGGCGAAGAAGGAGCTCTCCTCGAGCACCTCGACCAGCATCCAGCTGCCCTACCTCTCGCTCACCGAGAACGGCCCGGCGAACCTCGACGAGACGCTCACCCGCGCCAAGTTCGAGGAGCTCACCAGCGACCTGATCGAGCGCACCCGCAAGCCCTTCACCGACGTCATCGCCGAGGCGGGCGTCAAGGTCGAGGACATCGCTCACGTGGTCCTCGTCGGCGGCTCGACCCGCATGCCGGCGGTGGCCGAGCTCGTCAAGAAGCTCACCGGCGGCAAGGAGCCCAACAAGGGCGTCAACCCGGACGAGGTCGTCGCCGTCGGCGCCGCGCTGCAGGCCGGCGTCCTCAAGGGCGAGCGCAAGGACGTCCTCCTGATCGACGTGACCCCGCTCTCGCTGGGCATCGAGACCAAGGGCGGGATCATGACGAAACTCATCGAGCGCAACACCGCGATCCCGACCAAGAGGTCCGAGACCTTCACCACGGCCGACGACAACCAGCCGTCCGTCGCGATCCAGGTCTTCCAGGGCGAGCGCGAGTTCACCCGCGACAACAAGAACCTGGGCACGTTCGAGCTGACCGGCATCGCGCCGGCCCCGCGCGGCATCCCGCAGGTCGAGGTCACCTTCGACATCGACGCCAACGGCATCGTCCACGTGTCCGCGAAGGACAAGGGCACCGGCAAGGAGCAGTCGATGACGATCACGGGCGGCTCGTCGCTGCCCAAGGACGACATCGACCGCATGGTCCGCGAGGCCGAGGAGCACGCCGCCGAGGACAAGGCCCGCCGCGAGGCCGCCGAGATCCGCAACAACGCCGAGACCCTGGCGTACTCGATCGACAAGCTGATCAAGGACAACGAGGACAAGCTGCCCGAGGACGTCAAGTCCGAGGTGCAGGGAGACGTCGACGCGCTGAAGACCGCGCTCGCCGGCGACGACGACGCGGCCGTCAAGACCGCGTTCGACGCCCTCAACGCCTCGCAGACCAAGATCGGCCAGGCGATCTACTCCCAGGACCAGGCCGCGCAGAGCGCCCCCGCGGACGCTCCGGCCGACGGTGACAAGAAGGACGACGAGGACATCGTCGACGCCGAGGTCATCGACGAGGACGAGCCGAAGGACACGAAGTAGCCATGGCAGCCGAGAACGAGCCCCAGGACCTCCCCGAGGAGCAGCCGGCCACCGGCGGCGAGGCGGGAGCCGAGGCGGCGCAGGACGCCCAGGACCAGGAGGGCCTCATCGAGGCCGAGGGGCCCGACGTCGAGACCAGCCTCTCGGACGCCGACCTCTCGTTCCTCTCGGGACAGTCCAGCGCCGAGACGCTCGCGGCCGAGCACCTCGCCGATCTCCAGCGGGTGACCGCGGAGTACGCGAACTACCGCAAGCGCACCGAGGCCAACCGCCAGGTCGACAAGGAGCGGGCGATCGGCGACGCGGTGAAGGTCATCCTCCCCGTGCTCGACGACCTCGACCGCGCCGAGAAGCACGGCGACCTCGCCGAGGGCGGGCCCTTCACGGCCATCGCGCAGAAACTGCGCGGCGGAGTGGAGAAGCTCGGCCTGGTGAAGACCGGCGCCGTGGGCGACCTGTTCGACCCGAACATCCACGAGGCGATCTTCCAGCAGCCCACCCCCGGCGCCGAGACCTCCACGGTCGCGGACGTCGTCGAGGCGGGCTACTACCTCGGAGGCTCGCTGCTGCGGGCCGCCAAGGTGGTCGTGGCAGTCCCCGCCGACTGACCCCGCCACCGGCACGACCACCGCGGAGGACCCCGCCCCGCTCGGCAGCACGCTGCCGGACCGGGGCGGGGTCCCTCGCCGCATTCGACACAGGAAGAGGCACATGGCCAGCCAGGATTGGTTCGACAAGGACTTCTACAAGGTCCTCGGCGTGTCCAAGGACGTCTCCGCCGCGGATCTGAAGAAGACCTACCGCAAGCTCGCCCGCCAGTTCCACCCCGACTCCAACCCGGGGGACGCGAAGGCCGAGGCGCGCTTCAAGGAGATCAGCGAGGCGTACACCGTGCTCTCGGACGCCGAGCAGCGCAAGGAGTACGACCAGATCCGCGCCATGGGCGGCGGAGCGCGCTTCACCGCGGGCGGCCAGCCCGGAGGGTTCGACGACGTCTTCGGCGGCATGTTCGGCCAGGGCGGGCGCACCTCCTACAGCACCCAGCAGGGCCCGCCGCCCGGCTTCGAGGACATCCTCGGCGGCATGTTCGGCGGCGGAGGCAGCCGCTTCGGCCAGCCCAGCGGCGGCTACCGCGGCTTCGGCGGCCCGCAGAAGGGCGCCGACGTCACCGCCAGCACCACCATCGACTTCCGCACCGCGACCCGGGGTGACACCGTCCAGCTGCAGACCGGCGACGGGCGCACCCTCTCGGTGCGCATCCCCGCCGGCGTGGCCGACGACCAGAAGATCCGCGTCCGCGGCAAGGGCCGCCCCAGCCCGGACGGCGGCGATCCCGGCGACCTGGTGCTCACCGTCTCGGTGCGCAAGCATCCGGTGTTCGAGCGCGACGGGCTGAACCTGCGCGTGACGGTCCCCGTGACCTTCGTCGAGGCCGTCTTCGGCGCGACGATCGAGGTGCCGACCCTCGGCGGCGAGCCCGTCAAGCTCCGGGTCGCCGCAGGCACCCCGAGCGGCCGCGTCCTGCGCGTCAAGGGCCGCGGCGTCACGACCCCCAAGGGCACGGGCGACCTGCTCGCCGTCCTGCAGGTCGCCGTCCCGAGCCACCTGTCCGCCGCCGCCCGTGAGGCCCTCGAGGCCTACGCCGCCGCCGAGCCGGACGAGGACCCGCGCGAGGACATCCTGGAGAAGGCCCGCTACTAGCACCGGATCGGCGCGACCGGTCTGAGGAGGAGACATGGACGAGAACACGCCCGTCTTCGCGATCGCCGTCGCCGCCGATCTGGCGGGGATGCACCCGCAGACCCTGCGGCAGTACGACCGGCTCGGGCTCGTGAGCCCGACCCGCACCGCGGGCAAGTCGCGCCGCTACTCGATGCGCGACGTGGTGCAGCTGCGCGAGGTCGCGCGGCTCTCCTCCGAGGGCGTCTCTCTCGAGGGCATCGCGCGCATCCTGCAGCTCGAGAACCAGGTGCAGTCGCTCTCGCAGCGGGTGCGCGAGCTGGAGTCGGCCCTCGCCGACGAGCTCCTGAACCGGCCGGGCCGCCGCGTGTTCGCCGCCGGACTCGAGGGGGACGTGGTCACTCTGCGCCACGGCACGCGCGCGCAGCGCCGGACCGAGCTGGTCGTCTGGCGCCCCGCGCCACGATCAGGGGCCGCCGACGACGCCACACCCTGAACGAGGGGTAGCCTGACCGGGCGCCGCCCCGTCATCGCGGCGCCTGCCCCTCCGCTCGGGGCGGAGAGCAGGAGGACCGCCGTGGACCACGACAGCAGCACCCCGCGCGACGAGCGCGACGCCCGCCGGGAGCAGGCCGCCCAGGAGCAGGCGTCGGACTCCACGCGCGCGTCCCGCCGGACGCCGGTCGTCCCCGACAACGGCTTCTCCCGCGAGTCCTACGCGATCCACGCCACCCGCAGCGACCTCCCCCTCTTCTCGGATGCGCTGAACGCCGGCCGCGACGACTCCGGCTGGCTGTCGTCGCTCTCGAGCACCCTCGCCGGTCCCACCGGGCCGGTCGGCTCCCCGGACTCGGCCGCCGAGACGGCGCAGGCCGCGCTCGACCGCCGCACCCGCCGTCGGAGCGACGAGTCCGACTCCTGAGCCGCGGCTCCGGCTAGTCGCGCAGGCGCGTCGCGGCCATCCGGGCGTCGACCAGGCGGCCGCCGCTGAGGCGGGCGAGGATCACGGAGCCGAACGGCAGCGCGCGCACGAGGGGCAGGCCCTCGACCCGTTCCTCGTCCGTGTAGCCGAGGAGGACGTACATCCCGACCACGGCGATCGCGGCGATCGTCGCGACCCGCGCCGGGATCTGGTCCATCGTGCCGCCTCCGCCGTCGATCGGCTCGGCGAGCGTGACGCACATGAGGAAGATCGACGCGTAGACCGCCAGGTGCACGTGGGAGCGGCTCCACGGGCGCGCGAGCGCGGCGATCGGCAGGATCCAGAGGGCGTACCAGGGGTGGATGGCGGTCGACGCCGTCACGAACGCGAGCAGCGCACCGGACAGGCGGGCGAGCGGATCGATGGAGCGCCGCGACAGCATGAGGCGCGCAGCGATCAGGCCGGCGAGCCCGAGCGCGAGGATCTTGACCACGGCGATCGCCGCGGCGGGGTCGTGACCGGTGAACTCGACGGCGCGGGAGACCGAGACCGTGACGAACGACATCGGCGCGTACCAGTGCAGGATCGAGCCGGGCACGACCATCGCCGCGACCCAGCCGACCCCGACGCCCGCGAGCAGCCCGACGGCGACCACGAGGCCGAGCGCTCCGGCGCCCGTCCAGAGCCAGCCGCGGGTGCGCTCGCGCCACGTCGCGTCGTGGCGCAGCCACAGGAGCGCGAGCACGGGGAGCGCGATCACGGCGATCGGCTTGATCGCGATCGCTCCGGCCATCAGCACGACGGCGGCGATGCGCCGGTCGGTCTGGGCGTAGTAGAGCGACGCGAGGATGAGCGCCAGCATCACGGAGTCGTTGTGGCCGGCGACGACGAAGAGCACGAGGGTCAGCGGGTTGGCGACGATCGTCCAGGCGGTGAGCGGGACCGAGAGGCCGCGCAGGCGCGCCAGGCGGAGCGCGTAGACGGCCATGACGGCCACGCCCGCGACCGACACGGCGCGGAGCATCGCGATCGAGAGCTCCGGTGCGCCGTAGCCCGCGAACTGCACGGCGGTGCGCTCGATCAGGAGGTAGAGGGGCCCGTAGGGCGTGGGGGTGTCGGCCCAGAGCGGGTCGACGCCGAGGTCGAACCAGCCCGGGAGCGTCGCGACGCCGTGGGTGTAGGGGTCGATGCCCTGGGTCATCAGGCGACCCTGCGCCACGTAGGAGAACATGTCGTGGCTGAACAGCGGCACCGTCACGAGGAGCGGAGCGGTCCAGGCGAGGGCCGCCACCACGATGGTGCGGACGGAGCCGGGGCCCGCCGCGAGCGCGACCGTGCGCAGGCGGAGCCACGCGATCAGCAGCAGCATCCCGCCGCCCACGACGAGGGCGCCGCTGGACTCGGTGAGCCAGCCCGTGGCGCGGATCGAGGCGACGAGAGGCCAGTCGCGGATGGGCGAGCCGGCGGGCAGGTAGCCCACGCCGAGCGAGCCGAGGAGGATCGCGATCGAGCCCAGCAGGCCCGTCGCCAGCGGTGCGGCCTCCATGAAGCGGAGCCGCGGCCGGCGCTGCCGTCCCGTTGCCCGGGCCGTGTCCGGCCGCTCGATCGTCCCCCGTGAAGCCATCGGAGCCACGCTAAAGGATGGGACTCCGAAGTGCATGGACGGCCGGTGAACGGTTGATCAGTCGGCGCTCAGGTTGTACAAGCACCCGCACGCGCACCGATCAGGGCAGGCGCGGCACCGGGGCCGGCTCCGCGAAGCGCAGCTGGTTGCCGAACGGATCGATCACGTCGAGCGCGAAGCCGAACGGCGTGCGGGTGATCCGCGGGTTGAGGTAGGGGTACGCCTTCGCGTCGAGCTCGGCGTGCAGCTCGCGGACTCCGCGGAGGGCGACGTGCACGGCGGCGCCGGGACTGCCGTCGCGGTGGTGCTCGCTGAGGTGCAGGCGGAGCCCCGAGCGCGACACCTGCAGGTAGAGGGGGGCGTCGAGCGCGGCGCGGTGCTCCCAGTCCACCTCGAAGCCGAGGTAGTCGACGTAGAACTCGCCCGCCTTGGCGACCGAGAAGATCCGCAGGATGGGCACGGCCGCCTCCAGCCGGACCGGCTCGAGCCGGTCCGGCTCCTCCGCGCTCGACCGGTCCCGTGCACGCCGTCTCGTCTCCACGCCACGAGGCTAGCCGCCCCGCGGTCGGCCCGGAGCCGGAGGGTCAGTCGACGAGATCGAGACCGCGCAGCAGCCGGAGGGTCTCGACCCCGGCGGGCGGGCAGCGGCCCGCATCGGAGCCGTCGACCCAGTGCAGCGAGTCGACCTCGCCGCTCGGGCGCGCCTCCCGGTCGAGCTCGGCGGCGAAGACGCTCATGTGGACCTCCCGCCCCTCCGGCTCGCCGTGCGCCTGGGTGCGGACGGTGAACAGGGGCTCGAGGCCGAGCGCGACGGCGCCGAGCTCCTCGCGGGCCTCGCGGGCCGCCGCCTCGATCCCGCTCTCGCCCTCGTCGACCTTGCCGCCGGGGAGGTAGAGGACGTCGCGGCCCCGCGCCGTGACCATCAGGACGCGCCGGTCGCGGAGGACGGCGACGGCGGACACGACGATCGGCGGGAGGGTGCTCATCCGCTCATCATGCCCGCCGCGGGCGGACCGTCGCGGCGCCCCCGCGGCTACCATGGGGGCACACCAGAAGGACGCGCGCAGCCGGCGCGCGCCGGGGCCCCGTGCGCCCGAACAGCTGAGGAGCAACCCGTGGCAGAACCCACCACCCTCGACAAAGTCATCACCCTCGCGCAGCACAGGGGATTCGTCTTCCCCTCGGGTGAGATCTACGGGGGCACCCGCTCCGCGTGGGACTACGGGCCGCTCGGCGTGGAGTTCAAGGAGAACATCAAGCGCCAGTGGTGGAAGACCTTCGTGCAGGGCCGGGGCGACGTCGTCGGCCTGGACTCCGCGGTCATCCTGCCCACGGCGATCTGGCACGCCTCGGGACACGTCGGCGTCTTCTCGGACCCGCTGACCGAGTCGCTGATCACCCACAAGCGCTACCGCGCCGACCACCTCTTCGAGAAGTACGAGGAGGTCAACGGCCACCCGCCCGTGAACGGCCTCGCCGACATCCCGGACCCGGAGCACCCCGACAAGGTCGGCCAGTGGACCGAGATCAAGCAGTTCTCGGGCCTGATGAAGACCTACCTCGGCGTCGTCGACGACGAGTCGGGGCTGCACTACCTGCGTCCCGAGACCGCCCAGGGCATCTTCACCAACTTCGCGAACGTGCTGCAGAGCGCCCGTCGCAAGCCGCCCTTCGGCATCGGCCAGATCGGCAAGGCGTTCCGCAACGAGATCACCCCCGGCAACTTCATCTTCCGCACCCGCGAGTTCGAGCAGATGGAGCTCGAGTTCTTCGTCGAGCCCGGCACGGACGAGGAGTGGCAGGAGACCTGGATGCAGCTCGCCTGGGACTGGTTCGTCGGGCTCGGGATGAACCCCGAGAACATCCGGCAGTACGAGCACCCGAAGGACAAGCTCTCCCACTACTCGAAGCGCACCGTCGACATCGAGTACCGCTTCAGCTTCGCCTCGGGCGAGTGGGGCGAGCTGATGGGAGTCGCGAACCGCACCGACTACGACCTCAAGACGCACATCGAGCACTCGGGCAAGGACCTCTCGTTCTTCGACCAGAACAAGAACGAGCGCTACGTGCCGTTCGTGATCGAGCCGTCGTTCGGTCTCACCCGCGCGCTCATGGCGTTCCTCGTCGACGCCTACGAGGAGCAGGAGCTGCCGCCGAACGCCAAGGGCAAGGTCGAGACGCGGACCGTGCTGCACCTCGACCCGCGCCTGGCGCCGGTGAAGGTGGCCGTGCTGCCGCTCTCGCGCAACGAGGCCCTCTCGCCGCTCGCGCGCCGCGTCGCCGACCAGCTGCGCCAGCTCTGGAACGTCGACTTCGACGACTCCGGAGCGATCGGCCGCCGCTACCGCCGCCAGGACGAGATCGGCACCCCGTACTGCGTGACCGTCGACTTCGACTCGCTCGAGGACGACGCCGTGACCGTCCGCGACCGCGACACGATGAAGCAGGAGCGCATCCCGCTCGAGCAGCTCGAGTCGTACCTCTTCACCGGGCTCCGCGGGGCCTGACGCTCCTCCCGGGACGCCGCCGACCGGACGGGCCGGCGGCGTCCCGGAGGGCGCGGACCAGCCGGCCCTGCGGTCAGCGCTCGCGGGCGAGCAGGGCGAAGACGAGGGTCGAGGTCCACTCGCCCTTGCAGAACTCGTCCTCCCGGTGGTTCGCCTCGAGGCGCATCCCGAGCCGCTCGCAGAGGCGGGCGGAGGCGGTGTTCCGAGCGTCGAGCTGCGCGATCACGCGGTGGGCGCCGAGGGTGTCGAACGCGAGGTCGAGCAGCGCCCGGGCGGCCTCGGTCGCGTAGCCGCGCCCCTGCGCCTCCGGGTGCAGCACCCAGCCGATCTCGACCGCCTCCTGCTCGACGGACGTCGCGATGAGCGTGAGGTCGCCGATCATCCGCCCGGCGAGGACGCCCTCCCGGGGGACGATCGCCAGCACGGCCACGTCGCCGTCGGCGGCGAGCCGTGTCGAGGGGAGGCGGCGCTGCAGGTGCGCCCGCGACTCCTCGGGGGTGCGCACCGGCCAGCGGAGGAACCGGACGGCGTCGGCGTCGCCCTGGTAGCGCGCGTGGTCCTCGGCGTCCTCCGGTCCGAGGGGACGCAGGAGCAGGCGCTCGGTGAGCAGCGGCGCGGAGCGCAGCGGTTCCGCGTCGAAGGGGAGCCGGAGGCTCACGCGGTGGCGGCGTCAGAGTCGGGGCGCGCGGCGGCGGGCTCGGCCGGGACCTCGATGCCGAAGAGCGCCTCGAGCCCGGTGAGGTACGCCTCCTGCGCTCCGGCGCGCGCGTAGTCGCGGGCGCGGACGCTCGGGGTGTGCAGCAGGACGCCGGCGAGGTGGCGGAGCGCCTGCTCGGTGCGGCCGTCCTCGTCGCCGCGCGAGCGGGCCCGCTCGATCTCGGCGTCGAGCGCGTCGAACACGTGGGCGCGCAGGGCGACGACGGCCGGAGTGAGGCTCTTCTCGTCGGCGACGTCCGAGAACTTCCGGGCCGCCTTGTCGACGAGCGCGCGCGCCTGCTGCGACGCGTCGAGCACGTCGAGAGGCGCGTGCAGGCTGATCGTCTCGAGGTCGAGGAGCTCGACGCCGGCGACCGAGGTGACGTCGGAGGCGACGTTGCGCGGCAACCCCAGGTCGATCACGAGCTGGCGCTCGCGGGAGAAGCCCTGGAGGCGCCCGGCGGCGAGCAGAGCGGCGTCGAGCACCGGCTCCTGGGTCGTGGTGCAGGTGATGACGATGTCGGCCGAGACCGCCTCGAGCGGGAGATCGGAGGCGGCGATGGGCCGGAGCGAGCGGCGGGCGGCGAAGCCCTCGGCACGGCCGGAGGGGGAGTGCACGGCGATGTCCACCACTCCGCGGTCGCGCAGGGCCGCGACGGTCGCCCGCGCGTAGCTGCCGGTGCCGACGAGGAGGACGCGGGCGGCCCGCCAGTCGGTGACGCGGCTCGCGGCCAGGTCGAGCGCGAGGCGCACGATCGAGCGGCCGGCGCTGCCGAGGCCGGTGCGGTTCTTGATGCCGCGCGAGGTCTGCGAGGCGCGCTGGAACAGCCGCTCGAGCTCGGAGGAGGTGGTGCCGAGGCGGCGCGCCTCCTCGAGGGAGCGGCGGACCTGGCCCGCGATCTCGCCCTCGCCGACCACGACGGACTCGAGCCCGCTGGAGACGGCGAAGAGGTGCTCGGCCACCCGGTCGCCCGAGACGACGTCGACGCTCCCGCGCAGCTCGTCCTGCTCGACGCCGGTCGCGGCGCTGACGGCGGCGGTGGCGGCCTCGACGGCGACGGCCTGCGCGGCGGTCAGCGGCTCCTCGATGTCGAGGTAGGCCTCGAAGCGGTTGCAGGTCGCGACGACGACGGCTCCGGAGACGAAGTCGATCCCCTCGGAGAGGGCCGCGGTCACGGCGGAGGAGTCGACGGAGAGCTTCTCGAGGAGATCGAAGCTGGCGTTCTTGTGCGACGCCGTCAGACACAGAAGCACCACGTCAGTCTACGCGCGCTCTGCGGGGCGGGGTCCCCGGACTGGGGAGGAATGCACGGATGCGCCTGGAATAATGCCGCGGTGACCTCCCCCACCGACGGCCTGCTCGATCCGCTGCACCCCCTCTCCGCCGGCCGCACGGCCGACTCGCTGCTCCTGCGCGCCTACCGCTCCGAGCGGGGCGAGAGGACGCCCGTCTGGTTCATGCGCCAGGCCGGCCGCAGCCTCCCGGAGTACCGGGCCCTGCGCACCGACACGAAGATGCTCGACGCCTGCCTCGACCCGGCGCTGGCGAGCGAGATCACTCTGCAGCCGGTGCGGCGCCACGGAGTGGACGCGGCCATCTTCTTCAGCGACATCGTGATCCCGCTGCGGCTCGCGGGCGTCGGCGTCGACATCGTCCCCGGGCGCGGTCCGGTGCTCGAGAAGCCGGTGCGCACGGCCGCCGACGTCGCCGAGCTCGCCTCGATCGACCCGTCCGTGCTCGACGAGACGCTCGAGCCCATCCGCGAGGGCGTGCGCCGCACCGTCGCGGGCCTCGGCGACACACCGCTCATCGGCTTCGCCGGCGCTCCCTTCACCCTGGCCGCCTACCTGGTGGAGGGCGGCCCGTCCAAGGACCACCTGCGCGCGCGGACGATGATGCACGCCGACCCCGCCGCCTGGGCTCAGCTGATGGAGTGGACCGCCGAGGTCACCGGCCGCTTCCTCCGGGCGCAGGTGCTCGCCGGGGCCAGCGCCGCGCAGCTCTTCGACTCCTGGGCCGGGGCGCTCTCGCTCTCGGACTACACGACCCACGTCGCTCCCGCCTCCGCGCGCGCCCTCGTCCACGTGCGCGACCTCGCGTTCGACCACGGGGAGACGCGCCGCAACGTCCCGATCGTGCACTTCGGCGTCGGCACCGGCGAGCTGCTCGGAGCGATGCACGGCATCGGCGCCGACGTGGTGGGCGTCGACTACCGGATCCCGCTCGACGAGGCCAACCACCGCCTCGGCGGCTTCGTGCCGGTGCAGGGCAACGTCGACCCGGCGCTGCTGACCGCGCCGTGGGAGGTCCTCGAGGCCCACGTCGACGACGTGCTCCGCCGGGGCCTGAGCGCCCCCGCGCACGTGCTCAACCTCGGCCACGGCGTACCGCCCGAGACCGACCCCGACGTGCTCACGCGCCTCGTCGCGTTCGTGCACGCCTGGCGGCCGTGAGCGAGGAGCGCCCCCGCGACGCCGCGTCGTACGACGTCGCGGTCGTCGGCGGCGGAGTGGCGGGGCTCGCCGCCGCCGCGGAGTGCCTGCGCATCGGCCTGCGCGTCGTGGTGCTCGAGGCGGGGGAGCGGGTCGGCGGCTCCGTCTCTCCGCTCGCCCTGGCCGGAGCCGCGCTCGACGCGGGCGCCGAGAGCTTCGCCACCCGGGGCGGCCACGTCGAGCGGGCGCTCGCCGCGCTGACCCTCGACGGCGTCCCGCTCGCCGAGTCGATCGTCGAGCCGCGGACGCACGGCTCGTGGCTGCACCTCTCGGGCGGCCGCTCCGTGCCGTCGCCCCGGGCCGGCATTCTCGGCATCCCCGGCACGCCGCTCGCCCCCGACGTCGTGCGGGCGATCGGCCGCCGCGGCGCGTGGCGCGCCTGGCTCGACACCCTGATGCCGGTGCTGCGCATCGGCCGCGCGCACTCCCTCGCCGAGCTGGTGCGCACCCGGATGGGCGAGCGCGTGCTCGAGGACCTGGTCGCGCCGGTCGTCTCCGGCGTCTACTCGAGCCGGCCGGACGACATCGACGTCGACCTGGCCGCACCCGGACTGAACGGCGCGCTCACCCGCGCGGGCTCCCTCGCCCGGGCAGTGGCCGCCCTCCGCGCGAACCTCCCGGCCGGAGTCGCGGTCCGCGGGCTCGAGGGCGGGATGCACCGCCTGGTCGCCGCGCTGGTCCAGCGGATCGACTACCTCTCCGGCGAGATCCGCACCGGCGCCTCCGTGCAGCGGCTCGAGGGCTCCGACGGGGACTTCGTCCTGACCCTCGCCGACGGCACTCTGAGCGCCCGAGCGGTGATCGTCTCGACGCCGGAGCGCGACGCCCGGGCGCTGCTGGCCGGCCTCGCCCCCGCCGTCGCGGAGCGCGCCGACGAGGCGCCCCACGACTCCGTCGAGCTGGTGACCCTCGTCCTCGACGACGCCCGCCTGGACGCAGCCCCCCGCGGCTCCGGTGTGCTCGTGGCGCCCACCGCCACCGACGTCACGGCCAAGGCGATCACGCACGCGACCGCGAAGTGGGACTGGCTGGCCGCCTCCCTCCCTCCCGGGCGCCACGTGCTGCGCCTCTCCTACGGGCGCCCGGGCGAGCGCCCGCCGCTCGAGGGGCGCACCGATGCCGAGGCGGCGGCGATCGCCCTGCTCGACGCCTCGACGCTGCTCGGACTCGCCCTCGATCCGGCCTCGCTCGTCGACTCCGCCCGGGTGCGCTGGGCCAACGTCCGGCCCGCCGCGGCGCTCGGCCGCCGCGCGCACCTGGAGGCGTTCCGCGAGGCGCTCCTCCCGATCGAGGGAGTCGCCGTGACCGGCACCTGGATCGCGGGCACGGGCCTCGCCTCGGTGCTCCCGCACGCCGCCGAGACGGCCGCCCTTATCCGGCGCCGACTGGTGCGTCAAGGAGTCGGGCTGCCGAGCGACGCCCACGACGCCGACGGCTACTCTTAGGCCCAGGCATCCGCGCGAGCGCGCGGCGTGCCCCGGCACGAGTGGTCACCGACCGCGTGGACGATCGCGAGAGCGACCCAGGACGAGGAGTAGGCGTGAAGGGCAAGATTCTTTTCGTGGCAGGAGCCGCAGCCGGGTACGTGCTGGGAGCACGCGCCGGCCGCAAGCGGTACGAGCAGATCGCCTCGGCGGCAGGCCGCTTCTGGCGGACCCAGCCGGTGCAGGACGTCGCGGGCGCCGTCGGCGGTGCCGCGAAGACCCAGCTGAGCAGCGTCTCGGACAAGGCGTACGAGGTCGTGCGCTCGGTGGTCGTCAAGGCCGTGTCCGGCGGCAGGAAGGCCCAGGGAGCGAGCGACGCGGAGGCGTCGGCGGCCGCCCGCAAGGCGGCCTCGAAGGTCGACGAGGCCGCGGCGTCGGCCGGCTCCGGCGGGTCGACGACGTCCACCTCCACCAGCAGGGCCTAGTGCTCATCCCTCCGGCCGTGCCAGGCGCGCGCCGGCCGGCACGTCCCACCCTCGAGGAGCTCCCGTGGTGAACGAACGCAATCCCAAGAACGCCCGATCACTGGGAGAGCTGGTCAGCGACCTGCCCGGCCTCGTGATCGAGCTCGTCAAGGCCGAGGTCGCCTCGCTGAAGAACGAGCTGGCGGGCAAGGCGAAGAGCGCGGGTCTGGCCGTCGGCCTGTTCGCGGTCGCGGCCTTCCTCCTCCTGACCGCGTGGGCGACGCTGGTCGCCTTCGCGATCATCGGCATCGCCTCCTGGCTTCCGGCCTGGCTGTCGGCGCTGATCGTGACGGTCTTCTTCCTCCTGGTGGCCGTGATCCTCGCCCTCGTCGGCGTGCGCACCATCAAGAAGGCCGTGCCGCCGGTGCCGCAGGACTCGATCGACAGCATCAAGAAGGACGTCCAGGCGTTCAAGGGAGTGGGCAGCTATGACAACTGAGCGATCCGTCAGCAGCACCACGCCCCGCTTCGTCGACCCGGCGGAGCTGAAGCCCGGCCAGCTGAAGGCCGACATCGAGCGCGCTCGCTCCGAGCTCGCCGCGACCCTCGACGCGATCGAGTACAAGGTCAACGTGCCGCGCAAGGTGCGTACCGCCCAGCGGACGATCGAGCGCAAGCTCCAGGTGGTGCGCCGCCAGAACCCCTCCGCGCTGATCGCCGGAGCGGTCGGCGCCGCCGCCGCCGTGGGCCTCGTCGTCTGGGGCGTCGCGAAGCAGATCATCGAGGACTGAGCGCTGGAGGGCCCGGGGCGCTAGCGTCCCGGGCCCTCCGGCGCCAGAGCCCCCGCCGCTTTTGTGCATCGGCACGAGCGGAGGGATGATGGATCAATGACCGATCAGACCGCCGGCACGGCGGGTCCCGTTCAGTCCGCCCCCGACACGAGCGCCGCCGCTCCGGCGCCGCAGCCCCCCGCCGATCAGGATCACTCCGATCAGGCCCTGGGATACACGCTCTGGGCGGTTCTCCGCAGGGATCCCGCACGTCCGTTCACCCTCTCCAGCGACGCCGTGGATCCCGCGGTGAAGCAGTACGAGCACCTCGTCGCCCAGCTCGAGGGCGAGGGCGTGACCGTCCGCGGCACCTACGACGTCTCGGCCCTGCGCGCCGACGCCGACATCATGCTGTGGTTCACGGGCCCGGCGCCCGAGGAGCTGCAGCGGGCCTACCGCGAGCTGCGGCGCACGGAGCTGCTGGTCGGCCTCCTGCCGACGTGGAACGCGATGGGCGTGCACCGCGACGCCGAGTTCAGCTCGAATCACCTCCCCGCCTACATGCGCGGGAAGGCGCCGGCCCGCTGGCTCACGGTCTACCCCTTCGTCCGCTCCTACGAGTGGTACATCCTCCCCGAGGAGGAGCGCCGCGCGATGCTCGCCCAGCACGGGCGCCAGGGCTCGCGGTTCCGCTCCGTCCTGACCAACACGGTCGCCTCGTTCTCGCTCGGCGACTACGAGTGGATCCTCGCCCTCGAGGACGAGGAGCTCGTCAACCTCGTCGACCTCATGCGCGACCTGCGCGCCACGGAGGCCCGCCGCCACGTGCGCGAGGAAGTCCCCTTCTACACAGGACGGCGCATCGACGCCGACCAGATCGCCGAGGTGCTCCGATGAGCGACACGACCAGCGAGCCGATCCTCGTCCGCGGGGCCACCCCTGCGGCGGCGTCCGGCCCCGAGCACGTCGAGGTCCCCGTGGCCTACGACGCGATCCTCCTCGCCGGCTTCGGCGGGCCCGAGGGTCAGGACGACGTCATCCCGTTCCTCCGCAACGTCACCCGCGGCCGCGGCATCCCGGAGGAGCGCCTCGAGGAGGTCGCCCACCACTACCGCCACTTCGGCGGCGTCAGCCCGATCAACGCGCAGAACCGTGCGCTGAAGAAGGCGCTCGAGGCCGAGCTCGCGAACCGCGGCATCGACCTCCCCGTGCTCTGGGGCAACCGCAACTGGGCGCCCTACATGAGCGAGGCCGTCGCCGAGGCGAAGGAGCGCGGGTTCACCAACCTGCTCGCCATCGCCACCAGCGCGTACTCCTCTTTCTCGTCCTGCAGGCAGTACCGCGAGGACTACGCGGCGGCGCTCGAAGCGACCGGCCTCGAGGGCGAGCTGCGGATCGACAAGGTGCGCCAGTTCTTCGACCACCCCGGCTTCGTCATGCCGTTCGTCAAGGCCGTCCACGACGGGCTCGACGAGCTGCGCGAGCGGATGCCCGACCTCGATGTCACGTCCGAGGTGGAGGTGCTGTTCTCGACGCACTCGATCCCCATGGCCGACGCCGAGCGCAGCGGACCCCACGAGCGCCACGACGACGGCACCGTCGTCGACGTGCACGAGTTCGGACCGGGCGGCGCCTACGAGGCGCAGCACCTCGCCGTCGCCGAGGTCGTCATGGCCGCCGCCACGGACGAGGACGTGCCCTGGCAGCTGGTCTACCAGTCGCGCTCCGGCCCGCCCACCCAGCCCTGGCTCGAGCCGGACATCAACGACGCCATCGCGGAGCTGCCGGCCCGCGGCCGCCGCGCGCTGCTGATCGTCCCGCTCGGCTTCGTGTCCGACCACATGGAGGTCATGTGGGACCTCGACAACGAGGCCCTCGAGACCTCGGAGGAGCAAGGACTCGTCGCGCTCCGCGTCGCGACCCCCGGCACGGACCCGGTCTACGTCTCCGGCCTGATCGACCTGGTCCTCGAGCGCGTCAACGGCGTGCCGACCGAGGACCGGCCCTCGATGACGGCGCTCGGCCCCTGGTACGACGTCTGCCGCCCCGGCTGCTGCGAGAACGTGCGAGCGGGGTTCAAGCCCGCCCTGGCGGGAGTCGCACCGTGATGAGGAGTCGTCTGTCGTGAGCATCAGAGTCGGCACCCGCGCGAGCGCGCTCGCGGTGGCGCAGACCCGGATGACGGCCGATCTGATGTCGGCCGCCGCGGGGGTCCCCGTGGAGCTGGTGCGCATCGAGTCGGACGGCGACCGCATGCGCGGCTCGCTCGCCTCCCTCGGCGGCACCGGCGTGTTCGTCAGCGCCCTGCGCGACGCGCTGCTCGCCGGGCGCTGCGATGCGATCGTGCACTCGCTGAAGGACCTGCCCACCGCTCCGGTGGAGGGCCTGCTGCTCGGAGCGGTCCCCGAGCGGGAGGACCCGCGCGACGCGCTCTGCGCCCGCGACGGGCTCACCCTGGCGACCCTGCCGGTCGGAGCCCGCGTGGGCACGGGCTCGCCCCGTCGGCGCGCGGCGCTGCTGGCCGCCCGTCCGGACCTCGGGATCGTGGACATCCGCGGCAACATCGACACCAGGCTCCGGAGGGTGCTGCCCGGCAGCGACTCGCCGCTGGACGCGATCGTGCTCGCCCTGTCCGGCCTGCGCCGCCTCGGCCGTGTCGACGCGATCACCGAGGTGCTCGGCTTCGACGTCTCCCCGCACGCCCCCGGTCAGGGAGCGCTGGCCATCGAGGTGCGCGACGAGGAGCCGTCGGAGGAGCTGCGTGCCGCTCTCGCGGCGGTCGAGCACGTGCCGACCCGCGCGGCGATCACGGCCGAGCGGTCGCTCCTCGCCTCCCTCGAGGCCGGGTGCGCCGCTCCGATCGGAGCCTCCGCAGTCGTCGAGGAGGACCGCGTGGTCCTGCACGGCGTGGTCTTCGCCGTCGACGGCACGGCGTCCCTCGCACGGGAGGTCGCGGAGCCGGTCGATAACGGTTCGGTCGGCGGTGGTCGACACCGGGCGGATCCGCAGTATGGTGGTCGCGAACTGCCCGTCGTCGAAGCCGCGTTCCGTTGCGGCTCTCTGCTCGCTGACGCGCTTCTCGGTGCGGGTGCCGCCGAACTCGCACCCCTGGGAGCCCCTTCGTGATCGTCCCCGCCGCCTACTCCCAGTGGGAGAAGCCGTTGCAGGGGTGGCGCATCCTCGTCCCCCGCGGAGGCCCGTGGGGGGACGGTGTCGCCGCCGCTCTCCGTGCCAAGGGAGCCTCGCCCGTCGTCGCTCCGATGATCAACTTCGCGCCGACCGACGACTTCCCGGCGCTCGAGCAGGCCCTCGCCGACCTCGAGGCCGGCGCCTTCGACTGGATGACCGTCACGAGCGCCACCACGGTCGACGTCCTGTCCCTCCTGCGCACCACCGTGCCCGCGAGCACCAAGGTGGCGGCGGTCGGCGAGACCACGGCGGCCGCGCTCGTCGCCGCCGGCTACTCCGTCGACCTCGTCCCCTCCGAGGACAACTCCGCCCGCGGCCTCCTGGCCGAGTGGGAGGAGGCCACCGGCGGCCGGCACCCCCTGCGCGTGCTGACGCTGCGGTCCGAGATCGCCAAGCCGCTGCTCACCGAGGGCCTCACCCGCATCGGGCACGACGTGCGCTCCGTGGTCGCCTACCGCACGGTCGGCGTCCCGGTGGAGGAGCGCGTCGTGGCGGATGTCGCCGGCGGAGCCGTGCACGCGATCCTCGTCACCTCGGGCAGCGTCGCGGAGCAGGTCCAGAAGCAGCTCGGCCCGGTGCCCGAGTCGATCCTCGTCGCCGCGATCGGCCCGCAGACCGCGAAGGACGCCCGCGCCTTCGGCCTGCGCGTCGACGTCGTCGCCGACGAGCGCTCGGCCTCCTCCCTCATCGACGCGGTCGCCGCCGTCGCCACGGAGCGCGCTCCCCGCTGAGCCGCCTCTCCGGCGCGATGTCGGCCGGGAGGGGCGGGCCTCGCCCCACAGGGCAGCGACCCGCCTCTCGGCAGACGTGGTGCGTCCGGAGCACCTCCACGGGGTGGGGCGTCCGCGCTCCCGGGAGGTGCTCGGCGGGGCGGGATTACGCTGGAGGACATGACTGCCATCCGCCCGCGCCGCCTCCGCACGACCCCCGCACTCCGCCGTCTCGTCCAGGAGACGCGCATCCACCCGGCGCAGCTGATCCTGCCCCTCTTCGTGGCCGAGGGGATCACCGAGGCCCGGCCGATCGGGTCGATGCCGGGGGTGATGCACCACTCGCTGGACAGCGTCCGCGGAGCGGTGACAGAGGCGGCCGAGGCGGGGATCGGTGGCGTGATGCTGTTCGGCGTGCCCACCACGCGCGACGCGGTCGGCTCCGGTGCGACCGACCCCGACGGCGTGCTCAACGCCGCGACGCGGGTCGTCGTGGAGGAGGTCGGCGACGCGCTGGTCGTGCAGACCGACCTGTGCCTGGACGAGTTCACCGACCACGGCCACTGCGGCGTGCTCGACGACCGCGGGCGCGTCGACAACGACGCCACGCTCCTCCGCTACGAGGAGATGGCGCTCGCCCAGGCCGAGGCCGGCTCCCACCTGCTCGGGCTCTCGGGGATGATGGACGGCCAGGTCGGAGCGATCCGCGCCGCTCTCGACGGCGCCGGGCACCTCGACACCGCGATCCTCGCGTACTCGGCGAAGTACGCCTCCAGCTTCTACGGTCCGTTCCGCGAGGCCGTGCAGTCCACGCTCGAGGGCGATCGCCGCACCTACCAGCAGGACCCGGCGAACCGCCGCGAGGGCCTGCGCGAGGCGACCCTCGACCTCGCCGAGGGTGCCGACGTGGTGATGGTGAAGCCCGCCATGAGCTATCTCGACGTGCTCTCGGACGTCGCCTCCGTCTCGGACGTGCCGGTCTGGGCGTACCAGGTGTCGGGGGAGTACGCGATGATCGAGGCCGCCGCCGCGAACGGCTGGATCTCGCGCGAGCCGGCGATCCTGGAGTCGGTCACGGGGATCCTTCGCGCGGGGGCCGACGCGGTTCTCACCTACTGGGCCGTCGAGATCGCTCGCGACCTGCTGAAGTAGCCGCTCCTCCTCCCGGGAGCGAGACTCGGCATCTCGTCCGAAAGCGCTCCTCCGGCGCGAGGGCGCCGGGCGGCGCGCGTACCCTGGAGGGGTGACCACCTCGGCTAACGACACCCTGTACGAGCGTGCCCGACACGCGATCCCCGGAGGCGTCAACTCGCCCGTCAGAGCGTTCCGCTCGGTCGGCGGGACCCCGCGCTTCATGGTCTCGGCCGCCGGCCCGTTCATCACGGACGCGGACGGGCGCGAGTACGTCGACCTCGTCTGCTCCTGGGGCCCCGCCGTCCTCGGGCACGCGCACCCCGAGGTCGTCGCGGCGGTGCAGGAGGCGGCCGCCCGCGGTCTCTCGTTCGGCGCGTCCACTCCCGCCGAGACGGATCTCGCCGAGCTGGTCGAGGCGCGGATCACGGCCGGGGGAGTCTCGCCGATCGAGAAGCTCCGCCTGGTCTCCACCGGCACCGAGGCGACGATGACGGCGATCCGCCTCGCCCGCGGCGTCACCGGCCGCGACCTGCTGATCAAGTTCTCCGGCCACTACCACGGCCACTCCGACGGACTGCTCGCCGATGCCGGCTCCGGTCTCGCGACCCTCTCGCTGCCCGCCTCCGCCGGCGTCACGGCCGCGACCGCGGCCCAGACGATCGTGCTGCCGTACAACGACCTCGAGGCGGTGCGCGCGGTCCTGGCCGAGCGCGGCGCCGACATCGCGGCGGTCATCACCGAGGCCGCGGCCGCCAACATGGGCGTCGTCGCTCCGGACCCGGGCTTCAACGCGGCCCTCGCCGACCTCGTGCACGCGAACGGCTCGCTGCTGATCATGGACGAGGTGCTCACCGGCTTCCGCGTGAGCGCCGGCGGCTGGTGGGGGCTCGAGAACCGCGGCGCCGAGGCTCCGTACCGGGCCGACCTCTACACCTTCGGCAAGGTCATCGGCGGAGGGATGCCGGTCGCGGCTCTCGGCGGCCGTGCGGACGTCATGGACCACCTGGCGCCGCTCGGGCCGGTGTACCAGGCGGGCACCCTCTCCGGGAACCCGGTCGCGGTGGCCGCGGGCATCCGGACGTTGCAGCTGGCCAACGACGCGGTCTACGCCTCGCTGGACGCCACGGCGCTGACGCTCCAGCGCGAGGTGTCGGCGGCGCTGACGGCCGAGGGCGTCGCGCACACGGTGCAGACGGCCGGGAGCCTCTTCAGCTTCATGTTCACGGACCTGGGCCGGCCGGTGCGGGACTACGCCGAGGTCCAGGCGCAGGAGTCGTTCCGCTACCCGGCGTTCTTCCACGCGATGCTCGACGCGGGCGTCTCGCTGCCGCCGTCGGTGTACGAGGCCTGGTTCGTCTCGGCCGCGCACGATGACGCGGCGATCGGGCGCATCGTGGACGCGCTGCCGGCGGCGGCGAAGGCCGCGGCGGCCGCTCGGGCGTAGGCTCCCGGGCCACCCGCGGATCAGACGGGGGGCCCGCCGCACCGGATCTCCGGGCGGCGGACGTCCCGCGCGCCCGACCGCCGGCGTGCGGCGACCGGGCAGGGGCCCTCAGCCCCGGCGCGAGACCGACTTCGGCAGCACGAACACCAGCGCGAAAGCGGCGACCGCCATCAGGGTGCTGAGGAGCATCGCGGGAGCCGCGGCGTCGAGGAAGCCCGAGGCGACCGTGTCCGGACCCGTGATGACGAGGCTCCCGAACAGCACGCTGCCGATGACCGCGATGCCCACGGCCGAGCCGATGCGCTGGATCGCCGAGATCACGCCGCTCGCCGCGCCCGCGTCCTGCGGGTCGACGGTCGAGACGATGAACTGCACGTTCGGGGCGATGAAGAAGCCGTTGCCGAGGCCCGCGATCAGCAGCGGCGGCAGGAGCTGCCAGTTGCTGATCGAGTCCGGGGTCGCGGTCAGCAGCACCAGCCAGACCCAGCCGAGCCCGATGGCGAGGAGCCCGCTGCCCATCACCAGGACGTTGCGCCCCAGGCGCGCGGTCATCCGGTTGCTCTGCGAGGAGCTGATGATGCTGCCGATCGCGAAGGGGATCGAGACCAGGCCCGACTCGAGCGCGGTGTGGCCGAGGCCCGACTGCCAGAGCAGCGAGATGGTGAAGAAGATGCTCGTGAAGGCCGCGAAGTAGACCAGCGCGAGGATCACGCCTCCGGTGAAGGCCGGGTGGCGGAACAGCGACGGCGGCACCAGGGGAGCGCGGCCGCGGCGGACGTGGAGGACCTCCCAGGCGCCGAACGCGGCGAGGAGCAGGACTCCGCCGGCGATCGAGAGGAAGGTCCACAGCGGCCAGCCCTCGTCCTCGCCCTGGATGAGCGGGACGAGCAGGGCGACCAGGCCGCCGGAGACGAGCACGAGGCCGAGCCAGTCGACGCCTCCGCTCGGGGCGCGGTCGCCGGCCTCGAGGTCGCGGCGGGCGGGGAGGAGGACCGCGGCGGCGATCAGGGTCGCGACGCCGATGGGCAGGTTCACCCAGAAGACCAGGCGCCAGCCGTTCTCGTCGCCGAAGGCCTGGATGATCAGGCCGCCGATGATCGGGCCGAGCGCCGACGAGACGCCGAGGACCGCGCCCATCACCGCGAAGGCCTTGCCGCGCGAGGGACCGCGGAAGAGGAGCTGGATGTAGGCGTTGACCGCCGGGACGAAGACGCCGCCCGCCAGGCCCTGCACGATGCGGGCGATGACGAGCTGGGTGTCGTCCGCGGCCAGTCCGCACGCGAAGCTGGCGACGGTGAAGAGGGCGATGCCGCTGACGAAGACCCACTTGTGCCCGAAGCGGTCGCCGAGGCGGCCGGCGGGGATGAGGGCGAGGCCGAACGCGAGGGCGTAGCCGGAGATGATCCAGGAGAGCGTCGACTCGGAGGCGTCGAGCGTGGTGCGGATGGTGGGCAGCGCCACGTTCACGATGGTCGTGTCGAGCAGGGCGATGAACATGCCCGCGAGCAGGACGATCAGCGAGCGCCAGGCGCGCTTGTCGGGGGCGGGAGGGGCGCCGGTCGATCGGGCGGTCGACGTCTCGGTCATCGCAGGAGTGCCTTTCGAGCAGGGGGGGAGGGGGTGGTCCGTCAGACCTGTTCGAGGGACGCGACCGGGTGTGAATGCTCGCAGGAGAAACCGGGTTTCCGCACGCCGGGATCTGTGGGGGCCTTCAGGCGGAGGGCATGCCGCAGGCTCGCCTCGCGGGGCGTCAGCGGATGCGCGACTCCGCTAGCCGGGCGCAGTCGATGCAGAGCTCGGCCGTGGGCCGGGCGGCGAGGCGGGCGGCTCCGATCGGGCGGCCGCACGAGGCGCAGTCCCCGTAGCCGCCGGTGCCGAGGCGGGTGCGAGCGGCGTCGAGCTCGCGCGCCGTGCGGGCGAGAGCGTCGCGGACTCCGGCCACCCGCGACCACTCGGCCGAGAGCGGCGTGCCCTCCGGGTCGTGCTCGTCATCGGCGGTGCCGTCGGCACGGTCGCGCAGGAGCTCGGCCAGCGAGGCCTCGAGCCGGGCCGCCTCGTCGCGCGTCTCGGCCTGCCGCTCGGCCAGCAGCGCGTCGAGGAGGCGCGCCTCGTCCGGATCCATCGGCATCCGACCATGCTGCCACCCACGCGAGCGGCGGGGCATCGTTGTGCGATCCGGCGCTGACCCGGCGGCGGGCGGCGGGGCAGACTAGAGGCATGCCCGTCGTGACCGTGCTCCCCGACCGCCTCGAACTCCGCCTCACCGCGGCCGAGCGACTGCTCGCGTTCCACCGCAGCGACGTCGTCGTCGACCGGTCGAGCATCCGCTCGGCGACGGTCACCGAGGACCCCTGGATCTGGGTGCGGGGCATCCGCGCGCCGGGCACCGCGGTGCCGCTCACGCTCGCGGCCGGCACGTGGAAGTTCCACGGCGGCAAGGACTTCCTGCTGATCAAGCGCACCGCCTCGGCCGTCGTGATCGACCTGGTCGACGAGGACTACTCCCGCCTGATCGTGAGCACCAAGCACGCTCCCGAGCTGATCGCGGCCCTCCAGCTGGGGACGACGACCGCGGCGATCCCCGTGATCGAGACCGACGACCTCGTGATCGTCCCCGAGGTCGCCGAGCAGGCGGAGCGGGCCCAGGCGGCCGCCGCGGAGAAGCGCGCGAAGAAGAGGGCGAAGGCGGCGGAGGCCGCGGCCGTGGCCGCGGAGGCGGCGGGTCCGGCGACGGTGGTCGAGGGTCAGGAGGCGGCGAGCGGCGGGAGCGCGGCGGCGGCGGCGACCGCGGCTCCGGCGGCTGACCGGGCCGCGGAGGACGTCGCGGCGCCGACGGAGTCAGCAGCGGGGGCCGCTCCGAAGAGCCCGAAGGCCACGCCGAAGGGCGCTCCGAAAACGAGTGCTCGGACCGCCGCGAGCACGCCGGCCGAGTCCGGGGCTTCCGCGCCCGTGGACGTCATCGGCTCCGAGCCGATCGACTCCGCAGCTCCGGTGAAGCCCGCGGAGCCGAAGCCCGCCGAGAAAAAGGCCGCGGGATCGAAGCCCGCCGAGCCGAAGCCCGCCGGATCCGAGTCCGCCGACCCCGCCCCCGCGAAGCCGGCTCCGGCCGCGAAGCCCGCGCCGAAGCCCCGCACGCCGGCGAAGCCCCGCGCCGCGCGCCCCGACTCCTCCGTCGGTCACGCGTCGGCCGAGCCGAGCGGCGCCACCGAGGCTGCGGAGTAGCGCACCGCCGCACGAGCAGCCGCCCCGCAGCGCCGGCCGGGGCGCCCCCTCCTCCACGCTCGAGGCGGGCGGACGCCCTCTGCCGACGCCGTGCCCTCAGGCGCGGACGTCCACCAGCGTCCGACCGTGCGAGCGGCCGGCGAGCACGTCCTCGGCCGCGTCGACCGCCCCGCCGAGCGGCACCGTCGTCGTCAGCTCGTCGAGCAGCTCCAGGTCGAGGTCGTGGGCGAGGCGGCGCCAGGCCTCCTCGCGGAGCTTGCGCGGCGCCTCCACCGAGTTGATGCCGGCCAGCGTCACTCCGCGCAGGATGAACGGCATCACGCTCACCGGCAGGTCCGGGCCCTGCGCGAGACCGCACGCCGCCACGGTGCCGCCCCACCGCGTCTGCGCGAGGGCGTTCGCGAGCGTGTGCGAGCCGGCGGAGTCCACCGCTCCCGCCCAGCGCTCGGACTGCAGCGGCTTCCCGCCCTCCTGCAGCTCGGCGCGGTCGATGACGTCGGAGGCGCCCAAGCGCTGGAGCAGAGCGCCGTGCTCGCCGAGCCGGCCGGTCGAGGCGACGACCTCGTGGCCCAGGCGCGCCAGGAGCGCGACGGCGAGCGACCCCACGCCTCCCGAGGCCCCCGTCACCAGGACGGGACCGCTGCCCGGCCGCACGCCGTGCCGCTCGAGCGCCAGCACGGCCAGCATCGCCGTGAAGCCGGCGGTGCCGATCGCTCCGGCCCGTGCCGCCGAGATGGCGCCGGGCAGCCGGAGCAGCGACGCGGAGTCGACACGCGCCCGCTCGGCGAGCCCGCCGTCGTGGCGCTCGCCAAGGCCGGCGCCGTTGAGCACCACCCGGTCGCCGGAGTCGAAGCGCTCGCCCGCCTCGCCGTCCGCGTACTCCACGGTGCCGACCAGGTCGATGCCGGCGACGAGCGGGGTGCGGCGCACGATCCCGGGCCGCCCCGCCAGCGCCAGGGCGTCCTTGTAGTTGACGCTCGAGTACTCGACGGCGATCGACACGTCGCCGTGCGAGCGGTCGGGATCGTCGCGCTCGAGGAGGCGGACTCGGTTGGGGGTCTCGGTGTCGGAGTCGGAGTGCCGCTCGACGACGATGGCTCGGTACATGGGCCCACGCTACGCCCGCGGGCCCGCGGCCGGGCGGTCAGTTCAGGGGCCGGGTGCCCTCGGGGAGCGATCCGCCGGAGTAGAGGGCGGAGGCCGCGTCCTGGAGCGCCGTCAGGGCGACGCGCTGCGTCCACGGACCGTAGGAGACGCGGGCCAGCCCGAGCTCCTCGAAGCGGGCGGGGGACTGCGATCCGGGGACGCCGATGACGCTGACCCGCTGCCGCCCGAGGGCGGCGACGAGGGACTCCAGCTCGGCGTCCTGGAGCAGCCCGGGGACGAAGAAGCAGGTAGCGCCGGCGTCGAGGTACGCGCGGCCGCGCTCGATCGCGTCGGCCAGGACCTCGCCGCGGTCGCGGTCGCCGGCGCGGAGGAACACGTCCGTGCGGGCGTTGAGCGCGAAGGGCACCGCCTCCTCCTCGGCCGCGGCGACGGCCTTCTCGACCGCCCGCAGCGCCTCCGGGAGCGGCTTCGCCTGGTCCTCGAGGTTCGCGCCCACGACGCCGATCCCGATCGCGCGCCGGACCGTCTCGCCCGCGTCGCCGTAGCCCGCCTCGAGGTCGGCCGAGACCGGGACCTCGACGGCGGCGACGATGCGCTCGATCATGCCGAGGTGCAGCTCCAGCGGGATCCGCTCGCCGTCCTCGTAGCCGAACGCCGCCGCGATGGAGTGGCTGGCGGTCGCGAGCGCCCGGGTCTCCGGGAGCGCGGCGATCGTGGTCGCGCTGATCACGTCCCAGACGTTCACCACCTGCAGCAGCTCGGGGGCGGTGTGGAGGTCGACGAGGGTGCGCCCGCGCGCTTCGATGCTCATGGCACGAGCGTAGGGCCCGCGTGCGCGGCGCAGGCCGCCGCATCGCAGTCCGCGCACACGACGAGCTGGGCGCGGCAGGAGAGGTCGGTGCAGTTGCGCATCCGGCTGGTCGGCGCGGCGCACGAGGTGCAGCGGCCCAGCACCTCGGCGTCGGGGGAGAAGGAGACGGAGCCGCGGCCGTCGAAGACGTACAGGGCCCCCTTCCACAGCCCGCGGTCGCGCCGCGCCTCGGCGTAGCGGACGACGCCGCCGTCGAGCTGGTACACCTCGCCGAAGCCGCGCGCCGTCATCAGGCTCGACAGCACCTCGCAGCGGATGCCGCCGGTGCAGTACGTGACGACGGGCCGGCCCTTGAGGTGGTCGTAGACGCCGGCGTCGAGCTGCTCGACGAACTCGCGGGTGCTGGAGACCCCCGGCACGATCGCCCCCTCGAACCGGCCGATCTCGGCTTCGAAGGCGTTGCGGCCGTCGAAGAGCACCACGTCGTCGCGCTCGGCGACCAGGGAGTCCAGCTGGTCCGGGTCGAGCCGCGGCGCCGTCCCGACGACCCCGTCGGCGTCGACCCGCAGCTCGTCGGGCGCGCCGAACGAGACGATCTCGTCGCGCACCTTCACCGAGAGACCGGGGAAGTCGAGGCTGCGGCCGTCGTCGTCGAGGCCGGAGCCGTCGCTCCACTTCACCTCGAGCCCGTGGAAGGCCGAGTGCTCACGGGTGCGGCGGACGTAGCGCTTCAGGGCGTCCATCCCGCCGCCCAGCGTGCCGTTCACCCCGTGCTCCGAGATCAGCAGGCGCCCGCGCAGGCCCAGCGACTCGCACAGCTCGCGCTGCCACAGCCGCACGGACTCGGGGTCGGCCAGCGGCACGAAGCGGTAGAACAGCAGGATCTTCGGCAGCACCGGCACATCCTACGAGGACGTCCGGACCGGGGCGCGGCGTGTGGCAGCATCGTCGGGTGCCCGACGCCTCCGCCCCCGTGCCGCACTCCCGCCTCGAGGACGTCTTCGGTCTCGTCACCGGTGCGTTCGTCGTGTCGCTCGGCCTCTACCTGCTGCGCGCGAGCCAGGCGGTCACGGGCGGCACCGCGGGTCTCGCGCTGCTGCTGGGGTACCCGCTCGACATCCCGTTCGGCGTCATCCTCGTCACGGTCAACGTGCCGTTCCTCGCCCTCTCGCTGTGGAAGAAGGGCTGGCGGTTCACGCTGCGGACCATGTTCTCGATCGTGCTGGTCTCGGTCCTGGCGGGGCTGCACCCGCTGGCGTTCGGCGAGCTGCGGATCGAGCCCGTCTACGGCGTCCTCACGGGGGACGTGCTCGCGGGGATCGGCCTCCTCATCCTCTTCCGGCACGGGTCGAGCCTGGGCGGGTTCAGCATCGTCGCCCTGATCGCGCAGGAGCGGCTCGGCTGGCGGGCGGGCTACGTGATGATGGCGCTCGACGCGTGCGTGGTCGCGGCCGCGCTGCTGGTGGTGCCTCCGCTGAACGTGCTGATCTCGGCGGCGGGAGTGGTGGTGCTCAACCTGGTCCTGGCGTTCAACCACCGGCCCGGGCGCTATCTCGGGTCCTGACCCCCTCCGCAAGCCCTTCGGCGCGCACCGCCGGGTTCCTAGGCTGAGGGCGCGGGCCCCCGCCCGCCCTTCCCGAACGGAGAAACCGGATGTCCGACTGGACCTACGACCCCTACGCCCGCCTCGGCGAGGTGCCGACCTTCGCGCTCGAGAGCGACGACATCGCCGACGGTGCGCCCCTGTCCGCCCGCCACTACGGCGAGGGCTCCGGCGGGGAGGACGTCTCGCCGCACCTGCGCTGGTCGGGAGCCCCCGCCGAGACGAAGAGCTTCGCCGTGACGGTGTTCGACCCCGACGCGCCCACCGGCTCCGGCTTCTGGCACTGGGCCGTCTACAACCTCCCGGCCGACACCACGGAGCTCCCCACGGGAGCCGGAGCCGCCGGCTTCGAGCTGCTCCCGGCGGGCGCGCAGACGCTGCCCAACGAGATGCGGCTGCGCCAGTTCGTCGGAGCGGCGCCGCCGGACCGCGAGCACCGCTACTTCTTCGTGGTGCACGCCCTCGACGTCGAGTCGCTCGACCTCGACCCGGAGTCGACGCCGGCGATCCTCGGCTTCAACGCGCACTTCCACACCCTTGCGCGGGCGCAGATCGTCGCCACGGCGACGCCGGACGGCGCGAAGGGCTGACCCGCTCCGCGGGGAGCGCGCGCTACCCGAAGAGGGTGCGCGCCTCCTCGTAGCGGGCGTCCGGGACCGTCTTGAGGGTGCCGAGCGCCTCGGCGAAGTCCACGTGGTAGATGTCGGTGCCGCGCAGGGCGACCATGCGGCCCCAGTGCTCGGCGACGACGGAGTCGATGGCGGCCATGCCCAGGCGGGTCGCGAGGACGCGGTCGAACGCGGTGGGCGTGCCTCCGCGCTGGATGTGGCCGAGCGTCGTGGCGCGGGTCTCGATGCCGGTGCGCTCCTCGATGAGCGGAGCCAGCAGCTCGCCGATGCCGCCGAGGCGGGGCCGGCCGAAGGCGTCGAGGCCGCGCTCGGAGTGGGCGTCGTCCATCGTGTCGAGCGAGAAGCCCTCGGCGACCACGACGAGCGGTGCGCGCCCGCGGTCCTGCGCGCTCTGCACCCACTCGACGATCTTGTCGAGGGAGGTGCGCTTCTCCGGGATGAGGATGACGTGGGCGCCCGCGGCCATGCCGGAGTGCAGGGCGATCCAGCCGACGTGGCGGCCCATGACCTCGGCGACCATGCAGCGGCCGTGCGAGTCGCCGGTGGTGCGGAGGCGGTCCATCGCGTCGGTCGCGATGCCGACGGCGGTGTCGAAGCCGAAGGTGTAGTCGGTGGCGCCGAGGTCGTTGTCGATGGTCTTCGGGACGCCGACGATCTTGAGGCCCGCGTCCGTGAGGCGCTTAGCCGCGGCCAGGGTGCCCTCGCCGCCGATCGCGATGATCGAGTCGATGCCGTTGCGGTCCATCATCTCGGCGATCTTCTCGGGGCCGCCGTTCTCGCCCTCGAAGGGGTTCGTCCGGCTGGTGCCGATGATCGTGCCGCCCTGCTTGGCGATGCCCTGGATCTCGGGGCGGCCCAGGGGCAGGAGGTCGCCGTCGACCACTCCGCGCCAGCCGTTCCGGAAGCCCACGAACTCCTGGTCGTAGACCTTGATGCCCTTGTAGACGGCACCGCGGATGACGGCGTTGAGGCCGGGGCAGTCGCCACCGGAGGTCAGGATCCCGATCTTCACCCGCTCAGGTTAGAGGACCCGGTGAACGGATGTGCACGCGGACGACGACGGGCCCCTCCTCGCCGCCTCGAGGAAGGGCCCGTCGTCGTGCTCGGTGCTGGTGGGACTAGGTCGTGACGAGCTCGCCGTTGACGCCGCGGGGGAAGAATCCGCCGGTGCGCGTGCCGGCCGCGGGGTTCAGGTACACGATGTTGAGGACCTGGCCCGGGGTGCGGCTGAACGCGATGGAGCTGCCGTCGGTCGGGACGATGTTCGCCTGGCCGTTGACCTTGACGCCCTGGTCGAGGTCGGTCTTGCCGTCGAGGCTGTCGCGCGCGTCGGAGAGCTTGTTCGCCGAGTCGGACAGGTCGGCGGCGTAGATCGCCGAGCGGATCGCGCCCGCGTGGTACGCCTCCACCGCGAGGATGCCGGCGGCCGCGTCGAGGTAGGTCTTCGACTGGATGAGCGGGGCGGCGCCCTTGTAGGCGGTCACTCCCACGTCCTCGAAGACGAAGGCGCCGAGCAGGAAGTTCGACTCGCTCGCGAACGGGTCGAACGACTGACCGGCCTTGATCAGCCCCGCCGCAACGGCGGCGGAGTTGAAGCTGTCCTTCAGGTTGATCGCCGGGCGGGCCACCTTCGCGGTGCCCAGCGCGGCCCGCAGGAACTGCACGTGGGCCTTCTCGTCGTTCGCGACCTCGGTGGCGAAGCTCTTCAGCCACGGGGTCTTGAAGTCGACGGGGCGGCCGCCGATGACGCCGCCGGGCGTGCCCTTGCCGGTCACGTCCGAGCCGCCGAGGCCGGTGCCGTAGACGGCGCGGAGGTAGAACTCGGCCTCGAGGTACTCGAGGTTGAGGGCGAAGTTGAGGATCGAGGCGTCGCTGGGGCCGCTGGCAGCGACCTCCTCGGCGGAGGCGGTGGGCGCGGCGAGGGCCGCGGCTCCGATGCCGAGGCCGGCGACGCCGGTGGCCTCGAAGAAGCGGCGACGGTCGAGAGCGGTCTCAGAGCTCTTGACGATCGCGTTGCGGATGAAGGTCGTGTCGAACATGTGCGCATCTCCAGTGATAGGCGGGTGCCGGGCGGCTGGAGCGCCGCCGCGACAGCGCGAAGCTACGCCCGGGATCGACCTGCTGACCAGTGGAAACGGGCGATCGGATCCGCGCATGTGTTCACGCCGTCTGAACCAATCCGCCGGGCGTGTCGCTCCGAACACGTCGTGGATGGGGGTTCTGCGGAGGAGCGTCCGATCCGGTGTCGGAGCCGCCGGTTAGCATCACTGCGTGTCGATCCCCGCCCCCGCTCCCGAGCCCTCCTGGGCGACGGTCTACGCGCCGTCGGAGCCGGTGAGCATCGCGCTCACCCTCCGCACGCTGCTGCGGGGCTCGGGCGACCCGACCATGCTCCTCGACGCGTCCGGCTTCTGGCGGGCGTTCCGCACGCCGCTCGGCCCGGGCACGCTGCATCTGCGGCAGGCGGCGGACGGCGCGGTCCACGCGAGCGCCTGGGGCGGGGGAGCGGAGTGGCTGATCGACGCGGTCCCCGAGCTCCTCGGCCACGGCGACGACTGGAGCGGGCTCGACCTGTCGGCCCACGCGCCGCTCGCCGAGGTGCTCCGCCGCTCGGCGGGCCTGCGCCTCACGCGCACGAACCTGGTGTTCGAGATGCTCGTGCCGTCGGTCCTCGAGCAGAAGGTCACGAGCACGGAGGCGTGGCGCGCCTACCGGGTGCTGGTGCGCCTCCACGGGGAGCCCGCCCCGGGGCCGGTCGCTCTGCACGTGGCTCCGAGCGCGCAGCAGTGGCGGCGCGTGCCCTCGTGGGACTGGCACCGCGCGGGAGTGGATCCGCGGCGCTCGCGGACCGTCCTCACCGCCGCGCTCGTCGCCTCCGGCCTCGAGCGGACCCTCGCGCTCGGGCGGGGCGGCGACGAGGTCGCCCGCCGGCTGCAGTCGGTGCCGGGGATCGGGCCGTGGACGGCGTCCGAGGTGATGATGCGGGCCCACGGCGATCCGGACGCGGTCAGCGTGGGCGACTACCACCTGGCCGCGGCCGTCGGCTTCGCGCTCACGGGCCGGCTCGGGGTCGACGACGACGGCATGCTCGAGCTCCTCGAGCCGTGGCGCGGGCACCGGCAGCGGGTCATCCGGCTGATCGGCTGCAGCGGAGCGAGGAAGCCGCGGCACGGCCCGCGGATGACCATCCAGGACCACCGCCGGCACTGATCCGCTCCTCCACAGGGGCGGCTCGCGGGCGAGTCGGCGCGACCACCGCGTCACGCCGCGTCCGGGCGGCGGGTCGGGCTTAGCCTCGGAGGATGCAGCAGTCGACGACCCCAGGTGTGCCCGGCAGCGACCCGGAGCGCGAGCCCGACGACGCGGCCGTGCGGAGCGGCGTCGACGCGACGGTCGGTGGTCGGACGCCGGAGGGCGGCACGGAGTCGGACGACGAGGTCGAGGCCGGCGAGGCGCGCGACTCCGTGAGCGGGGACGTGGCCGAGCCTCAGGACGAGCAGGAGTCCGACGCTGAGGACGAGGACCTGCGCGAGTCCGGTGTTCAGGACGAGGACGAGGTCGTGCGCGACGCTCAGGACGAGGCCGTGAGCGAGTCCGAGATCCAGGACGAGGACGAGGTCGTGCGCGACGCTGAGGACGAGGTCGTGCGCGGGCCCGACGCCGCGTCGGAGTCGGAGCACGCCGCGCCCGCCGCCGCCGAGCCCGAGGTCGACGACCGCCCGATGATCGAGCGCGTCGAGTCCCTGGTCCGCCGCTGGATCGCGCGCAGCGGCGAGTTCCCGGTCGAGCCCGCCGCCCAGCGGCTCGCGGGCGTGCTCCAGGACCCGAACGGACTCGACTTCACCGTCGGGTTCGTCGACGGCGTCGCCCGGCCCGAGGACCTCTCGGTCGCGGCCGAGAACCTCGCGGCGCTGACCGCGAAGACGCCCGCCTTCCTCCCCTCCTACCTGCGCGCCGCGATCAGCACCGGCGGCGCCGTCGGCCCCGTGCTGCCCTGGGTGGTCGTGCCCGCGGCCCGCCGGGTCCTCCGCCGCCTCGTCGGGCACCTCGTGGTCGACGCCTCGGAGGCGCGTCTCGGCGCGGCCGTCGCCGCGCTGCGCGAGGGCGGCGACCGGCTCAACCTCAACCTCCTCGGCGAGGCCGTGCTCGGCGAGCGCGAGGCCCGCCGCCGCCTCGAGGGGACCCTCCGCCTGCTCGAGCGGCCGGACGTCGACTACGTCAGCGTCAAGGTCTCGAGCGTCATCAGCCAGCTGTCGATGTGGGCCTTCGAGGAGGAGGTCGACCGCGTCGTGGAGCGTCTCACCCCGCTCTACCAGGCCGCCGCGTCCGGAGCCGACCCCACCTTCATCAACCTCGACATGGAGGAGTACCGCGACCTCGATCTGACGGTCGCCGTGTTCCGGCGCCTCCTCGAGCAGCCGGGCATGCTCGACCTCGAGGCGGGCATCGTCCTGCAGGCCTACCTGCCCGACTCCGTCCGCGTGCTCGACGAGCTGACCGAGTGGGCGCAGGAGCGCCGGGCCCGCGGCGGAGCCCCGATCAAGGTGCGCGTCGTGAAGGGCGCGAACCTCGCGATGGAGCGGGTCGATGCGGCCCTGCACGACTGGCCGCTCGCGACCGTCGGCAGCAAGGTGGAGGCCGACACGAACTACAAGCGCCTGTTCGACCGGGCCCTGCGGCCGGAGCGCGTCGACGCGGTGCGCGTGGGCGTCGCCGGGCACAACCTCTTCGACCTCGCCTGGGCGTGGCTCACGGCGACCGAGCGCGGGGTGACCGGCGCGGTCGAGATCGAGATGCTGCTCGGGATGGCGACCGGGCAGGCGCGCGCCGTCCGCGAGGACGTGGGACGCCTCCTCCTCTACACGCCCGTCGTGCACCCGCACGAGTTCGACGTGGCCATCTCGTACCTCATCCGCCGGCTCGAGGAGAACAGCAGCCCCGAGAACTTCCTGTCGGCCGCGTTCCGCCTCGACGACGAGGAGGTGCTGCAGCGGGAGCTCGGCCGCTTCCGCGCCTCGCTCGAGGCCCTCGACGACTCCGTCCCGCCGCCGAACCGCACGCAGGACCGCCTGCGGGAGTGGTCCTCCGGCTCCGGCCGCCGCCTCGTGCAGGAGCACGCCCGCGCCGGCGAGCGGGCGCAGGACCCGGCCGCCGCGGGCCTGACGCAGGCCGTCCTCGGCCTCAGCCGCGGCTCCGGTGCCGCCGCCGCGACCGCGGGCTTCCACAACGAGCCCGACACCGACCCCGCCCTCCCCGGCAACCGACGCTGGGCGCGCCTGATCACCGAGCGCATCGCCGGGTCGACCATCGGAGCGGGCACGGCCGACGCCGCACGCGTGAGCACCGAGGCGGAGCTCCAGGAGGTGCTGCGCACGGTGTCCCGCCGCGCGGAGCGCTGGGGCGAGCGCCTGGGCTACGACCGAGCGGCCGTGCTCGACCGCGCCGGCCTCGTCCTCGCCGCGAACCGCGACCGCCTGATCGAGGTGATGGCCTCCGAGACCGGCAAGACGATCGCCGAGGCCGACCCCGAGGTCTCCGAGGCCATCGACTTCGCCCACTACTACGCCACCCGCGCCCGCGAGCTCGACGCCGTCACCGGGGCCACCTTCGTCCCCGCGCGGGTCACCGTCGTCGCTCCGCCGTGGAACTTCCCGGTCGCCATCCCGGCCGGATCGATCCTCGCGGCGCTCGCCGCCGGCTCCGGAGTCGTGGTGAAGCCGGCGCCCCAGGCCCGCCGCTCGGCGGCTGTGCTCGTCGAGGCGCTCTGGGACGCGGGCATCCCGCAGGAGCTCCTCGCCCTGGTCGACCTCGACGAGGAGGAGCTGGGACGGGCGCTGATCACCGACCCCCTCGTGGACCGCGTGCTGCTCACCGGCTCCTACGAGACCGCCCGCCTCTTCCGCTCCTGGCGGCCCGGCCTCGCACTGCAGGCCGAGACCAGCGGCAAGAACGCGATCATCGTCACTCCCCACGCCGACTACGACCTCGCCGTCGCCGACATCGTCCGCAGCGCCTTCGGGCACGCCGGCCAGAAGTGCTCCGCCGCCTCCCTGGTGATCCTGGTCGGCTCGGTCGCCCGCTCCAAGCGCTTCCGCGCCCAGCTGGTCGACGCCGTCACGTCGCTCCGCGTCGGCCGGCCCGACGACCCGTCGGCGGTGATGGGGCCGCTCATCGAGGAGCCCACCGGCAAGCTCCTGCACGCGCTCACCACGCTGGGCGGAGGCGAGTCGTGGCTCGTCGAGCCGCAGCGCCTCGACGAGAGCGGCACGCTCTGGTCGCCCGGGATCCGCGAGGGCGTCACCGAGGACAGCTACGTCCACCTCACCGAGTTCTTCGGCCCGGTGCTCGGGATCATGCACGCGGCGACCCTCGAGGACGCCGTCCGGATGCAGAACGGCACCGAGTACGGGCTCACGGCCGGGCTCCACTCCCTCCACGCCGACGAGCTCGCCCTCTGGATCGACTCGGTCGAGGCGGGCAACCTCTACGTCAACCGGGGCATCACCGGAGCGATCGTCCGGCGCCAGCCCTTCGGCGGATGGAAGCGCTCGTCCGTCGGCGGCGGCGCGAAGGCGGGCGGACCCAACCACCTCATCGGCCTCGGCTCCTGGAAGCCCTCGCCCGCGCGCTCCTCCTCGACGCTGCACCTGCGCGGCCTCGACGACCGCGCGCGCCAGTTCATCGAGGCGGCCCAGTCCTCGCTCCGGTTCGAGCAGTTCGACCTGCTCCGCCGCTCCGCACTCTCCGACCAGCTCGCCTGGGCGACCGAGTTCGGAGTCGTCACCGACATCTCGAAGGTCGGCGTCGAGCGCAACCTGTTCCGCTACCTCCGCGTGCCGATCGCGCTGCGCCTGGCCGACGGCGGCGACCTCGGAGAGCTCCTCCGCGTCATCGCCGCCGGCCTGCTGACCCGCTCCCGGATGGACATCTCCACGTCCCTCCCGCTCCCGCCGCGGGTTCAGGAGATGCTCGGCGGCGACGAGCTCGCCGAGATGGCGGGCCTCGTCCCACGCATCGTCGTCGAGACCGACGCCCAGTGGCTCGAGCGCGCCGCGGCCGGCCGCATCACGGCCCCGCGCATCCGCATCATCGGCGACATCGTCTCCGACCGCGTCGACGGTTACGCGGGCCCGCAGGCCCCCGGCAGCCCGACGCACGGACAGCAGGCCGTGGTCCGCCGATCGTCCGACTCGACCGGCTCCTTCACCGACGTCGTCGCCGGCATGACCCGCGGCAGCACAGGCAAGCCGGTCCCGCTCACCCGCGCCGACGGATCCCGCGTCCCCCTCGCGACCGCCCTCGCCGAAGCCCTCGGCGGCGCCCTCGACACCGCCGTCTACGCCGACCCGGTCACCCCCGCCGGCCGCGTCGAACTGCTGCCCTTCCTCCGCGAGCAGGCGATCTCGATCACGAACCACCGCTTCGGCAACCCGATCGATCTGAGCGACGACGTGCTGTAGTCGATTCCACGCCCGTCCCTGACGGGCGTGGCGCGGTCGGCTTCTCGACGGGGGGCGTTCTGAGGAGCGGGGGGCGTTCGGCTACAGCGATCCGCTGGTACGCGGATCGCTGGTTCGCCTCGGGGGCGGTGCTTGCGGGGATGGTGTGGATCGAGTGTGGCGCGGTCGGCTTCGCGACGGGGTGCGGTCTGAGGAGCGGGTGCGTACGGCTGCAGCGATCCGCTCGCATGCGGATCGCTGGTTCGCCTCGGGGGCGGTGCTCGCGACGATGGTGGGATCAGGCTGGCGCGGGTCGGCCTCCCGACGGAGCCCCGGGACGCGGCTCGACGAGGCGCGGGGGACTTACTTGTCGCGGCAAGTAGTGGGTAGGGTGGGGGGATGAGTGCGCCCGAGACACGCTGGCTGACGCCCGATCAGCTCGACGCCTGGCTGCGCTTCATCGCGGTCGTGGAACTGCTGCCGGGCGCCCTCGACACGCAGCTGCAGCGCGACGCGGGGCTCACGCACTTCGAGTACCTGACGCTGGCGATGCTGTCCGAGGCGCCCGACCGCGCCCTCCGGATGACCACGCTCGCCGCCCGCACCAACGCGACCCTGCCCCGGCTCTCGCACGTGGTGACCCGCCTCGTCGCCCGCGGCTACCTCGAGCGCCGCCCCTGCGCCTCCGACGGCCGCGCCACGAACGCGGTACTCACCGACGCCGGCCTCCAGAAGATCGTCGACACGGCGCCCGGTCACGTCGCGACCGTGCTGGCCGACGTCATCGATCCGCTCGACGCCGAGCAGATCCCGCAGCTGGCCGACATCATGTCGCGCATGCTCGCCCGGCTCGACCCCGAGGGCAGGATGACGGTCGACGCCGTGCGCTCCTCGCTCGGAGACCCCGACACCCGCTCCTGCTGAGCGCACCGACCCCTCGCTCCCGGGGCGGACCGGCCTCGGCCGCGGCCGGATCCGTGCACAGGAACTCCCGGACAGGCCCGTCAGGGTCCTCGAAGCCGCGCGCCCACAGGGAGCCGAGGTCCTGCACCGCGACCGGCTCGGCGCCGCCGGAGGCCGGCCCGTTCCCGAGCACCTCGCCCACCTCCTCCCGGCTGCCGACGCTCACCGCGAAGAGGCCCTGCACCCGGGAGCGCGCGTCGACGATCTCCTTCGACCTGGAGGTCGAGAAGGAGGGGTGCGGGAGGAGCATCGCGGACACGTGCTCGGAGGCGACGGAGCTGGCGGCGTCGTCGCTGAACAGCGGACTCAGGGCTGAACAGAGGATCCAGGGTCCGGCCGAGCGCCGGGGAGAACGCCCTCGAGCGCTCCGGATCCGTGAACGGGACGTCGACGAGGATCGAGTCGACGGCCCTCCGCGTCAGTACAGCGATCGGCCGCGCGACACGCGGGAGTCCGTGCCATCATCGCCTCGTGCAGTTCACCACGACGCTCTTCCGGATCGGCAACAACACCGGCATCGAGGTGCCGCCCGAGGTCCTCGAGGCACTCGGCGGCGGCAAGCGTCCCGCCGTCGCGGTGACGGTGAACGGCTACCGCTTCACCAGCACGGTCGGAGCAATGGGCGGACGCGCGCTCATCCCGTTCTCGGCCGAGAAGCGCCGCGAGACGCAGCTCGCCGGCGGTGACGCGATCGACGTCGTGATCGAGCTCGACACCGCGCCGCGCGAGGTCGTCGTGCCGGAGGACCTGGCGTCCGCGCTGGCCTCGGCGGGCGCTGCGGAGCGCTTCGCCGCGCTCTCGCCCAGCGCGCGGAAGGCCCACGTCACGTCGGTCGAGGGCGCGAAGGCCGCCGAGACGAGGGCGCGCCGCGTCGCCTCGATCGTCGCGGCGCTCGCCGGCTGACGGGCGCGCCACGGTCCGTGACGCGACCTCCCCGCCGGATAGGCTGCCTCCGGCGCCCCACGGCGGAGCGCCCTGGAAGCGGAGTCGGGGGACTTGATGGGTGCGGTTCGGCGTTGGGTGTTCCCGATCGTGTGGATGGTCATCATCGGAGCGGCGAGCATCGCCCTGGTGAAGATCGCGTTCTTCCCGGACGGCGCGGCCGAGGCCGATCCGACGCAGCCGACCGGTGAGATCACCGAGCCGACCGTCACGGTCGCCCGCGGCACGGTCACCAACGACCTCACCCTCCAGGGCACCGTCGCCGCCGACCCCGCCGTGCCGCTGAAGGCGACGGCGGCCGGAACGGTCGACGACGTCTACGTGCAGCAGGGCGCGGCCGTCGCGTCGGGCGATCTCATCTACGATATCCGCGTCGAGACTCCGCGCGACCCGGTCGAGACGACCGGCCCGGACGGCGCCGTCACCCTCACCCAGCAGGAGCCCTCCGTGCGCTTCGAGCGGGTCTACGCCGCGACCGGCGGCACCCTCAGCGCGCTCGGCGTCATCCACGACCAGGCCGTCACGGTCGGCGAGGTGACCGGACAGGTCGCGCCGCCGAGCTACGCCGTCACCGGCACGATCGACGCGCAGCAGCTCTACCGCATCCAGAACCGGCCGACGGAGGCGCAGGTCGCGATCACCGGCGGGCCCGCGGGCTTCACCTGCACCGACCTCACCATCAGCACCCCTCTCGCCGGAGCCGGCGAGGGCGGCACGACCGGCGGAGCGACGGACGGCGGCGGCGGTGGAACCTCTACCGGCGCCTCCGGCACGAGCTTCACCTGCCAGGTGCCGACGGAGGTCACCGTGTTCCCCGGGCTCGCCGCCTCGGTGACGCTCGCGGGAGGCAAGGCGGAGGACGTCCTCGTCGTGCCGACCACCGCGGTCGAGGGCACCGCCCAGTCCGGCGTCGTGTTCCGCCGGGCGGACGACGGCAGCACCGAGGAGGTCCCGGTGACGCTGGGACTCACCGACGGCAGCTCCGTCGAGATCACCGGCGGAGTGGAGGAGGGCGCCGAGCTCCTGCAGTTCGTGCCGGGCGCGGAGGAGGCTGCTCCCGACGTCCAGCTGGGCGGCGACTGCATCGCGCAGCCCGACGGCTCGGTCTTCTGCTCGTGACGATCCTCCGGCTCGAGGGGATCCGCAAGGTCGTCCCGCTGCCCGATGCGCCGCCGCTGACGATCCTCGACGGCGTCGATCTCGAGGTGGGCGAGGGCGACCACGTCTCGGTCGTGGGGCGCAGCGGCTCCGGCAAGTCGACGCTGCTCAACATCCTCGGACTCATCGACGAGCCGACCGAGGGGCGGATGCTGCTCGAGGGTGCTCCCACCGAGACCCTGTCCTCGCGGGCCCGCGCGCGCATCCGCGGCGGCAGCATCGGCTTCATCTTCCAGCAGTTCAACCTGCTGGAGGGGCGGACCGCCCGCGAGAACGTGATGACGCCGCTGCTCTACGCGACCGGATCGGAGTTCTGGCGCCGCCGCGACCTCGCGGCCGAGATGCTGGAGCGGGTCGGCCTCGGGCACCGCGTGGACTCGATGCCCGGGCGCATGTCGGGCGGCGAGCAGCAGCGGATCGCGATCGCCCGCGCCCTGGTGCGCCGACCGCGGCTGATCCTCGCCGACGAGCCGACGGGAGCCCTCGACACCGACACCGGCGAGAGCGTGATGGGCCTGCTCGACGAGATCGCCCGCGAGTCCGGCTCCGCGCTGGTCACCATCACCCACGACCCGGCCATCGCGGCGCGGGCCGAGCGCCACTACCGGCTCGACCACGGCCGACTGGGCTCGACCGCGGATGCGGGCCCCGTCGCCGAGGCGGTGGTCGTCTGATGCGCGTGCTCGTCGGGATCGCCGGCGCGATCGTCGAGGCGTGGACCGAGCTGCGGATCCACCGCGGCCGCGTGCTGCTCTCGCTGATCGGAGTCGCGGTGGCCGTCGCCGCCCTGACCGCGGTCGTCGCCGCCGGCGGCATCGCCCGCCAGGCCAGCATCGAGCAGGCCGAGCGCTCCAGCGGGCGCCCGGCGAGCCTCTTCCTCTCCGCCTACACCTCCGGCACCGGCACCGCCGAGGTGGATGCCGACGCACTCCAGGCCGCGTGGACCGGTGCGCTGGAGCGGTACTCCATCACCTACGCGAGCCGCTCGACCTACGGCAGCGCGCGCGTCCAGTTCGCCGACGGCGCCGTCGACGTCGCGGTGCAGGCGGTCGACCAGCCCTTCGCCGAGATGCACCGGCTGAAGATCGTGGACGGCTCCTGGTTCACCGCCCGCGACTCCCAGCGCCTCGCTCCCGCACTCGTCGTCAACGAGCGCTTCTGGGAGCGGATCGGGAGCCCGGATCTGCGCACCCACCCGGTGGTCACCCTGCTCGGCTCCGAGCGCGACGTCACGGGCGTGGTGGTCGGCGTGACTCCCTCCTCGCAGTTCGAGACGGATCCGTCGATGATGATGCTCGCGGACGCCTACCCGGCGGTCGCCCGCGACGCCGACCCGCAGTTCGGCGGGCAGGGCGTGCCGAACTACGAGATGTGGGTGCCGCTCGACCTGGCCGAGCCCCTCGCCGCAGCGGTGGAGCGCGACGTGGCCGGCGCCCTGGGATCCGACTTCGAGGTGTCGGTCGACCGGCAGGACTACCTGGTCTACGACTCCGACCCCTTCGGCGTGCTGACCTGGGTGATCGGCGGCGTGGCGGGCCTGGTGCTGGCGCTCGGCGCGCTCGGACTGCTCAACATCGCCCTGGTCACCGTCCGGCAGCGGATCCGCGAGATCGGCATCCGGCGCAGCTTCGGCGCCTCCTCCGGCCGCATCTTCTTCTCGATCATGATGGAGAGCGTCGTGGCGACCGTCGTCGCGGGAGTGGTCGGCGTGACGATCGCGGTCATCCTCGTCACGAACCCCTGGACTGTGGCCTTCGTGCAGGACAACGGGATCGCCGACATCCCGCCTTTCCCGGCCGAGGCGGCGCTGCTCGGGCTCGGGGCGGCGACCCTCGTCGGCGCGCTCGCGGGCCTGGTGCCGGCGATCGTCGCCGTGCGGGTGAAGGTGATCGACGCGATCCGCTACTGAGGCCCGCCGAGGGTGACGACGAGCTCGTCGCCCTCGAGCGCGGCGTGCGCGTCGGAGTAGTGCGCGATCCGGGGCAGCCCCCGGGTGCTCGCACTCTCGTGGCTCCCGACGACGATCACGCGCATGCCGGCGTCCAGACCCGCCCGGATGCCGGCCTCGGCGTCCTCGAACACCAGCGCGTCCTCGGGGGAGACGCCGAGCAGGGCCGCGGCGGCGAGGTAGCCGTCGGGAGCAGGCTTGCCGTTCGCGACGTCGTGGGCGGTGACGACGGTGTCGGGGGAGGGGACGCCCGCCGCGGCCAGACGGGCGGCCGCCAGTGCCGGGCTCGCGGACGTGACCAGGGCGACGCGCTCGCGGGGGAGTGAGGCGAGGAACGCCGTCGCGCCGGGGATCTCGACGGTGCCCTCGGTGTGCTCGAGCTCGTATGCGTCGAGCTCCGCGACGATCGCGTCGACGTCGCTGCCGGCCGGAGCGAAGCGGCGGACGCTGTCGGCGGCGCGGACACCGTGAACGGCGCCGAGCACCGCGTCGTGGTCGAGAGCGAAGCGCTCGGCGAAGGCGCCCCAGATGGTCTCCACGACGGCCGTCGAGTCGACGAGCGTCCCGTCCATATCGAAGAGGGCGGCGCGGGCTCGGAGGAGGTGGGGCATGCGTCCATCCTGGCGGTCGGCGGCCTCCGGCGCCTGCCGGTGCGGACAGCGCTCGGACAGCGCGCGATCAGCCCGCCCTCAGGCCATGCATCGTGTCGCGGCGCTACGGTGGTCCGAGATCGCGGGCAGACGCCCGGAGGGGAGTGGAGGACGCCATGACGGACGACAACGGAACCGGCACGGACCAGGGCGCGAGCACGGGCGGCGAGGCCTCCGGACCCCGCGCCGGGTGGTACCCGGACCCGGCGGGCTCGTCCCGTCAGCGCTGGTGGGACGGGACCGGCTGGACGGAGTCGCTCCGCGACGCGCCGGCGGCCACTCCCACCGCCCCGGCCGGGAGCGGGTCGGCGCAGGCCGTCGCGACTCCCGTTCCGCCGACCGCACCGACTCCGCCCGCGCCGCCCGCCGAGCGTCCCGCCTACGGGGAGACGTCGAGCGGAGCGGCGACGAGCTACGGGCAGTCGGCCTCGGGTCGGTATCCGCAGCAGCCGTCGTCCGCCGACCCGCAGCAGAGCTACGGGCAGGGCTACGGCCAGCAGGGCGCCGGTCAGCAGCCGCAGCCGCAGCAGCCCTCCGGCCAGCAGCAGCCGCAGCAGGGCTACGGCCAGCAGGCTCCCCAGCAGTACGGCCAGCAGGTGTACGGCCAGCAGCCCTACGGCCAGCAGCAGCAACAGCCTTACGGCCAGCAGCAGCCGCAGTACCCGGCCTACGCCGCGGCTCCCGGAGCACCCGTGCAGCAGCGCGACACGAGCATCGTCACGTCCACCCCGTGGATCTGGGTGGTGGTCCTCCTGCCGCTGCTCTCGGCGCTGTCGATCTTCCTCCTCCCGCCGAGCGCGATCGTCGACTCGTCGATGGCCTCGACCTACGGGCCGAGCTCCTCGATGGGGATGTCGACCGCCTACCTCGTCGGCCTCGGCGTGCTCCAGGTCGTCGGCTTCCTGATCTACGCGGCGGAGGTCGTCTTCGCCTTCCTCGACTGGCGCCAGCTGAAGCGAGCCGGCCTGCAGCGTCCGTTCCACTGGGCGTGGGCCTTCCTCGCCGCTCCCTACGTCTACGTGATCGGCCGCAGCGTGGTCGTGAAGCGCGTGACCGGCGGCGGACTCCTCCCGCTCTGGGTCTTCCTCGGCGTCGTGGTCGTGTCGTTCCTCATCGCGATCGGCTGGACGGTGTCGCTCTTCTCCCTGATGACGCAGGCCTTCGCTCCCGCGGGCTTCTGAACCCGTGCGCGCAGCCGATCTCGTCCTGACCGGCGGCGCCGTCTTCACCGCCGACGCCGTGCGCTCCCGAGCGCACGGCGTCGCTGTCGTCGGAGGGCGGATCGTCGCGGTCGGCGCCGACGCCTCCGACCTGATCGGGCCGCGCACCGAGGTGGTCGACCTCGAGGGCCGGATGCTCGTCCCCGGCTTCCAGGACGCCCACGTGCACCCGGTCTGGGGCGGCGCCGCGCTGCTGCGCTGCTGGCTCGGAGCGGGAGGGTCGCCCGCCGAGCACCTGGCGACGGTCGCCGAGTACGCGGCTCGGGAGAGCGGAGCGGAGTGGATCCTCGGCGGCGGGTGGAACCTGCCCGACTTCCCCGGAGGCACCCCGACCGCCCGCGAGCTCGACACGGTCGTCCCTGACCGGCCCGCCTTCCTCACCAACGCCGACGGGCACGGTGCCTGGGTCAACTCCGCCGCACTGCGCCTCGCGGGGATCGACCGCACGACGCCGGACCCCGCCGACGGCCGCATCGAGCGCCTGGCCGACGGGACCCCCTCCGGCACCCTGCACGAGGGGGCGATGGACGCGGTCCGCCGCCACCTCCCGCCCGCGAGCGCGGACGAGCTCCACCGGGCGCTGCTCCTCGGGCAGGAGACCCTGCACTCGTTCGGAGTGACGGCGTGGCAGGACGCGATCATCGGCTCCTACGGCGATGTGGGCGACCCCGGTCCGGTGTACCGCCGCGCGGCGCTGAGCGGCGAGCTGACCGGGCGCGTCCGCGGTGCGCTGTGGTGGGACCGAGGCCGCGGCGTCGAGCAGATCCCGGAGCTCGTCGAGCGGCGCGCGGCGCTCGCCGCCGACCGCTTCGCGCCGACGACCGTCAAGATCATGCAGGACGGGGTCGCCGAGAACTTCACGGCGGCGATGCTCGAGCCCTACCTCGACGGGCACGGCGGCCACGGTCACGGCGACGGCCTCTCGATGGTCGACCCGCGCCTCCTGAACGAGGCCGTGCCGCTCCTGGACGCGGCCGGGTTCCAGGTGCACTTCCACGCGATCGGCGATCGTGCCGTACGCGAGTGCCTGGACGCGGTCGAGCGGGCGATCCAGGCGAACGGGCGCCGCGGCAACCGCCACCACCTCGCCCACCTGCAGGTCGTGCATCCGGACGACCTGCCGCGCTTCCGTGCGCTCGACGTCGCGGCCAACCTGCAGATGCTGTGGGCCTCGCTGGAGCCGCAGATGGTGGAGTTGACGCTGCCGTTCCTCGGTGAGCGGCGCGGCTCGTGGCAGTACCCGTTCGGCGACCTGCTCCGCTCGGGCGCGGTGCTCGCCGCGGGGAGCGACTGGCCGGTGTCGACGCCCGACCCGCTCGCCGCGATCCACGTCGCGGTGAACCGGCTCTCGGCGCCGTGCGAGCGCGAGCCGGGGTGGAGCGAGGAGGTGTTCCTCCCGGAGCAGCGCCTCGACCTCGCCACCGCCCTCTCCGCCTCCACGGCCGGCTCGGCGTGGGTGAACGGCCTGGAGGGCGAGTCGGGCTCGATCGCCGTGGGACTCGCGGCGGACTTCGCCCTGCTGGACCGGGATCCCTTCGCCGGCGACCCCGGCGCGATCGGGGACACCCGGGTGCTGGGCACCTGGATCGGCGGCGAGCGCGTCCACGCCGCAGCGGACGCGCCCACCTGATCCGGGTCGTTCAGGAGGCGGCGCTCAGCAGGTGATCGCTCCGCCGATGATCCCCGCGAGCAGCCCGCCGGTCGCGGAGGCGATCGCGCCGGGACCGGAGATCGCGCCGATCACCCCGCCGGTCGCGGCACCGCTGACGCCGCTCCCGGCGACGCAGTGGCCCCACTCGGGCGAGCTCCAGTCGCTGTTCAGGTGCAGGCCGCCCGCCGCCGAGCGGGACGCCGAGTCCGGGGCGAAGTGGAAGGTGAGCGTGTCGGAGTCGTCGATCGACCAGTGGCCCGACACGGTGCGGCCGCGTCCGACGTCGATCCTCTCCGGGAGTGCGTCGGACGTCTCGGCGCCGTCCGTGAAGCCGACCCCGCCGCCCGCCAGCTCGACGATCCGCGTGCCGTCGGTGACGTCGAAGGTCACCGTCGACGCCGATCCGCCCCGCGCCTCGAGGTGCACCCGGCTGCTCGTCTCCTGCCTCGCCGGCTCGGCGTGCGCGGCCTGCGCTGTGAACAGCGGCACCGCCAGCAGAGCGGCCGCCGCCGCGACCAGTGCCGTGCTCGTCCTCTGTCGTTCCATCGTCGTTCCCTCCCTCGGATTCCGATCCAGGAGGGAGGGCTCAGCGCCGCCGGTCGACGAGGGCGAGGACGACGGACGCCACCGCTGCCGCGACGGCGGCGGTGACCACGACGTCCCACGGATCCTCGGCGCCCACCGCGGTCGCGACGAGGTGCCCGGCCAGGACGCCGACGAACAGAGCCGGCAGCATCAGCCAGATGCGCCGTCTCCGTCGTGCCGCCGTACCGGCCTGTTCCCTGTCGCTCATGCTCGCCCTCCTGGATTCACCATACAGGTATGAAGTACCAGGCGGTCGCGACGCTCGTCGAGGAGGTGGCGCGATCCGTCAGGCCTCGCTGCGCTGGATGAGGCGGGAGAGGACGATCGCGGAGCGCGTGTGGTCGACGTTGGGCGCGATGCGGACCTTCTCGAGGGCGAGCTCGAGGCTGGGGATGTCGCGCGAGCGGATGTGGACGATCGCGTCGGCGGAGCCGGTGACCGTGCCCGCGTCGACGACCTCGGGGACCGCGGAGAGGATGCGGCGGAGCTCGTCCGGAGCGACGGTGCCGCGGCAGAAGAGCTCGACGTAGGCCTCGGTGGCCATGCCGTCGACCGCGGGGTCGACCTTGATCGTGAAGCCGCGGATCACGCCGTCGGCCACGAGGCGGTCGACGCGGCGCTTCACCGCGGAGGCGGAGAGCCCGACCACGCCGCCGATGTCGCCGTAGCCCGCGCGGGAGTTCTGGCGCAGCAGATCGAGGATCTTCCGATCGATGTTGTCCATGCTCCGAGGATAGGCGCGGCCGGAGCGGCGCCTGGACGGCAGCAGAGTGCCACTGGAGATTCGTGACGCCCGGCTATATAGTTGCTCTCGGTCAATAGTTGATCGCAGTCAACTAGAACCGCCGCCGTGCTGAAGAGGAGCCCATGTCACACCCCGAACACCGCGCCGCATCGCGCGGAACCACCGCGCCGCACGCCCCCGCCGGGCCGGACGGCGCCATGTCGCACCGCCAGGTGCTCGAATCGCTCAGCGGCCTGCTGCTGGGCATGTTCGTCTCGATCCTCGCGGGCACGGTCGTGTCGACCTCGCTGCCCCGGATCATCTCCGACCTCAAGGGCGACCAGAACGCCTACACCTGGGTCGTCACCGCGACCCTGCTCGCGACCACGGTCTCCACTCCGCTCTGGGGCAAGTTCGCCGACCTGTTCAACCGCAAGCTGCTGATCCAGCTCGCCCTCGGCCTGTTCGTCATCGGCTCCGCTCTGGCCGGCTTCTCGCAGGACACGAACATGCTGATCGTCTTCCGCGTGTTCCAGGGCCTGGGCGCCGGCGGACTCGCCGCGCTGAGCCAGATCATCATGGCCGACATCATCAGCCCCCGTGAGCGCGGCAAGTACGCCGGCCTCTTCGGCGGCGTGATGGCGATCGGCACCGTCGGCGGCCCGCTCCTGGGCGGCGTCGTGACCGACGCGTTCGGCTGGCGCTGGAACTTCTTCATCGCGATGCCCGTCGCGATCGTCGCGATCGTCCTCCTCCAGATGACCCTCCGCCTCCCCGCGCACCCGAAGCGCAAGGTGCGGATCGACTACCTCGGCGCCGTGCTCATCGCGGGCGGAGTCTCGCTCCTGCTGATCTGGGTCTCCCTCGCCGGCAAGGACTTCGACTGGGCCTCGTGGGAGACCGCGGTCATGGTCGGCGGTGCCGTCGTGCTGCTGATCGCCGCCGTGATCACCGAGCTCACCGTGGCTGAGCCGATCATCCCGATGGGGATGTTCAAGAACCGCACCTTCAGCCTCGCCGTCGTGGCGAGCATCTCGGTCGGCGTCTCGATGTTCGGCGTCGCCGTCTTCCTCGCGCAGTACATGCAGCTGGCCCGCGGAGCCACGCCGACCCAGTCGGGCCTGCTCACCATCCCGATGATGGCCGGCCTGCTGATCGCGTCGACGATCTTCGGCGGGATCATCTCCCGCACCGGCAAGTGGAAGGCGATCATGATCAGCGGCGGCGTGCTCGCCGTGATCGGAACCTCCCTCCTCAGCACCCTCCGCTACGACACGGACCTGGTCCTCGTCGGGATCTACATGGCCGTCCTCGGCGCCGGCCTGGGCATGCTGATGCAGAACCTCGTCCTGGTGGTGCAGAACTCGATCGAGGTGAAGAACCTCGGCGTCGCGACCAGCGCGGTCACGTTCTTCCGCAGCCTCGGCGGCACCGTCGGAGTCTCGGTCCTGGGCTCGATGCTCGGCACCGTGATCGCCGACCGCATCAAGACCGGCATCGCGGGTCTCGCTCCCGCCGACCAGGCTCTCGCCGCGCAGGCGCTGGGCAGCGGCACGATCCCGCAGCCGGCGACCCTGCCCGACGCCGTGCGCGTCGTGGTCGAGAGCGCCTACGGGATCGGCGTGGGCGACGTGTTCCTCTACAGCATCCCGCTCGCCGTGGTCACGCTGATCGCCGTCGTCCTCCTGCCCAACGTGAGTCTCGGCTCGAAGAACGCGGTGCAGCTCAAGGCGGAGCCGACCACTCCGCTGCAGGCCGCGGAGGACGCCCTCATCGCCGCCTCGGACGGCCAGGCGGCGCTCCGCCCCGTCGGCCAGGCCCGGCGGACGGACGACGCGACGCACGCCCGGGAGGGTCGCGAGGCCACTCCCGCCGGACACGGCCGCCACGCCGACGAGGAGCGGCAGGAGGAGCCGGTCGGGCACGCCCGGCACGCCGCTCCCACCGGCTCGGTCGACGTGATCGAGCGCTCCTGATGCCCGCCGCCGCGCCCTCGGCCGAGGCGCTGCACGAGGTCGAGGAGCAGATCACCGTGCTCGCCGTCCAGGTGCGCCTCGCCGTCCGGGACGCGGCGGCGTCGATCGACCCGGCGCTGCCGCCCTTCGGACTGCGGCTGCTGCGGATCCTCGAGCGCTGCGGTCCGGTCCACTCCGGAGCCGCGGCGGAGCGGCTCGGGGTCGACCGCAGCGCGATCAGCCGCCAGGCCCGCCAGCTCGCCGAGCTGGGCCTGGTCGAGATGACCTCCGATCCCGCCGACGGCCGAGCGCGGTTCCTCTCGCTCAGCTCGGCCGGATGCGAGCGGATGCGCGACCTCGGCGGCCGTCAGCGGCAGCGGATGCAGGAGGCGCTGAGCGCCTGGCCCGAGGAGGACCTGCGCGCGTTCGCGGGATATCTGGAGCGGCTGACCGCGGCGGAGTGAGCCGCGTGATCTGAACGAGTGGCGCGGACCGACGGGGTCCGCGCCACTTCTGCGTGCCGCCGGACGCGGCGCGGGCGCGCTGACCGCGTGCCGTCTCGCGCCACCCGGTGCCGACGCCGTCGTGGTCGTTCTACATTTCCTGAGATGTTCTCACTCAGGAGGCGATGACCCTGTTCTCTTTCAACCATGCAGCAGCGGCGGAGCTGGTCCGCGCCTCGGACGAGGCGGCGGAGGCGCTCGCCTCCCAGGGGCTGCTGAGGTCCGTCGCTGCCGAGTACGCGCTGGGCGAGTTCCGCGGCGCGTACGCCGAGCTGTTCCGCCGGGTCTGCGTCTGCGACAGGGAGAATCGCGGTCGGCTGAGCGCCGAGCTGCACGAGCTCGCCGACACGGTTCGGCTCGTGGCACGGAAGGCCGAGGAGGAGCGTCGGCGCCGGGAGGAGTACGCGGCCTGGGAGCGGCGGGCGGACGAGCGCGAGCAGCAGCGCCGCCTCGATCCGGTCGCGGCCCTCGCGGCGGGCGTCGACGAGGTCGTCGACCGGCCGCCGTCCGATCGGCCGGTCGTGCCTCCGCCGATCCGTGCGCTGTTCTCCCCCCGGTCGGTGCCCCGCACGTCCCCGGGCGGCTCCGCCGCGGGAGGCACGACCTCCGCCGACCCCGAGCGTCTCGACGTCTTCGTCTCACAGACCCGGCAGGCGGACGAGGCTATGCGCTCCCGGCTCCAGGATCTGATGGCCGCCTGGGGAGCCTTCGGCAACCGCTGCTCGTGGGCGCCGGTCGAGTCCTTCTCGGTGCTCCGGGGCTTCCGCGAGCTGCTGTCGATCGGTGCGGCCGACGCGACCTGGGTCGAGCAGATCTCCCTGGCCTTCACCGCCGCCGGGGGAGCGGCGCTCTCCGTTCCCGTCCTCGACGCCGTCGGCACCCTGGCGCGGCCCCGGGGCGGCCGGAGCCTGCTCGACTCCCTCGCGGCGCTCTCGTCCGACGATCTCGCGACACTCCTCGCCGCGTCGCCCGATCTCGCGGCCCGCCTCGGGCGACTGGCTCCGACCCTCGTGAACGACTGGTGGCGGAGCCTCGACTCCACGGACGGCGCGCGCTTCTCGCCGCAGCAGGAGGCGCTGGTCGCCGGTCTGCCCGGGGTGATCGGGAATCTGGAGGGTGTTCCCTACCGCGCCCGGGTGAGGGCGAACGAGAGGGCGCTGAGGGCGCGGATCGCGGCGCTGAGGAGCGAGGCGGCGGGCCTGCGCGGGAAGGCGGGCGACAGGGAGCGACTCGCGGCGGTGGAGTCGCAGCTGGTGGCGCTGAGGGACGTGCGGGCATCGCTCCGGCGCGGTCTCGGTCAGGACCCGCGCTTCCTCATCTCCCTGACCGCCGACGAGCCTCCGCTCGCCGCCGTCTCGATCGGCGATCCCGACACCGCCACGAACGTCACCTACGCCGTCCCCGGGATGGGACAGACGACGGAGAGCATGACCCGATGGACGAAGGCGTCGCAGAATCTGCAGTCGCTCCTCCCGCCCGGCAGCGCCGTCATCTCCTGGATCGGCTACGAGACCCCGCCGATGGCGCGGCTCGGCGGGAACGGCATGGACGTCCTCACCTCGAACCAGGCGGTCGCCGGCGGCGCCGCACTCGCCTCGGCTGTCCAGGGGCTCTCCGCGGTCCGGGGCGACGACCTGCCGAAGCCGAACGTCGTCGCCCACTCCTACGGCAGCACCGTCATGGCCGTCGCCGCCTCGCGCTCGGACGTCGAGCTCGGGGTCGTCGTGACGCTGGGCTCGGCCGGCCTCCCGGACAGCGTCGACGAGGCGAGCGACCTGCACGCGGAATCCGTCTTCGCGGGGCAGGCGCGGGACAAGTACCTCGGCGAGACCGAGAGCGGCGACGAGGCCGCGTGGATGGGCCGCGCCTTCAGCTGGAACCACCACACGGATCCCGCTGACGAGGACTTCGGCGCGCGCGTCTTCGGTGTGGAGACCGGAGGCGACGCCGGGAGGATCGTGACGGATCACGCTTCACTGAAGAGCGACGACGGCGATCTCGCGGGGTATCTCGACAAGAACACCGAGTCCTTGCAGAACGCGGCGTGGGCCGTCTCCCGGCGACTCGACCGGCTGACCGAGAACCGGCCGCTCGGACCGACCGCCTTCCAGAAGGCGGTCGTGGGAGCCTCCCATGGCGGGTAGAGGCTCTCCTCAGCGGACGGGCGTCACGCTGACGGTCGCGGCTCTGCTGGTGATGTCGATGACCGCATGTGCAACGGAGAAGGAGGCGAGACCGGTGAGCACGATGAGTCCTCGGGAGGGTCGGGACCGGGTGGTGGGGTTCGTGCGGGACTCCGCGGGGCGGCTCGATGTGGAGGGGTGGTGGCCGCGGAGTGGCGCGGCCAGGCCCGATGTGTGCGGCCCCGGCGACCGGGTGAGCGGTGCGAGCTACAGCTACGACTGGTGGGCCCCGGCGGGCACCGATGTCGAGGGGGATGCGCGGAAGGTCGCGGACTACTGGGAGTCGCTGGGGATGACGGTGAGAGTGACCGATTCGACTCCGCGCCCGACGGTCTACGGGCAGGGCGGACCGGTGCTCCGGGCGAGCTTCGTCACCGGCGCCGTCGAGGAGATGTACATGATCGGGGCGGAGATGCCGTGCGCGCCCGGCGATTTCGAATCACTCCTCCTCGAGGACGAGGCTCAGCGCGCGGCGGGCGCGGTCCTTCCGGGTGATGAAGGGGTCGTCCCGAAGCCGGATCCGTGGGACCTCCCACTCCCCTCCGATCCGTCGGGTTCCGGCTCGGAGGGATGAGCCGCCCCGTCCACCGCGTCCGGATCGGAGATGCCGACGTCGCTTCCGTTGCCGGGGGAGGGGTCGGCCTCAGCGCGGTGCGCCCACCAGCTGCGCGACGTGCACGACGAAGGCGCGGCGGCGGTCGCGCGTCTCCTCCCCGCCCCGGGAGGCGAAGGGGGTGAGGTGCCAGATCTCGCAGAGGCCGAGGAGGGCGATGAAGAGGTCGTCGGCGGACCAGCTCGCGTTGACGACGCCGGTGCGCTGCCACTCGAGGACCCGGGCCTCGGGGGCGGGGACCCCGCCGAGCTGCTCGCCGGCCTCCTCCCAGACGCCGGCTCCCTCCAGGCGCGCCCACGTGAGCAGGCGCAGGAACTCCGGGTGCTCCCACACATGGTCGAACATGCGGCCCGCGAGGTCGGGGAGGTCCGCCGCCTCGGCGAGGAGCGTCTCGTCGAGAGCGCCGAGCGCCTCGACGACGGTCGCGACGAACAGGCCGCGCTTGCCGCCGTAGTAGGCGTAGAGCCGCTCCTTGTTCAGACCCGCGGCCGCGGCCACACGGTCGACCCGGGCGCCCGCGAAGCCGTGGGCGGCGAACTCGACGGAGGCCGCGCGGAGGATCCGCTCGCGCGCGGGCAGCGCCGCATCGGATGTCGGCTCCATGGTTCACCTCCGGGCGCTCGAACGATACACTCTTCTTCGCCCAACCAACTGGTTGGGGTAGTTCGGCCCCGATGACGCGGCTCGGATCCGGACCCGCCGGTCCCGCTCCGCTCCGTGTGAAAGGCCGCCATGCCCTCCCCGTCCGCTCCCTCCTCCGCCCGCCGCTGGTGGGTGCTCGTGATCCTCGCGCTCACGCAGCTCGTCGTCGTGCTCGACGGCACCATCGTCACGATCGCCCTCCCCGCCGCGCAGGCCGACCTCGGCCTCACCGACGTCGAGCGCCAGTGGGTCGTCACCGCCTACGCCCTCGCGTTCGGCGCGCTCCTGCTCCTGGGCGGCCGCATCGCCGACTACACCGGCCGCAAGCGCACCTACCTGATCGGCATGATCGGCTTCGGCGCCGCCTCCGCCTGGGGCGGCCTCGCCACCTCGGGCACCGAGCTGATCGCCGCCCGCGGGCTGCAGGGCGCCTTCGCCGCGCTGCTCGCTCCGGCCGCTCTGGCCCTCCTCACCGTCTCCTTCCCCTCCGGCCGCGAGCGGGGCACGGCCTTCGCCGTCTTCGGAGCGGTCGCCGGAGCGGGCGCCGCCGTCGGCCTCGTGCTGGGCGGGCTGCTCACCGAGTTCGCCGACTGGCGCTGGTGCCTCCTCGTCAACGTCCCCGTCGTCGTGGTCGGTGCGATCGCCGGCCAGCTGCTCGTCACCGAGAGCCGCGCGGAGGGGCGCAACCGCTTCGACGTCGCCGGGACGATCACCGTCGCGCTCGGGCTCGCGAGCGTCGTCTACGGCTTCACCCTCGCCGAGCAGGGCTGGCTCCGCGTCGACACCCTCGGCTTCCTCCTCGTCGGCGTGCTGCTGCTGGCCCTCTTCGTGCGGATCCAGGCCCGCTCGGACCACCCGTCGCTGCCGCTGCGCATCGTCGCCGACCGCGTCCGCGGCGGAGCCTTCCTGGTCCAGGCGATCGTCGGCAGCGTGATGATCGGCTCCACCCTCTACCTGACCCTGCACCTGCAGCTGGTCCTGGGCCTGCCGCCGCTCGAGGCGGGCCTGGCCAATCTGCCGATGACGGTGACGATCATGATCGTCGCCGGAGTCGCCGCCAAGCTGCTGCCGCGCACCGGCCCGCGCGTGCTGATGATCGTCGGCCCGCTGATCGCGGCAACCGGGCTCCTCTACCTGAGCCGCATCACCCCCGACGGCGGCTACCCCCTCGAGGTGCTGCCCGCGCTGATCCTCCTGGGCGTCGGCATGGCGATGGTCTTCGTGCCGCTGCAGAACCTCGCGCTCACCGGAGTCGCGGCCCACGACGCCGGTGCCGCCGGAGCGACCGCGAACGCCGCCATGCAGATCGGCGGCTCGATCGGGCTGTCGATCTTCACGACCCTCTACGCGGGAGTCGCGGGCGAGCAGCAGTCGCCGGTCGCCTTCGTCGACGGCTACTCCGCGGTCTTCGTCGCGGCCGCGATCGGGCTGGTCGTCGCCTCCGTCGTCGCCGTCGCGATGATCCGGGTGAAGAAGGAGGAGTTCCTCGCCCAGGCTCCGAAGGAGGCCGTCGCCCACCTGGGCTGATCCCGGCCTAGGCTCGGAAGCGCCATGCAGCCACTGACCGAGACCGAGATCCGCGAGTCCTTCGTCAACGCCTCCCGCAAGGAGGTCGCCGATCTCGCGCTGCCGAAGGACTTCGACGCGCTGGACTGGTCGGTCATCGACCACCTCGGCTGGCGCGACCGGAGGATGGGCCGCCGCGCCTACGTCGTCGTGCCGCTGGAGGAGCGCCTCGTCGGGGTCCTGCTCACCCAGGCCGACGCCCTACCGCGCTCGCGGGCGCAGTGCTCGTGGTGCCGCGACGTGCAGCTCCCGAACGACGTCGTCTTCTTCGGGGCGCGGAAGGCCGGAGCGGCCGGGCGGGCGGGGGACTCGCTCGGCACGCTCGTCTGCTCCCGCTTCGAGTGCTCGGTGAACGTGCGGCGGCGCCCGTCGGTGGCCTACATCGGGTTCGACCTCGAGGCGGCGCGGGCGCAGCGGGTCGCGACTCTGCGGGCGCGCACCGAGGGCTTCGCGCGTGAGGTGCTCGGCGAGGCGTGACCGCGCTCAGCGGCGCGTGGACGCTCGCACGTGCATCCGCTCGCCCTGGCGGCCGAAGAGGCTGAGGAACTCGACCTGCTGCTCGTCGGCGCGGCCGAACCAGTGCGGCACCCGGGTGTCGAACTCGGCGGCCTCGCCGGCCGGCAGCACCAGATCGTGCTCGCCGAGCCGCAGGCGGAGCCGCCCGCTCAGCACGTAGAGCCACTCGAAGCCCTCGTGCGCGCGCTGCTCCGCCGGCTCCGTCACCGGCCCGGCCGGGAGCGTGTGCTTGAACGCCTGGAGCGCGCCCGCGTCGCGGCTGAGCGGCTGGATGAGCATGCCGTTCCGGCGCACCGGCCGCCCGTGCACGCGGGGATCCTCCGGCGCGGCGCCGACGAGCTCGTCGAGCGGCGCCCCGAGGGCGCGGGCGATCGGGAGGAGCAGCTCCAGCGTTGCGCGGCGGCCGCCGCTCTCGAGGCGCGAGAGAGTGCTCGCCGAGATGCCGGTCTCGGCCGCGAGGGACGCGAGCGTGCGGTCGCGGCGGGTGCGCAGGCGCCGGAGCCGTGGCCCGACGGCGGCGACGATCTCGTCGTCGGAGGGGGCGGGCGGGGTCTC
>NZ_PSTN01000018.1:0-77992 GCF_002930955.1 Rathayibacter sp. AY1A4 | reverse complement strand
AAATTGGCATTGAACATAGTGCACGCTGTTGAGTTCTCAAGAATCGGACACATCCCGCCTCCACACCAGAACGGTGCTTCACAACGAAAGTGATCGAAGTTTGCTGTACGAGGGCGTGAGCCACTCGATTTGTCTTGCTTGCCGAGACCGGTTAGGGTTGTCAGAACCGAAGTTCCGATCGCCTCCGTGGCAACTCGACTAACTTAGCACATCCGCAGGCCGTGTCAAGTCCGGCTTCTTCGTGGTGTTCGCTGCACGATCAAGGACCGCACCGCTGCACCGGGCTCGGCCGTGAGGCCTTGCGTCGAAGCCGGGACCGTGTCCCGTGGAGGCTTTGCATCTTACGCTCGCGATCCCGGAGTCTTCAAGAGACGAATCTCTAACAGGCTTGGGAGCGAGGGGATGGTCCCCGCTTGAGGTGGGCCAGCTGGTCTCGACGCTCTGCGCCTGACTCCCGCTTGCCGCTCCTTTGGGGTGACGAGGAGTTACATTACGTCGGGCCTCGGTCGAGCGGCAAATCGCCTGCGTCCCGGGCGTGTCGGGATTCAGGGGTCTTGCGTCGCTGAGTGTCCGACTCGGTACCGGACACCGGACAGCGGACACCGGACACCGGACACCGGCTACCGGGCTACCGGGCTACCGGGCTACCGGGCTACCGGGCTACCGGGCTACCGGCTACCGGGCTACCGGGCTACCGGGCTACCGGCTACCGGCTACCGGCTACCGGCTACCGGCTACCGGCTACCGGCTACCGGCTACCGGCTACCGGCTACCGGCTACCGGCTACCGGCTACCGGCTACCGGCTACCGGCTACCGGCTACCGGCTACCGGCTACCGGCTACCGGCTACCGGCTACCGGCTACCGGCTACCGGCTACCGGCTACCGGCTACCGGCTACCGGACACCGACCTGATGAGACCGCCGACGCCGTCATCATCCGCGTCCGCTCGAGGAGAGCGGGCACGCGGTCAGCGGACGAAGGCCCCGGCGAAGCTCTTCTTGCCGCGACGGAGGACGGCGATCCCGTCGATCAACGGGAGCTCGCCGAGCGTGACGGCCTCGTACGGGAGGGCGGTGTTGTTCACCGAGAGCCCGCCCTGGGCGAGAGCCCGTCGCGCCTCCCCCGTGCTGGCGACGAGTCCGGTCTCGACGAACGCCTGCAGCGCCGGCGTCTTCGGTGTCGCCTCCATCGAGGGCACCGCCTCGAGCGCGCCACGGAGGATGACCGGGTCGATCCCCTCGAGCGAGCCCTTGCCGAAGAGCGCGGCCGAGGCGTCGATCACCGAACGCGTCGCCTCCGCTCCGTGCACCAGCGACGTGACCTCCCAGGCGAGCGCGCGCTGCGCCTCCCGGCGGAACGGCTCGTCGGCGGCGGCCTTCTCCAGGCGCTCGATCTCCGTGCGCGGCAGGAAGGTGAAGATCCGCAGGCGGTCGGCGACGTCACGGTCGTCCGTGTTGACCCAGAACTGGTAGAACGCGTACGGGCTGGTGAGCTCGGAGTCGAGCCAGACGGCGTTGCCCTCGCTCTTGCCGAACTTGGTGCCGTCGGAGTTCATCACCAGGGGCGTGCCGATCGCGTGGACCGACGCGCCCTCCGTGCGGTGGATCAGGTCGGTCCCGCTCGTCAGGTTGCCCCACTGGTCGCTGCCGCCGGTCTGCAGGACGCACCCGTACTGCCGGTAGAGCTCCAGGTAGTCCAGTCCCTGCAGGATCTGGTAGCTGAACTCGGTGTAGCTGATCCCCGCGTCGGAGTTGAGGCGGGCGCTGACCGCGTCCTTCTTGAGCATCGTCCCCACACGGAAGTGCTTCCCGATCTCCCGCAGGAAGTCGATCGCCGACAGCGGAGCGGTCCAGTCGAGGTTGTTGACCAGGCGCAGCCCGTTGTCGCCGCCCGCGGGAACGAACCGGGACACCTGCGCCTGGAGGCGCTCGACCCACGCCGTCACCGTCTCGCGCGAGTTCAGCGTCCGCTCGGCCGTCGGACGCGGATCCCCGATCAGCCCGGTCGAGCCGCCGACGAGCCCGAGCGGCCGATGCCCGGCCAGCTGGAGCCGGCGCATGACGATCAGCTGCACCAGGTTCCCGAGGTGGAGGCTGGGCGCGGTCGGGTCGAACCCGCAGTAGTAGGTGATCGGCTCCCCCGACAGCAGCTCGCGCAACGCTCCTGCATCGGTCGACACGTGCACCGAGCCTCGCCAGACCAGCTCGTCCCACACGGAGTCGAAGGCGGGGTCGAGCTGCGGGCTCGTCGCGGACCCGGGGAGGTGCTGGTCGATCACCCGACCAGGCTACCGCGGCGGGAAGGAGCCGGTCTCCGGGAGTCAAGCGCACAGGCTTGATCCCGGGCGATCAAGTGCCGATACTTGATCGAGGAGGTCCGATGTTCGTCGTCACCGCGGATCAGCGCGACAGCAGGCACGACCACGACCGCGTGGACCAGGCGATCGCGAGCCTGATCGACGACGGTCGGGCGTCGTTCATCCTGCCCCCGGAGCGGACGGCGGGCGACGAGTTCCAGTGCGTGCTCGACCGGGCCGATGCCGTCGTCGCGCTCGTGCTCGAGCTGCACCGGACCGGCCACTGGAGCATCGGCCTCGGGATCGGCCCCGTCGACCGGCCACTCCCCGCGACCACGAGAGCGGCGACCGGGGAGGCGTACTTCGCGGCGCGCCGGGCGGTCGAGGCGGCGAAGGGCCGGCCGACGCGCTTCTCCCTCGATCCGGACGCACCGGGAACGGCGGCGCCGGCACCGGCGGACGTCCAGGCGCTGATCGATCCGCTCCTCCTGCTGCGCGACGCGCGCTCCGAGGCCGGCTGGCAGATCGTCGACCTGCTCGAGAGCGGCCTCTCCCAGAAGGATGCGGCCGAGCGCCTCGCCGTCAGCCCGCAGGCGGTCAGCCTCCGGGTCCGCGCGGCGAGTGCTCGAGTCGACGCTCCCGCCCGTGACGCGCTCGCGCGCCTGCTGACAGTGGTCGACCGTACGCTCGACCCCACCGACGAGAGGACACCCCGATGACGGCACCCCCCGGATCCCCCGCCCTGCTCCTCGCCTCCGCGCTGCAGTCCGCCTCGTGGACGGGCGTGGTGCTCGTGCTGCTCGCCGGACTCGCCGGTGCGGTGCTCGCCGTGCGCCTTCGCCGTCCGCAGCTCGCCTGGATCCCCCTCGTGGCGGCGGCCGCCGCCTTCCTGCTCACGGCGGTCGCCGGACCGTCCGCGCCCCCGATCCACTCCGTCCTGGTGGCGGTGCTGGCCTTCGCGCTGGCGATCGCGGGCGGCGGGCCGGTCGTGCTGCTCACCCTCCGGCTCGCGACGGCCGACTCCCGCAGCGGCAGCCACGGCGGCATCATGGTCGCCGGAACCTCCCGCCCCGCCGCCGGGAGCGCGCCCTCGGCGATCGGCCAGCCGATCGAGGTGCTGCGCGGGGGGACGACGATCGGGGTCCTCGAGCGGATCGCGACGGCCGGCGCACTGATGAGCGGTCTCCCCGAGGGGATCGCGGTCGTGGTGGCGATCAAGGGCGTCGGCCGCTTCAGCGAGCTCGCCTCCCCGGAAGCGCGCGAGCGGTTCATCATCGGCACGCTGGCGAGCCTCGCCTGGGCGGCGGCTCTCGGCGTTCTCGCCCGGCTCTACCTCGCGGGCTGAGCTCCGGGCCGCCGCCGGGGCACTGCTCTCCGGTAGGGCGAGACGGTGGGGTCGCCCGGGATGCTGAAGCGCCACGGGAAGTCGTCCCCGCCGCCCGGGCCCGAGACTCCGGTGCGCGGGCCCGCCGCCACGGAGGACGGCCTCTCCCCGGGCAGCAGCTCGAACGCCGCCTCGAGCGGGTCGCCCGACTCGGTGAGACGGACTCCGAGGGCCTTCGCCAGCCGTGCGGGTCCGCGGGCCAGATCCCGGCTGCGAACGGGTCCGCGCCGGATCATCGCGAGATCCTCCCCCGATACGACCTCGCCTGCGCGCAGCAGCACCGCCGACGCCGTGCCCGCCGGGGAGCAGACGATGTTCACGCAGGTGTGCATCCCGTAGGTGAAGTACGCGTACACGGACCCGGGCGGACCGAACATGGGAGCCGTCCGGGGTGTCGGTCCGCGGTGCGCATGCGAGCCCGGATCCTCACCGGTTCCGAGGTACGCCTCGACCTCGGTCAGCCGGACGCCGACCACGCCCTCCGGCGTGCGGTGCAGGAGGACGCGGCCGAGCAGCTCCGGTGCCACCTCGAGGGCCGAGCGCGCGAGGTCGGGGAGGTCGGCGCTCAGAAGAAGCTCTGGCCCGACACGAGGGTGATCACGATCACCGCGACGATGACGACTGCGGCGACGAGCACCAGAGTCCGCTGCTGCCAGGGGCGCAGCGGCGGACGGCCGTCGTCGCCCGGCGCTCCTCGAAGGGTCACGGGCGCTCCCCCCGGAGGGATCCGCGCACGACCCGGACGCGCTCGGTCAGCCGGGCGAGCTGCTCCGAGACGCGGTCGGGAGCCGTGCCGCCGACACCGTCCCGGCTCGCCACCGATCCCTCGATGCTGAGGACGGAGCGCACGTCGGGCGTGAGCAGCGGCGACACCGAGGCGAGCGCGGCGTCGTCGAGATCCTCGAGCCCCCTCCCCTGCGCCTCCGCCAGCTTGACCAGCTCGCCGGTGATCTCGTGGGCGTCCCGGAAGGGCACGTGCTTCTTCACGAGCCACTCGGCCACGTCGGTCGCGAGGGAGAAGCCCTGGGGCGCGAGCTCCGCCATCCGGTCGGTGTGGAAGGTGAGGGTCGCGATCATGCCGCTGAACGCGGGCAGCAGGACCTCGAGGGTCGTCACCGAGTCGAAGACCGGCTCCTTGTCCTCCTGCAGGTCACGGTTGTAGGCGAGCGGCAGGGCCTTGAGGGTCGCGAGCAGCCCGGTGAGGTTGCCGATCAGCCGGCCGGACTTCCCCCGGGCGAGCTCGGCGATGTCGGGGTTCTTCTTCTGCGGCATGATCGAGGACCCGGTCGAGTAGCCGTCGTCGAGCGTGACGAAGGCGAACTCCCGCGTGTTCCAGAGGATGACCTCCTCCGCGATGCGCGAGACGTCGATCCCGATCATGGCGGCGACGAAGGCGAACTCGGCGACGAGGTCGCGGCTGGCCGTCCCGTCGATCGAGTTCGGCACGCTCGACGCGAAGCCGAGATCGCGGGCGACCGCCTCGGCGTCCAGGCCGAGGGTCGAGCCGGCGAGGGCGCCCGAGCCGTAGGGCGAGACGTCCGCCCGGACGGCCCAGTCCCGCAGGCGCTCCAGATCGCGCAGCAGCGCCCAGCCGTGGGCGAGCAGATGGTGCGCGAGGAGTACGGGCTGAGCGTGCTGGAGGTGGGTGCGCCCGGGCATGATCGCCGTCGGGTGCGCCGACGCCTGTGCGGCGAGGGCGTCGATGAGCTGCACCACCAGCTCCGAGACGAGCGCCGCGTGGTCGCGGAGGTACATCCGGACGAAGGTGGCGATCTGGTCGTTGCGCGAGCGCCCCGCGCGGAGCTTGCCGCCGAGCTCGGGACCGGCTTCGAGCATCAGGCCGCGCTCGAGGGCGCCGTGCACGTCCTCGTCCGACTCGTCGGCGGCGAAGCTCCCGTCGGCGACGGCAGCCTCGAGCCGGTCGAGCGCCGCGAGCATCGCGGTGAGCTCGGCGTCGTCGAGGTAGCCCGCTCCGGCGAGCGCCCGGGCGTGGGCGCGGGAGCCGGCGAGGTCGTAGGGGGCGAGCTGCCAGTCGAAGTGGGTCGACCTCGAGAGCGCGGCGAGCTCGGGCGAGGGGCCGCCGGCGAAGCGGCCGCCCCAGAGGGCTCCGGCCTCGCCCGCGCGGGCGGAGGGTCGTTCCGTCATGGTTCTCCTCGGGTTCGGCTGTCGAGTCTACTGAGCGGCGTCGGCGGTGCCGGCGCGCTCCAGGAGCCACACGAGCAGGGCCTTCTGCGCGTGCAGGCGGTTCTCCGCCTCGTCCCAGATCACGCTCTGCGGGCCGTCGATCACGTCGGCGGTCACCTCGTAGCCGCGATCCGCGGGCAGGCAGTGCAGGAACAGCGCGTCGGGAGCGGCAGCGGCCATCGTGGCCGCGTCGACCCGGTAGGCGCCGAAGGTCGCGACGCGCGCCGCCTTCTCGTCCTCCTTGCCCATCGACACCCACGTGTCCGTGATCACGATGTCGGAGCCGGCCGCGCCCTCGTCGGGGTCGGTCGTGGTGATCGCCGATCCGCCGGTGGTCGCGGCGATGCGCTGCGCATCGGCCAGGACCGCCGCGTCCGGCGAGTACGACTCCGGGGAGACGATGCGGACGTGCATGCCGGCCGTGGCCCCCGCCAGGAGGTACGAGTGCGCCATGTTGCTCGCTCCGTCGCCGAAGAACGTGAGCGTGAGGCCGGCGAGGTGACCGCGGTGCTCGCGGATGGTCAGCAGGTCGGCGAGGAGCTGGCACGGGTGGAACTCGTCCGAGAGCGCGTTGACGACCGGCACGCGCGTGCTGCGCGCCATCTCCTCCAGGCCCGACTGCGCGTAGGTGCGCCACACGATGGCGGCGACCTGGCGCTCCAGGACCCGCGCCGTGTCGGAGGCGGTCTCCTTGCCGCCGAGCTGGCTGCTCGCGGTCGAGATGATCAGGGGGCTGCCGCCGAGATCGGCGATGCCGACCGCGAAGGAGACGCGGGTGCGCGTGGAGGACTTGTCGAAGATCACGGCGACGGTCTGCGGCCCGGCGAGGGGCTTCCGGGAGAAGCGGTCGCGCTTGAGCTCGAGGGCGAGGTCGAGGATCTCGGCCTGCTCGGCGGGAGTGATGTCGTCGTCGCGGAGGAAGTGGCGGGTCACGGTGCTGGTCGCTTTCGGTGGAGGTACGGGGTCAGAGGGTCTGCAGTGCGCGGCCGAAGCGCTCGGCGAACTCGGCGACGTCGGCGGCGGTCACCACGAGCGGAGGCGCGAGCCGGATGCTCGAGTCGTTCGCCGCGTTCACGATCAGGCCGGCGTCGAGGCAGGCGGCGGCGAGCTCGGCGGCGACCGGCCGGTTCAGGGCGATGCCCAGGAGGAGGCCCGCGCCGCGGACCCCTCCGATCAGGGGCGAGTCGAGAGCGGTCAGCGCGTCGACGATCTGCGCCCCGCGCTCCCGCGCGTTGCCGAGAAGGTCGGCGCGCTCGATCTCGGCGAGCACGGCTCCGGCCACGGCGGTCGCGAGCGGATTGCCGCCGAAGGTGCTGCCGTGGTGGCCCTTCTGCAGGAGGTCGGACGCCTCGCCGAAGGTCACCAGCGCTCCGACGGGGAAGCCTCCGCCGAGCCCCTTGGCCAGGGTGACGGCGTCGGGCAGGATCCCCGCCTCCTGGTAGGCGAACCAGCGTCCGGTCCGCCCGACCCCGGTCTGGATCTCGTCGACGATGAGCAGCGCGCCGTGCTCGCGGGTGAGCTCCCGCGCGCGCTCGAGGTAGCCGGCCGGCAGCGGGATGACGCCCGCCTCCCCCTGGATGGGCTCGACGATCAGCGCGGCGACGGACTCGTCGAGAGCCGCCTCGAGGGCCTCGATGCTCGCCTCGAGGTGCTCGACCCCTCCCGGCATCGGCTCGAACGGCGCACGCATGGCCGCCTTGCCGGTCAGCGCGAGCGCGCCCATCGTCCGCCCGTGGAACGCGTTCTGCAGCGCCAGGACGCGGTGCCGGCCGCCGGCCGCGTTCAGCCGCGCCAGCTTGAAGGCCGCCTCGTTGGCCTCGGTGCCCGAGTTGGCGAAGTAGACGCGGCCCGTCTCCCCGGCCCCGGTGAGGCGGCGCAGGGTCTCGGCGAGCTCGATCTGCGGGGCGGTCGCGAAGTAGTTGGAGACGTGGGCGAGCGCACCGGCCTGGCGCGTCACGGCCTCGACGAACACGGGATGCGCATGGCCGAGCGAGTTGACGGCGATGCCGCCGAGGAAGTCGAGGTACTCCCGCCCGTCGACGTCCCAGACCCGGCAGCCCTCGCCGCGCTCGAGCACGGCGAGCGGCGGCGCGAAGGTCTGCATCATCGCGGCGGAGTAGCGGTCTCGCGCCGAGCCGGTGCGGGACGCGGTCGTGGGGATGGACATGGTGGCCTTTCGATCGGAGCGGTCCGGCCGCGAGGGCCGACGGTGCGCGCGTCCCGGACGGGACGGGCGCTCGGAGCCGGGGCCGCTGAGGATCAGCGGCCCGACATTCGCTCCCGGTCGCGGGGGTCGAGCGAGGCGACGACCTCGGTGCCGATGCCCTCCGAGGTGAACACCTCGAGCAGGATCGAGTGCGGGATGCGGCCGTCGATGATGGCGGCCTTGGGCACTCCCCCGCGCACGGCGTCGAGGCAGGCGGTCATCTTGGGGATCATGCCCGATTCGAGCGAGGGCAGCAGAGCCGCGAGGTCGTCCGAGCGGATGTGCGAGACGAGCGACTCGCGGTCGGGCCAGTCGGAGTAGAGGCCGGCCACGTCGGTGAGGACGACGAGCTTCTCGGCGCCGAGCGCGACGGCCAGCGCGGCGGCGGCGGCGTCGGCGTTGACGTTCAGCGACTGCGTGGGGTCGTCCGAATCGGGGGCGATCGAGGACACGACCGGGATCCGGCCGGCCTCGAGCTGAGCGAGGACGGCGGCGGGGTCCACGGCGATCACGTCTCCGACGAGTCCGAGGTCGTGCTCCTCGCCGTCGATCACGACACCGCGGCGGCGGCCGACGAAGAGGCCCGCGTCCTCACCGGAGATGCCGGCGGCGAGGGGGCCGTGCTCGTTGATCCGGCGGACGATGTCGCGGCTGATGCTGCCGGTGAGCACCATCCGCACCACCTCCATCGCCTCGGGGCTCGTGACCCGGTAACCGCCCCGGAACTCGCTCTCGATCCCGAGCCGGTCGAGCATCCGCGAGATCTGGGGCCCGCCGCCGTGGACGACCACGGGGCGGATCCCGGCGTAGCGCAGGTAGACCATGTCCTGGGCGAAGGAGCGCTGCAGCTCCTCCGACACCATCGCGTTGCCGCCGAACTTGATCACCATCGTGCGCCCGTGGAAGCTCTGCAGCCAGGGCAGCGACTCGATGAGCGTCGCGGCCTTCCCGGGCGCGGCGTCGCGCTCGGCGCGGCTCTCGGCCGAGAGAGTGGTGTCGTCGCTCATGGCCGCCTCAGCTCGAGTACGCGGAGTTCTCGTGCACGTAGTCGTGCGTGAGGTCGTTGGTCCAGATCGTGGCCGTCGCGTCCCCGGCGTGCAGGTCGATGTCGACGGCGACCTCCCGAGGGGCGAGGTCGACGAGGTCGCGGCTCTCGTGCGGCTCGCCCGCGAGGCAGACCTGCACCCCGTTCATCGCGACGTCGATGCCGTACGGGTCGAACTGCGCATCGGTCGTGCCAACGGCGGCGAGGACGCGGCCCCAGTTGGGATCCTTGCCGAAGATCGCGGCCTTGAACAGGTTGCTGCGGGAGACGGCGCGGGCGACGACCACGGCCTCGTCCTCGGTCGCGGCGTTCAGCACGCGGATCGCGACGTCGTGGGCGGCGCCCTCCGCGTCGGCCTGCAGCTGCAGGGTGAGGTCGCGGCAGACCGCGGTCAGGGCCGCGGTGAACTCGTCGGCGTCGGCCTCGACGCCGCTGGCGCCGCTCGCGAGCAGTGCGACGGTGTCGTTCGTCGACATGCAGCCGTCCGAGTCGAGGCGGTCGAAGGTGACGCGGGTCGCGGCACGCAGGGCGGTGTCGAGAGCGGCGGACTCGAGGGCCGCGTCGGTCGTGATCACGACCAGCATCGTCGCCAGACCCGGCGCGAGCATCCCGGCGCCCTTGGCCATGCCGCCGATGCTCCAGCCCTGCTCGGAGCGGACCACCGCCTGCTTCGGGACCGTGTCGGTGGTCATGATCGCGCGGGCGGCCGCCTCGCCCGCCTCGGGTCCCCCGGCGAGCTCGGCGGAGGCGCCGGTCACGCCGGCGGTGAGCTTCGCGAGGTCGAGCTGGTCGCCGATCAGCCCGGTGGAGCACACCAGCACGTCGCCGGCGGACACCTCGAGGCTCTCGCCCACGAGCTCCGCGGTGCGGTGGGTGACCTGGAAGCCCTGAGCACCCGTGTAGCAGTTGGCGCCGCCGGAGTTGAGGACGATCGCCGAGACGACGCCGTCGCGCATCACCTGCTCGCTCCAGAGGACGGGGTTCGCCTTGCAGCGGTTGCTCGTGAAGACCGCGGCGGCGCTCTGCAGCGGGCCGAGGTTCTGCACGAGCGCGACGTCGCGCGCTCCGGTCGACTTCAGCCCGGCGACGACTCCGGCCGCCCGGAACCCTGCTGCTGCGGTGACGCTCACGGCGCGACTCCGTTCACGCTCAGGCCGAGGGACTCCGGGAGTCCCAGGGCGATGTTGGTGGACTGGACGGCCGCGCCCGCGGTGCCCTTGACCAGGTTGTCGATGGCCGAGACGACCACGACCCGGCGGGCCCGCTCGTCCACGGCGAGTCCGATCAGAGCGGTGTTCGCCCCCACCACGTCGGCCGTCCGGGGGAAGGAGCCCTCCGGGAGCAGCTGGACGAAGGTCTCGTCGCCGTAGGCGGTCTCCCACGCGGCGCGCACGTCCTGCGCGGAGACGCCGGGAGCGAGGCGCGCGGTCGAGGTCGCCAGGATGCCCCGGGACATCGGCACGAGGACCGGGGTGAACGAGATCGAGACGGGTCCGGCTCCGGCGAGGAGGAGGTTCTGCCGGATCTCGGGATTGTGGCGGTGCGCTCCGCCGAGGCCGTAGGCGTGCGCGGAGCCGAGGAGCTCGCTGGCGAGGAGGTCGGTCCGCAGGCTCTTGCCCGCACCCGAGGGTCCGACGGCGAGGACCGCGACGAGGTCCGACGACTCGATCACTCCGGCGTGCAGGCCGGGGGCCAGGCCGAGCGTGATCGCCGTGACGTTGCAGCCGGGGACGGCGATGCGCCGCACTCCGGCGAGCGCCTCGCGCTGCTTGCGTCCGCCGCCGCCGATCAGCAGCTCCGGGAGCCCGTAGGGCCAGGCCCCGGCGAAGTCGCCCCCGTAGAAGTCGGCCCAGTCCTGCGGGTCGGTCAACCGGTGGTCGGCGCCGCAGTCGACGACGAGGACGTCCTCGGGGAGGGTCGCGGTGATCTCGCCCGACTTCCCGTGCGGGAGGGCGAGGAAGACGACGTCGTGCCCGGCGAGGTTCCCGGTCGTCGTGTCGACGAGGACGAGGTCGCGGAGCGAGCGGAGGTGCGGGTGCACGGCGACGAGGGGCTGACCCGCATTGGCGTGCGCCGTCACCGTGCGCACCTCGAACTCGGGGTGGTCGGCGAGCAGTCGCAGCAGCTCGCCGCCCGCGTAGCCGCTCGCACCGGCCACCGCCACGGAGAAAGTCATGCCCGAGAGCCTAGCCGGTGCGGGTGCGGGGCCCCGCCCGGCCGAACCGGACGGGACCCCCGGCCTCACTCGCGGAGTCGGGCGCCGAAGCGCTCCGCCGCCACGGCCACGCCGTTCTCCTTCGCGGCCGTCGCCTCGGCCGCGGTGAGCGTGCGGTCCGGCGCGCGGAAGCGCAGCGCGAAGGTCAGCGACTTCGTCCCCTCGGCGAGCCCGGTGCCGCGGTAGTCGTCGACCAGGCGGATCGCCTCGAGCAGCTCGCCCGCCCCCTCGGCGACGGCGGCGCGCACGTCAGCCGCCGCGGTGCCGACCGGCACGACGAGCGAGAGGTCCTGGGTCGCGGCGGGCAGCGCGCCCACCGGGCGGGCCACGACGACCCTCCCGGCCCGCGCGAGCAGCGGCTCCAGGTCGAGCTCGACCACGGCGACGCGGCGCGGCAGGTCGAGCTCCTCGGCGAGCGCCGGGAGCAGCTCCCCCGCGTGGCCGATGACCGCGCCGTCGAGGACGACCTCGGCGGTGCGGCCCGGGTGCAGCGCGGCGTGGGCCCCCTGGCGCAGCACCAGCTCGGTGCCGGTCGCCGCGGAGACCTCGCGGACCACGTCGAGGGCGTCGCGCCAGTCGACGTCACGGCCGGCGACACCGGGCTGGCGCACGACGGCGGCGCCCGTGAGCAGCGCCGCGAGGTGCCGCGGCTGCGGTGGGATGCCCGCGTTCAGCTCGGCCTCGACCTCCGCGGACGGACGCGCCCCGCCCGCAGGGAGCGCCCCGGAGCCGAACGGGCGGCCGGCGACCGGGAGGAAGACGGAGCCGAGCTCGTAGACCGCGAGATCCGTCAGGCCGCGCGAGCGGTTGCGGGCCGCGACCTGCACGAGACCCGGCAGCAGAGAGATCCGCAGCTGGCCCGCGGTCGCGTCGAGCGGGTTGGCGAGCGTGATCTGCTCCTGCGGCTCCCCGTCGACCGAGCCGAGCCGGTCGTTGATCGAGCGCGAGAGGAACGGGTACGAGAGCACCTCGGTCAGACCCGCGGCGGCGAGCGCCTGGGCGAGGGTGCGGCGCAGCCTCTGGCCCGGGGTCAGACCGCGGCCGGGAGGCGCGACGGGCAGGATCGCCGGGATGCGGTCGTACCCGGTGATGCGGGCGACCTCCTCCGCGAGCGAGGCGCGGTCGACGAGGTCCGGGCGCCAGCTCGGCGGAGTCACCAGCAGGCCCGCTCCGCCGGTCTCGACGGAGGCGCCGATCTCGACGAGCGCGCCGCGGATCTCCTCCGGGGTGTACTCCACCCCGATGAGGCCTGCGACGTAGCCGTCCGGCAGCTCGACCGGCTCCGCCGTGCGCGGGTCGGCCAGGACCGAGCCGAGCTCGTCCGCCGTGCCGCCGGCGAGCTCCACCAGCAGCTGCACCGCGCGGGCCGCGGCGACCGAGGCCACCTCGGGGTCGACGCCGCGCTCGAAGCGCCGCGACGCCTCGCTCGGCAGCTTGTGCCGGCGAGCCGTCCGGGCGATCGAGACCGGGTCGAAGTTCGCCGCCTCGAGCAGGACGTCGGACGTGGCGTCCGAGATCTCGGTGCGCGCGCCCCCCATCACTCCGGCGAGGCCGATCGCTCCGCTGTCGTCGGCGATGACGAGGTCCTCCGCGTGCAGGCGCCGGGTCTGGCCGTCGAGCGTCTCGACGGTCTCCCCCGGCGCGGCGCGGCGCACCACGATGCCGCCCTGCAGGGTCGCCAGGTCGTAGCCGTGCAGCGGCTGGCCCAGCTCGAACATCACGTAGTTGGTGATGTCCACGACGAGCGAGATCGAGCGGACGCCGGCCAGTCGCAGTCGCGCGAGCATCCACGGCGGCGTCGGTCGTGAGACGTCGACGCCCCGGACGACGCGCGTGACGAACACGGAGGCGCCGACACGGCCGCGGATCGGCGCCTCGTCGGCCACGGACACGGGGAAGACGGGGGCCGTCTCCGTGCGCTCGTGCGGAGGGAGCGCCCGAGCGGGGTCGCGGAAGGCGGCTCCGGTGGCGTGGGCGTACTCGCGGGCGATGCCGCGGATCGAGAAGGCGTAGCCGCGGTCGGGCGTCACGTTGACCTCGACCGCGGCGTCGTCGAGACCGAGGAGCGCGACGGCGTCCGTGCCCGGCTCCGGGTCGAGCCCGAGCGAGGCGAGGCGGAGGATGCCGTCGTGGTCGTCCCCGAGGCCGAGCTCGCGGCTCGAGGCGATCATCCCGTCGGACACGTGCCCGTAGGTCTTCCGCGCGGAGATCGGGAACGGCCCGGGCAGGACCGCGCCCGGCAGTGACACGACGACCTTGTCGCCGGCCGCGAAGTTGTGGGCTCCGCAGACGATGCCGCGGACGTCCTCTCCGCCGTCGGCGGCACGCCCTCCCTCCGGGGCCACGCGGACGTGGCACCAGTTGATGGTCTTGCCGTTCTTCTGCGGCTCCGGAGCGAGGTCGAGCACCTCGCCGACGACGACGGGGCCGGTCACCTCGAAGCGGTGGACGTCCTCCTCCTCCAGGCCGACCGACACCAGGGCCGCGTGCACGGACTCCGTCGTGACGTCCTGCTCGAGGTCGACGTACTCCCCCAGCCAGCTCAGCGGGATGCGCATCAGATCACCATCCCGTACTGCTCGCTGAAGCGGACGTCGCCCTCGACCATGTCGCGCATGTCCTTCACGTCGTTGCGGAACATCAGGGTCCGCTCGATCCCCATGCCGAAGGCGAACCCGGAGTACTCCTCCGGGTCGATCCCGGCCGCGCGCAGCACGTTCGGATTGACCATGCCGCAGCCGCCCCACTCGATCCAGCGGGCACCGCCGACGAAGGTCGGGTGCCAGACGTCCAGCTCGGCGCTGGGCTCGGTGAAGGGGAAGTAGTTCGGGCGCAGGCGGATGCGCGCGTCGTCGCCGAAGAGGATCCGCGCGACGTGCTCGAGGGTGCCCCGCAGGTGCGCCATGGTCAGGCCGCGGTCGACGGCGAGACCCTCGAACTGCGTGAACACGGGCGTGTGCGTCGCGTCGAGCTCGTCGGTGCGGTACACCCGTCCGGGAGCGATCACGTAGAGCGGCAGCGGGCGCTCGAGCATCGAGCGGATCTGCACCGGCGAGGTGTGCGTGCGCAGCACCAGGTGCGAGTCGACGGGGTCGACGAAGAAGGTGTCCTGCATGGCGCGGGCCGGGTGGTCCTCGTCGAAGTTCAGGGCGTCGAAGTTGAACCACTCGTTCTCGAGCTCCGGCCCCTCCGCGATCTCCCAGCCCATCCCGACGAACACGTCGGCGATCGACTCCTGGAGCAGAGAGAGGGGGTGGCGGGCGCCGCGGCGCACGAAGCTGGCACCGGCGGTGACGTCCACGCGCTCGGCCTCGAGCGCGGCCGCGTCCTCGGCCTCGACGACCTCGGCCTCGCGGGCGGCGTAGGCGTCGCCCACCTGCTTGCGGGCACCGCCGACGAGCTTGCCGGACGCCGCCTTGTGCTCGGGCGGGACGGAGCGCATCTGCGCGTTGAGGCGGGCGAGGGCGGACCCCTCGCCGAGGTGGGCGGCTCGGGCGGACTTCAGAGCGGCGGAGTCGCCCGCCGCGCCGATGGCGGCGAGGGCGTCGGCGACCGCCGCGGAGACGGCCTCGTCGGTGATCGGGTTGCTGTCTGACACGATCCCCCAGTGTAGGCGAGGGCCTCCGCCCCCTCCCGCCGCCCGCGCGCGGTGCTCGTCGCGCTCACCCGCGGCCGGCCCCCGTCTGCGCCGACGGCTCTCGAAGCCCCGCCACCGGCGCTGCTCGACCAGCAGGGGCGGGGTTCTCGCTACGCCGGGGTCGGACGCTGCTCCACCGGCAGGAGGCGGGGCACCGCCGGACGGGAAGACTCCCGGATCGATCGCGACTCCCCGATCGCCACCGCCTCCGCGTCGACGACGCCGGAGCGGAGCACCACCGCTCGATGCGCTGAGCGATCGCCGGACCCTCGAGGCGAACGGAGGAATCGCGTGCGAGCGATTCCTCCTGGCCGGACGCAGGACGCTCTGCGGAACCCGACCCGTCGGGAAGCCGACCGCGGTGAGGATCGCCCTCGGGCGATCCTCACAGTTCAATCCTGCACAGCGATCAGCTGCGTGTCCGTCTGCGCGCGGGCTGCGGGGTGGCCGCCGATGGTGCGGCCGCCGCGTCCGCCGCTCTTCGTGCGGATCTCGATCCACTTCGCCAGCCCCGAGAGGAGGAGGCAGATGCCGATGTAGATCGCTCCGATGACGATCGCCGCCGGGATGATCGGGCTGTCGAGGCTCGACTGGTTGCCCAGGTAGCGCGCGTAGTACAGCAGCTCGTTGTAGGTGATGATCGAGCCGAGCGCCGTGTCCTTGAGGGCGACGACGAGCTGGGCGATGATCACGGGCAGCATCGAGCGGATCGCCTGGGGGAACAGGATGAGCCGCATCACGCCGGACTTGCGCAGGCCGATCGCGTAGCCCGCCTCCTTCTGTCCTCGCGGGAGGGCTTCGATGCCGGCGCGGAAGATCTCGGAGAAGACGGAGCCGTTGTAGAGGGTCAGGGCGATGACGACGGCGAGGTAGGGGCTGAGCTTGAGGCCCGCGAACGGCAGGCCGTAGTACATCAGCATCATCAGGATCAGGACGGGGATCGCCCGGAACAGCTCGATGAAGAGCGTGACGGGGACGTTGATCCAGCGCCGGTCCGAGAGCCGGCCGATCGCCAGGAGGAGGCCGAGGACGAGGCTGGCGACGCCCGCCGTGGCGAAGGCCGCGAGCGTGCGGCCGAGGGCGCCGCCGATGCTCTGCCAGACCAGCGGGTAGCCGAACGCGCGCCACTTGGAGGCGTCGAACTGGCCGGACTCCGCGAAGCGCCAGACCACGAAGCCGAGGAACGCCGCGATCAGCAGGACGACGACGACGCCGATGACGCGGTTGCGCACGACGGCCCGGGGGCCGGGGTTGTCGAAGAGGACGGAGCTCATCGGGCGACCCTCCACTTCTTCTCGAGCTGACGTTGGACGAGCGAGAGCAGGGTGACCAGGACCACGAAGACCAGGGCCACCCAGAGGACGACGATGAGGCTGTTCTCGCCGCGCTCGTTGAGGACGCGGACGATGGTGCCCGCCTCCGCGACCGAGAAGCCGGCGGCGACGGTGGTGTTCTTCAGCAGCGCGATCAGGACGCTCATGAGCGGCGGGATCACGGAGCGGAAGGCCTGGGGCAGGACGACCTGCGTCATCGTGAGGCCGAAGTCGAGGCCGATCGCGCGGGCCGCCTCGGCCTGGCCGATCGGCACGGTGTTGATGCCCGACCGCAGCACCTCCGCGACGTAGGTCGCGGTGTAGAGGCTGAGGGCGCAGATCGCGAGGTTCGTGTAGTCCACCTGCGGCAGGTCGAGCTTGGGGTAGCCGAAGGCGAAGAAGAACATCACCAGCGTGAGCGGGGTGTTCCGGATGGTGTTCACGTACACCGTGCCGACCGCGCGGGCGATCGGGACGGGCGAGACGCGCATCGCGCCGACCACCGTGCCGATCAGCAGGGCGAACACGAGCGAGACGCTGAAGAGGATCAGGGTGTTGCCGAAGGCCGGGACGTAGACGTCGAGGTTGTTCAACAGGACATCCATGCGGCTGGCCCTTCTGTCGGAGCGGTGGTGGTGGTCGAGGAGAGGGGACCCCCGGGCGGCGGTCGGGCCGCCCGGGGCGCCTCCTAGTAGTCGTTCACCGCCGGCTGGGTGACGGTCGTGCCGGACTGGCCGAGCGTCTCGTCGTAGATGGCGCTCCAGGTCTCGCCGCCGTCGGTCAGCATGCCGTTGACGAAGTGGCGCAGGGCGTCGTCGTCCTTCGGCAGGCCGATGCCGTAGAGCTCGGTACTGAAGGGCTCTCCGACGACCTTGAGCTCGTCGGGCTTCTGAGCGGCGTAGCCGATCAGGATCGCGCCGTCGGTGGTGACGGCGTCGACGGTGCCGTCGGAGAGGGCGTCCACGCACTGCGAGTACGTGTCGAACTCCTCGGTCTTCACCTCGGGGTAGTTGGTGCGGATGTTCTGGATCGGGGTGGAGCCGGTGGCCGAGCACACGGTGGTGTCGGCGGTGAGGTCGTCCGGTCCGGTGATCGTGTCGTTGTCGGCCGCGACGAGCAGCTGCTGGCCGGTCTCGAAGTAGGGTCCGGCGAAGCCGACCTGCTCCTTGCGCTTGTCGGTGATCGAGTAGGTGCCGACGTAGTAGTCGATGTCGCCGTTCACGATCGACGCCTCGCGGTTGGCCGACGGGATCGCCTGGAACTCGATGGCGTCGGCCGCGAAGCCGAGCGAGGCCGCGGTCCACTTCGCGATCTCGATGTCGAAGCCGGAGCGCTCGCCGGTCGCCGCGTCGAGGTAGCCCAGCCCGGGCTGGTCCTCCTTGACGCCGATGACGACCTTGCCGTCCGCGGTCATCGCGTCGAAGGTCGGGCTGCCCTCGAGAGTGACGTCGGAGGCGACCTCGTACGCGGAGGTCCCTCCCTCGGAGCCTCCACCGGCGCCGCCGCCGGCGGTTCCGGCGTCGCCGGAGCAGCCGGCGAGGGCGAGGGTCGCTGCCGCGAGTCCCGCGGTCATGAACATGAGCCTGGTGCGCATGATCGTCCTTCCTGGGGTTCGGCCCGCCGGAGCGGGCGATGTCGGGTCGGCTCCCGGGTCACGGGTCCGACCTGCCTGGTGGCTGCTGATCGCGCTTCTAGTGCGTGATGAGCTTGGAGAGGAAGTCCTTGGCCCGGTCGGTGCGGGGCGCGGTGAAGAACGACTCCGGGTCGGTGTCCTCGAGGATCTCGCCGTCGGCCATGAACACGACGCGGTCGGCGGCCTTCCGGGCGAAGCCCATCTCGTGGGTGACGACGATCATCGTCATCCCGTCCTTGGCGAGCCCGACCATCACGTCCAGGACCTCGTTGATCATCTCGGGGTCGAGCGCCGAGGTCGGCTCGTCGAACAGCATCACCTTGGGCTTCATCGCCAGCGCCCGCGCGATCGCGACGCGCTGCTGCTGCCCTCCGGAGAGCTGGGCCGGCGTCTTGGCGGCCTGGTGGCCGACGCCGACCCGGTCGAGCAGCGCCGTGGCCTGGGCCTCCGCGTCCTTGCGGGAGAGCCCGCGAACCTTGATCGGGCCGAGGGTGACGTTCTCGAGGATCGTCTTGTGCGCAAAGAGGTTGAACGACTGGAAGACCATCCCGACGTCGGCGCGGAGCGCGGCGAGGCCCTTGCCCTCCTCCGGGAGCTTCTGACCGTCGATGGTGATGGTGCCGCCCGAGATCGTCTCGAGCCGGTTGACCGTGCGGCAGAGCGTCGACTTGCCGGATCCGGAGGGGCCGAGGACCACGACGACCTCGCCCCGGTGCACCGTCAGATCGATGTCCTTCAGAGCCTGGAAGTCGCCGTAGTGCTTCTGCACCCCGGAGAGGACGACGAGGGGTTCACCGGCGGGAGCGGCGGCGCGCTCGTCTTGCGGGGCTGTGACCATGCCGTCAGAGAAGCACACGGGGATGGGCCGGTCAAATCATGAGGGAATTCTTAACCGAAGGGTAACAACGCGCCCTGTTCTCCAGGTTCGCGGCCCCCTCGGCCCGGTTCCTCTCAGGAACGCAGCGCGAAGGCGCTCTCGTACAGGCAGACGGAGGCCGCGGTCGCGAGGTTGAGCGACTCCGCCGCCCCGTAGATGGGCACCGCGACCACGCCGTCGACGAGGGCGAGCGACTCGTCCTCGAGGCCGCGCGCCTCGTTGCCGAAGACCCAGACGGTCGGCTGGGCGAGGTCCCCGCGGGCGCGGACGTCGAGCAGGTCCTCCCCCTTCACGTCGGCCGCGACGGAGCGCAGTCCCACGCCGCGGAGCCGGCCCAGCACGTCGGCGAGGTCGGCGCCGACCGCGACCGGGAGGTGGAAGAGCGAACCCGTCGTGGAGCGCACGACCTTGGGGTTGTAGAGGTCGACCGAGCGGCCGGACAGCACGACCGCGTCGGCGCCGGCGGCGTCGGCGGCCCGGATGATCGTGCCGAGGTTGCCCGGATCGCGGACCTCCTCGAGCACCGCCACGAGACGCGGCTCGGAGGCGACGACGTCCTTGAGCGACGTGGGGAACTGACGGCAGACCGCGACGAAGCCCTGCGGAGTGACGGTGTCGGCCATCGCGTCGAGGACGTCCTCGGTCACGTACTCGATCTCCACCTCCGCCTCGGCGGCGGCGGCGACGATCTCGGGGTGGCGCTCCAGAGCCGTCGGAGTCGCGAACGACTCGACGATCAGCTCCGGGCGGTACTGCAGCGCCTCGGAGAGAGCCTGCGGGCCCTCGAGGAGGAAGAGCCCCGTCTCGAGCCGGGCCGGGCGGCGGGTGAGCTTCGCCACGGAGCGGACACGGGGAGAGCGGGGGTTGTCGAGCATGCGGCGAGCCTATCGGCGCGGTGATCGCCGCCCCCGCAGACACGGCGCGGGAGGGCCCGCGGACGACGGAGGGGGCCGCGACCTCTCGGTCGCGACCCCCTCCGGGAAGCCGTGCTGACTACGCTGCGGCCTTGGGCGCCGAGGTGTCGGCGGGCAGCGCGCTCTTCGCGGTCGCGACGAGCGAGGCGAACGTGGCCGGCTCGGTGATCGCGAGGTCCGCGAGGATGCGGCGGTCGACCTGGACGCCGGCCAGGGCGAGGCCCTGGATGAAGCGGTTGTAGGTCAGGCCGTTCGCGCGGGACGCGGCGTTGATGCGCTGGATCCAGAGACGACGGAACTCGCCCTTCTTGGCGCGGCGGTCGCGGTACGAGTAGACGAGGGAGTGGGTGACCTGCTCCTTCGCCTTGCGGTAGAGGCGCGACCGCTGGCCGCGGTAGCCCGAGGCGCGCTCGAGGATGACGCGACGCTTCTTGTGGGCGTTGACGGCCCTCTTCACTCTTGCCATTGCTGTTTCTTCCTATCGATCCGTGTCGGCTGAGTAGCGACCACGCGGCGCAGCGGGCTGCGCCGGCGGTGGGCTACAGACCGAGAAGCTTCTTGGCGACCTTGGCGTCCTGCGGGGCGAGGACCTGGTCCTGGTTGAGGCGGCGCGTGCGAACGCTGGACTTGGACTCCAGGTTGTGGCGCATGCCGGCCTGCTGCTTCATGACCTTGCCGGAGCCGGTCACCTTGAAGCGCTTCTTGGCACCCGAGTGGGTCTTCATCTTGGGCATGTTCTCTCCTTGTGAACGTCACTCCGCGCTCGGCGGGGCGAAACCGGTGCCCCGCGAGCGGGGCGTCCACCGGCCCCGAGGCCGGGGCGGCGAAGTACTAGACGGACTCGGCCTCGGCCGTGTCCTCGGGGGTGTTGGCCTCGCGACGAGCGGCGCGGACCGCATTGGCCTCGGCCTTCGCCTCGGACTTGTTCTTCAGCGGGCCGATGACCATCACCATGTTGCGACCGTCGATGGTCGGGGTGGACTCGACCTGGCCGAACTCGGCGACGTCCTCCGCGAAGCGCTGGAGCAGGCGGACGCCCATCTCGGGGCGCGACTGCTCGCGACCGCGGAAGAGGATCATCGCCTTAACCTTGTCGCCGGCCTTCAGGAAGCCCTCGGCGCGCTTGCGCTTGGTCTCGTAGTCGTGCTTGTCGATCTTCAGGCGGAAACGGACCTCCTTGAGGATCGTGTTCGCCTGGTTGCGACGGGCTTCCTTGAGCTTCTGAGCCTGCTCGTACTTGAACTTCCCGTAGTCCATGATCTTGGCCACGGGCGGCTTGGAGTTGGGGGCGACCTCGACCAGGTCCAGGTCTGCGTCCTGCGCGAGTCGCAGGGCGACCTCGATCTTGACGACGCCGACCTGTTCTCCTGCGGGACCCACGAGGCGGACCTCGGGGACGCGGATACGGTCGTTGGTACGGGGATCGCTGATTGCGTTTCTCCTCTGATCTCGGTGAGTGCAGCTGCGCTGCCGGAGTCTTCTCCAGCGCACCCGAGAGAGGTGATCGTCCCGTCCACGTCGTGCCTGCAGCACGGCGCTCGCACCCTGTGACGCGGTTCCCGAGGCGGACCTCGAGAGCCGCAGCCCTGCCTCCGGCGGTCTGACGACCCTCGGGGGCGGAGTGCTTCTGACCCGGTAACCTTGTGAAGCGGTCAAGCGCGGGTGGGAGAATCTCCACTTTCGAACCGAGGACATGCCTCGGAGCCCGGACAACCATAGCAGACCAGCGGCCCGCCCGACAGAGCGGATCCGGCCGCCCCTCGATCCTCTGCTGCGGCGGCCGCGCCCCTCCACCACGGACGACGAACGAAGGACCCATGGCCCAGTACGACGACGACTACACGCGACGATTCGGCGAGGACGGCGGAGCCTCCGACGTGGAGGCCGCCCGCGACATCGCGGAGGTCCCGGCGGTGGAGATCATCACCACCGCCGCCGTGCACCTGATGAGCGCGGCCGCCGTCAAGTGCGGGCTCGCCGACGAGCCCGGAGCGCAGGTCGACCTCGACGAGGCGCGCAAGCTCATCAACGCGCTCGCGGGCCTGGTCACGGCCGGGGCGCCCGACATCAGCGACATGCACGCCCGGAGCCTGCGCGACGGCCTCCGCACCCTCCAGCTCGCGTTCCGCGAGGCGTCCCCGATCGCCGACCCGATCGGCAAGGGCCCGGGCGAGAAGTGGACCGGCCCGGTCACCTGATCGGGAGTCAGCGGGCGGCGGCGAGCTGCAGCGTCATCGAGTCGACGCGCTGCGCGACGGTCTCGTCGGCCGCCCACCGCTCCCCCAGGCGCGCGACGAGGGCGCCGAGCGCGTCCTGATCGAGCCCCGGGCGCAGGCTCAGGACCACCACGAGCTCGGGCCCCGCGAGGCGCTGCTCCGGATCTCCCGCGCGCACCTCGAGCGAGGCGACCGCCCGCTCCCCCTCCGCAGCCGCGCGCAGAGCCCGGAGCACCTCCGCATCGGCGGGGGCCGGCCGCCAGTCGCCGCCCTCCGCGATCGCCCAGAGCGCCGGGCGCCGGACCGCGAACTCCCGCTCGGACGCGGGGTCGAGGACCATCACCTCGGTGCCCTCCGCGACGGCCGCCAGGGCCGCGCGGCGCCCGTCGACAGGGACGGGACGGGCGGCCGGGTCCCACCGGCGCATGCTCTCGACGCCGCTGAAGACGGGGAGCACCGTGCGGCCGTCGGGTCCGGCGACCGTGACGATCGCGAGCTCCTGCGTCTTGTCCGCCCGGAGACCCCCGACCCCCTCGGCCTCCTCGCCGAGGCGGGCGACCAGCGGGATGAGCAGGCGGGACGTGCGGATCGCGTCGACCACGGTCTCCGGGCCGCGAGTGCCGCGGGCGAAGGACTCGAGCGCGGCGACCAGCGCCTCCGGGGCGCTCCCGTCGTCCTCCGGCGCTGCGCTCGGCTCGAAGTGCCGGCCCGCCCAGGGGGTGCCGGCCGAGTCGGTCAGATGCGCCGGGAGCGGGCGGGGCTCACTCGGATGCGACATCCAGGGCCTCCGCGAGCGTGAACGCGCCCGCGTACAGCGCCTTGCCGACGATCGCGCCCTCGAGGCCCTGGGGCACGAGGTCGCGAAGAGCGGCGATGTCGTCGAGGTTCGAGATGCCGCCCGAGGCGATCACGGGGCGGTGGGTGCGGGCCATGACCTGCTCGAGGAGCTCGAGGTTCGGGCCCTTGAGCGTGCCGTCCTTGGTGACATCGGTGACGACGTAGCGGGTGCAGCCGGCCTCCTCCAGGCGGTCGAGGACCTGCCAGAGGTCGCCGCCCTCCTTGGTCCAGCCGCGCGCGGCGAGCGTGGTGCCGCGGACGTCGAGCCCGACGGCGATCTGGTCGCCGTACTGCGCGATGACGCTCGCGGCCCACTCGGGGTTCTCGAGCGCCGCGGTTCCGAGGTTGATGCGCTTCGCGCCGGCGCTCAGCGCGGACTCGAGGCTCCGGTCGTCGCGGATCCCGCCGGAGAGCTCGACGTTGACGCCCTTCACCTGCCGGATGACCTTCTTCATGATGCCGTGGTTGTCGCCGCGGCCGAAGGCGGCGTCGAGGTCGACGAGGTGGATCCACTCCGCGCCCTGGTCGGCCCAGTCGCCCGCGGCGTCGATCGGGTCGCCGTAGTTGGTCTCGGTCCCGGCTTCGCCCTGCGTGAGCCGCACGGCCCTGCCGCCCGCCACGTCGATCGCGGGCAGGAGGACCAGGCCCGGGGCCTTGGTGAACTCGCTCATCGTCATCCTCAGTCTCGGAGCCGGTGCCGGCCCCTGGAGGCGCCGACCACCGGCCGATCCTAGTTCGTGCGGAGGGTGCCCAGCCAATTGGCCAGCAGCCGGAGCCCGGCGGCCCCCGACTTCTCGGGGTGGAACTGAGTGGCCGAGAGCGGCCCGTTCTCGACCGCGGCGATGAAGGGGCCTCCGTGATCGGCCCAGGTGACCGCGGGACGCGGGAACGGGGGCATCACGTCGAGCGACCACTCGCGGGCGCCGTAGGAGTGCACGAAGTAGAAGCGCTCCTCGGCGATGCCGTCGAAGAGCACCGATCCCTCGGGAGCGGAGACGGTGTTCCAGCCCATGTGCGGGACGACCTCGGCCGGGAGGAGGTCCACCGTCCCCGGCCACTCGCCCAGGCCCTCGCTCTCGACCCCGCGCTCGACGCCGCGCTCGAAGAGCACCTGCATCCCGACGCAGATGCCCAGGACGGGGCGCCCGCCGGCGAGGCGCTTCTCGATGATCTCGCCGCCACGGGCGCGGGTCAGTGCCGACATCACGGCGTCGAAGGCGCCGACGCCGGGCACGAGGAGGCCGTCCGCCTCCAGCGCCCGCTGCCGGTCCCCCGTCAGCTCGACGTCGGCCCCGGCGAGCTCGAGCGCCTTGACGGCGGAGTGCACGTTCCCCGAGCCGTAGTCGTAGACAACGACGGAGGGGCGGGCCGAGCTCACAGCGCGCCCTTCGTCGACGGCACGCCGGAGACGAGCGGATCGATGGCCTTGGCCTGACGGAAGGCGCGGGCGAACGCCTTGAACTCCGCTTCGGCGATGTGGTGCGGGTCCCTGCCGCCGAGCACCGTGACGTGCACGGTGAGGCCGGCGTTGAACGCGATCGCCTCGAAGACGTGGCGCACCATCGACCCGGTGAAGTGGCCGCCGATCAGGTGCAGCGCGAAGCCCTCCGGCTCGCCGGTGTGCACGAGGTAGGGGCGCCCCGAGATGTCGACGACCGCCTGCACGAGCGCCTCGTCGAGGGGGACGAGCGCGTCGCCGAAGCGGGAGATCCCGGCCTTGTCGCCGAGCGCCTGACGGATGGCCGTGCCGAGCACGATGCCGATGTCCTCCGCGGTGTGGTGGATGTCGATCTCGATGTCGCCGCGGGCCCGGACGTGCAGGTCCGTGAGCGAGTGCTTCGCGAACGCCGTCAGCAGGTGGTCGAAGAAGGGCACGCCGGTCTCGAGATCGGCGACGCCCGTGCCGTCGAGGTCGAGGGAGAGCTCGATGCTCGACTCGCTGGTGGCACGGCTGAGGGAGGCGGTGCGCCCGGGTGCGGCGCTCGGGGAGGTCATGCCTCCCAGTCTATTCGCGCCGCGTCACCGACCCCGGGCGGACCTCTACTCGCGCGAGAGCGCCACCGCGGGGTCGGCCGACGGTGCGGGGAGGGAGGCGAGCGCCTCGAGGAACGCGGTCGTCTCCTCCTCGGTGCCGGCGCTGACGCGGAGGTGGTTCGGGATGCCGACGTCGCGGATGAGCACGCCGCGGGCGAGCAGGCCCTCGAACACGGCGGCCGGATCCGCGACGCCGCCGAAGAGGACGAAGTTGCTGCCGGTCGCGTACGGGCGGTAGCCGAGGGCGCGCAGTCCGTCGATCATCCGGTCGCGCTGCACGATGATCTCGCCGACCATGGCGAGCATCTCGTCGGCGTGAGCGAGGGCGGCGGTCGCGGCGGCCTGGGTGAGAGCCGACAGGTGGTACGGGAGGCGGACGAGGCGGAGCGCGTCGATCACCGCGGGGTCGGCGGCGAGGTAGCCCAGGCGGACGCCGGCGAAGGCGAAGGCCTTGCTCATGGTGCGGGACACGAGCAGGCGCGGTCGCCCGGGGAGGAGGCTCAGCGCGGTGGGCGCGCCCCTGCCCGCGAACTCGGCGTACGCCTCGTCGACGACGACGATGCCGTCGGTCGCGTCGTAGACCGCCTCGATCACGGCGAGGTCGAGCGGCGTCCCGGTCGGGTTGTTCGGAGCGCAGAGGAAGACGATGTCGGGCCGGGCCCGGCGCACCTGCTCCGCGGCGTACTCGGCTCCGATCTCGAACTCCGCCTCGCGCGGAGCGGGGATCCACTCCGTTCCGCTCCCCGACGCGAGGATCGAGTACATCGAATAGGTGGGCGCGAACCCCAGCAGCGAGCGCCCGGGACCGCCGAACGCCTGAAGGACGTGCTGGAGCACCTCGTTCGATCCGTTCGCAGCCCACACGCCGTCCGCGGTGAGCCCGTGACCGAGGTAGCCGGCGAGGGAGTCGCGCAGCTCTCGGAACTCGCGGTCGGGGTACCGGTTGACGGTGCGCAGCGCCTCCGAGACCCGCCCGACGATGTCGGCGATCACGTCGTCCGGGACCGGGTGGGTGTTCTCGTTGACGTTGAGGGCGACGGGCACGACCGCCTGGGGTGCGCCGTACGGGTGCTTGCCTCGGAGGTCGTCGCGGAGGGGCAGGTCGTCGAGAGTCGTCACCAGGGAATGGTAGCGAAGCACCCGGTGCGGACGTCCGGGCAGCCCGGCTCAGCGAGCGGTGTCGTACTCGGCCGGGACCGCGAGGCGCTGCCCGGGCTCGACGCCCGCGCTCGAGAGCTGGTTGAGGGAGAGGATGTCGTCGACCACGTCGCGCGGGTCCGCCTGCGGGGCGAGCTCCTCGGCGAGCGACCAGAGCGACTCGCCCGCGTGAACGGTGACGTACTGGAACTCGACCGCAGCGGCGTCGCTCGACGCGATCGCTCCACCGCCGTTGAGCCCGAAGGCGAAGGCGCCCGCCACGATCGGCAGGGCCCCCAGAGCGGCCACCACGGCGCGGCCGCGGCGCGTGAGGCGCAGACGGGTGCGAACGATCCGCGCTTCACCGAACGCGCTCATCGGCTCGGGAGCGGACGGCAGTACCTCGACGGGCCGAGCCGCGGACGAGCGCTGGAGCGGGCGGGAGGTGAGCTGTGCGGTCATGGGATCGCTCCTTTCAACAGGGATTCGGGGAGGCCCTCGGCCGGGAGGGCCGCCCCGAACGCCTGTACCGAACATATCTTCGAACGACGGAGCGGTCAAGGGACCGGTCCGGCTGATCCGCGAGCGGACTCGCGTGCGACACACTCGAACGAATGTTCCGAGTCGTGACTTCCGGCGGATACAGTTTCGAGAGCCTGGTCGTAGTAGAGCAGCGACCACCGACATTCCTTGTCGGGTCGCGACCGGGCGGGCGCGCACGCGGCGTGCGCACCGGGAAGAGGGAGCATCGTGAGCGACGCGCAGAGGGCCGGGACCCCGGCCGCCAAGACGAAGGCAGCCGCAGGCCGGCGCCGGAAGAGCCTGAGCGCCAAGCAGCTCGCGATCCTCGACGCGATCCAGCGCTCGGTGTCGAGCCGCGGCTACCCGCCGAGCATGCGCGAGATCGGCGACGCGGTCGGCCTCGCCTCGCTGTCGAGCGTCACCCACCAGCTCAACCAGCTCGAGCTCAGCGGCTACCTGCGCCGCGACCCGAACCGGCCCCGCGCCCTCGAGATCCTCATCGACGTCCCCAGCTCGACGGAGGACGACGGGTCGTTCGAGTCGACCGCGACGGTCGGCGACGCGGCGATGGTCCCCCTCGTCGGCCGGATCGCGGCGGGCGTGCCGATCATGGCCGACCAGCAGATCGACGAGGTGTTCCCGCTTCCCCGGCAGCTCGTCGGCAAGGGCGAGCTCTTCATGCTCAAGGTCGTCGGCGAGTCGATGATCGACGCCGCGATCTGCGACGGCGACTGGGTCGTGGTCCGCTCGCAGCGCACCGCCGAGAACGGCGAGATCGTGGCGGCCATGCTCGACGGCGAGGCCACCGTCAAGGTGCTGCGCCAGCGCGACGGCCACACCTGGCTGCTGCCCCGCAACTCCAACTTCGAGCCGATCCTCGGCGACGAGGCAGAGGTGCTCGGGAAGATCGTGGCGGTCCTCCGCTCGGTCTGACACCGGGCGTGCAGGAGGGGCCCGACCGGCGTGCAGCCGGTCGGGCCGCTCCTGCATTCGACGGGCACGGGCGATCGGGGCGCGCGCCCCTCCGTCGCGGTCACGGGAAGGCGGAAGAGAGCTGCCGACACGAGATCGCCGAACCCCCCGACCTCCGGAGCGGGTCGATGATGCGGGACGCCGCACCCCCTCCCGGATGCGCCGAGCGCCCGCCGCCCGGACGGGGAGACAGGCGCTCGGGTGGTGGCGATCAGGCCTGGACGGCCGCGCGCGGAACCGCGAACTCGGTGAGCGAGCCCGCCAGGTCGGCGTGCACGAGGGCGACCACGTGGGTGCCGCCCTCGACGTACTGCGTCGACAGGATCCGGCCGCTGCGGTGCAGATGCGAGATCACGTCGCCCCGGTCGTACGGCACGAGCAGGTCGATCTCGACGTCCGGCTCGGGCAGGATCTCGGCGATCCGCGCCTCCAGCTCGTCGATGCCCTCGCCGCTGCGCGCCGACACGAAGACCGCGTCGGGAGCGAGACCGCGCAGCACCAGCCGCGTGCCCTCGTCCACCAGATCGGCCTTGTTGAAGGCGATGATCTCGGGGATGCTGCGGGCGCCCACCTCGCCGATCACGTCGCGCACGGTGGCGATCTGCCCGGCCGGATCGGGGTGGGAGGCGTCCACGACGTGGACGATCACATCGGAGTCCGCGACCTCCTCGAGCGTCGACCGGAAGGCCTCGACGAGCTGGTGCGGAAGCGCTCGCACGAAGCCGACCGTGTCGGCGAGCGTGTAGAGGCGCCCGTCCTTCGTCTGGGCCTTGCGAACGGTGGCGTCGAGGGTCGCGAAGAGCGAGTTCTCGACGAGGACGCCCGCGTGCGTCATCCGGTTCAGCAGGCTCGACTTGCCGGCGTTCGTGTACCCCGCGATCGCCACCGAGGGGACGGCGTTGCGCTTGCGGTTCGCGCGCTTGGCCTCGCGGGCGGGCTTCATCGCCGTGATCTGCTTGCGCAGGCGCGCCATGCGGGTGTGGATGCGGCGACGATCGAGCTCGATCTTCGTCTCACCCGGACCGCGCGAGCCCATTCCGGCTCCCGCGCCCACCTGGCCGCCGGCCTGGCGGGACATGGACTCGCCCCAGCCGCGCAGTCGCGGGAGCAGGTACTCGAGCTGCGCGAGCTCGACCTGCGCCTTGCCCTCACGGCTCTTCGCGTGCTGGCTGAAGATGTCGAGGATCACCGCGGTGCGGTCGATCACCTTGACCTTCACCACGTCCTCCAGCGCACGCCGCTGGCTCGGTGCGAGCTCGGTGTCGGCGACGACCGTGTCCGCGCCGAGGGCCGCGACGAGCCCCGCGAGCTCCTGGGCCTTGCCCTTGCCGAGGTAGGTGCTCGGATCGGGGTGCGGGCGGCGCTGGAGCAGGCCGTCGAGGACCGTCGCTCCCGCCGTCTCCGCGAGCGCGGCGAGCTCGTGCAACGAGTTCTCCGCGTCCTCCAGCGAATTCTGCGAGTACACGCCGATGAGCACGACGTTCTCCAGGCGCAGCTGGCGGTACTCGACCTCCGTGACGTCCTCGAGCTCGGTCGAGAGGCCGGCGACGCGTCGCAGCGCCTGCCGGTCGTCGCGGTCGAACTGCTCGCCGTCGCTGTTCTCGCCCTCGTGGCCGGCGCTCTGCAGCGCCTGGGCTCCACCCGCGACGAAGCGCGAGTACCCTGCCGAACGCGACTGCGCGTTCGCCAGGACCCTCGAGACGACGTCCACGGCCTCGGTCGTGTCGGTCTCGTTCAGGTCTTCCGTCATCCGGATAACACTAACTCCTCAGGTCTTGATAGGTTCACTTCTCATGGCCGCCGAGCACTACTTCTCGAGTACTCCCGACGGCGACCTCCGGCCCCGCAGGATCCAGGCCCGCCTGGCCGGCCGCGACCTCGAGGTCACGACGGCAGGAGGGGTGTTCAGCCCCGGTCACGTCGATCTCGGCACGCGCGTCCTGCTGGACGCGGTGCCCGACGCCCCCGCTGACGGGGACCTGTTGGATCTCGGCTGCGGCTGGGGCCCGATCGCCCTCGCGCTCGCCCTCGCCTCCCCCGACGCCCGGGTGTGGGCGGTCGACGTCAACCAGCGGGCGCTCGAGCTGGTCCGTCGCAACTGCGAGGAACTCGGCGTCCTCAATGTCAACGCCGTGCTGCCCGAGGATGTTCCCGACGACGTCCGCTTCCGCACGGTGTGGTCGAACCCGCCGATCCGCATCGGCAAGGAGGAGCTGCACCTCCTGCTCGAGCGCTGGCTGCCGCGGCTCGAGGAGGGCGCGGACGCCTGGCTCGTCGTGCAGCGCAACCTCGGCTCAGACTCGCTCCAGACCTGGCTGGGCGCCGCGTTCGCCGGGCGGCTCGACGTGGAGCGCGTCTCCTCGGCGAAGGGCTTCCGCGTGCTCCGGACGACCCGCCTGGCCTGACCGGGTCCTCAGTCGATCCGGATCGTCCCGGTGAAGACGAGGTCGGCCGGGCCGGAGAGCCCAACGTGCTCGCCCTCCTCCGCCGCGAACATCGTCACGCCGAGCGTGCCGCCCGGGACCTCCACGCGCCAGGCCTGCGGAGCGCGGGCTCCCGCCCAGTAGCGCACCGCCAGTGCCGCCGCCGCGGCACCCGTGCCGCAGCTCAGGGTCTCGCCGCTGCCGCGCTCGTGCACGCGCATCCGGATCCGCCCGATCCCGTCGTGGACCAGGGGCTCGCCGGGAACCACGAACTCGACGTTCGCGCCGTCCTCGGGCTCCGGGTCGAGCTGCGGGATGTAGGAGAGGTCGGCGGAGTCGAGCTCCTCGTCGTTGCTGAGGGCGACGACCACGTGCGGATTGCCGAGGTCGATCCCGAGACCGGGGCGCGCGACCTTGAGCTCCTTCGCCCGCACCAGGGGCTCGCCGCCCGCCAGCTCCCAGCGGCCGAGGTCGACCTGGAACCCGGCACCGCTGCGGGTGACGTCGCGGACGCCGGCGCGGGTGCCGATCGGCAGGGTGTCGCCGGGCTCGAGCGCCGCGAGGCCGCCCGCGAGCAGGAACGCGGCGTAGACGCGGATGCCGTTGCCGCACATCTCGGCGATCGAGCCGTCGGCGTTGCGGTAGTCCATGAACCACTCCGCCTCGCTCTCCTCGGCCAGAGCCGCGGCGCCCTCCGGGATCGCGCGGGAGCGGACGGCACGGATGACGCCGTCGGCGCCGACGCCGAAGTGGCGGTCGCAGATCATCGCGATCTGCGCGGGCGAGAGGTCGACCTCACCGTCCGGGTCGCTGAAGAGCACGAAGTCGTTGCCGGTGCCCTGGCCCTTGGTGAAGTGCAGCTCGATCGTCATGGCGCACAGCCTAGCGAGGAGCGGGAGCGGCGGCCTGGGCGGCGGCGTGCGCCCGCGACACCAGGTCCGGCGCGTCGTACGGGAGCCGGTGGGCGCCGGCGTAGCGCCGGAACCAGCTGTTCTGCCGACGTGCGTAGCGGCGCGTGAGCGCCTGCGTCGCCGCGATCGCCTCCTCCTTGCGGAGGACGCCGGCACGCTGGGCGAGCGCCTGGGCGTACCCGATGGCCCGCCCGGCGGTGACGCCGCGCTCAAGGCCGAGGGGGACGAGCCGCTCGACCTCGTCGAGCATCCCGGCCGCCCACATCCGCTCCACCCGCCGGTCGAGGCGCTGCACCAGCTCCTCCCGCGGAGCCTCGAGGAACAGGATCGAGGCGGGGCGCCACGGAACCGGCTCGTCGGACATCAGCGCGCTGTGCGTGCTCCCGCCGGTGAGCTCCGCGATCTCGAGCGCGCGGACGATGCGCCGGGCGTTGTGCGGACCGATCCGCTCGGCCACTCCGGCGTCGATCCGGCGCAACCGCTCGACGAGGGCGCCCAGGCCCTCCCGCTCGGCGGTCTCCTCGAGCCGGCGCCGGACGGCCGGGTCGGTGCCCGCGAACGAGAACTCGAAGACGACGCTGGAGACATACAGACCGGAGCCTCCGACGAGGATCGGCGTCGCCCCGCGCGCCAGCACGCTCTCGATCACGCGCCGCGCCTCGCTCTGGTAGCGGGCGACCGACGCCTCCTCCGTCACGTCGAGGACGTCGAGCAGGTGGTGCGGGACGCCCCGACGCTCGTCGGCGGGCAGCTTCGCGGTGCCGATGTCCATCCCGCGGTAGAGCTGCATCGCGTCGGCGTTCACGATCTCAGCGGCGCCGCCGTCCTGCCGGATCACCTCGGCGAGCTCGAGCGAGAGGTCGGACTTGCCCGTGCCGGTCGCGCCGACGATCGCGATGAGCTCCGGCGCGGTATCGGGGGCTCCGGTCTCAGCGCTCGCCATCGAGGGCGTCGTAGATCGGCGTCGTCAGCGTGCCGGCGTCGCGCACGCGCAGCGACGGCAGGCCCAGCGAGACCCGGGGCGCCCCGCTCGCGCCCGGGGCGGCCGGAACTCCGCAGGACTCGGTCTGCGCCCGGTCCCAGGCGTCGCCCGCGCGGGTGCGGCGGATGCGGAGCGGCGCGCCGTCGGGCGAATCCGCCAGGAGGTAGAAGGGGGCGGCACGGGTGACCCGGACGGAGACCACGTCTCCGGGACGCGGCTGCTCGGAGCCCTCGGGCACGTCGAAGTGCACCAGACGGCTGTCCTCGGCGCGTCCGCTCAGCCGGTGCGTCTCCGTGTCGCGGCGGCCCTCGCCGGTCGCGACGAGGACCTCGACCTCTCGGCCGACGACCGTGCGGTTCTCCTGCTCGCTGATCGCGTCCTGCAGGGCGACGAGCCGCTCGTAACGCTCCTGGACGACCGCCTTGGGGATCTGGTCGGGCAGCGTCGCGGCCGGGGTGCCGGGCCGGATGGAGTACTGGAAGGTGAAGGCGGAGGCGAAGCGGGCCGCCTCGACCACCCGCAGGGTCTCCTGGAAGTCGGCCTCCGTCTCACCGGGGAAGCCCACGATGATGTCGGTGCTGATCGCCGCGTGCGGGATGCGATCGCGCACCCGGTCGAGGATCCCGAGGAACTTCTCGGAGCGGTAGGAGCGGCGCATCGCTTTGAGGACGCGGTCGGAGCCGGACTGGAGCGGCATGTGCAGCTGCGGCATCACCGCCGGCGTCTCGGCCATGGCGTCGATCACGTCGTCGGTGAAGGCCGCGGGATGGGGGCTCGTGAAGCGGATCCGCTCGAGCCCGTCGATGGTGCCCGCCGCGCGGAGCAGCTTCGAGAACGCCTGGCGATCGCCGAACTCGACGCCGTAGGAGTTCACGTTCTGGCCGAGAAGGGTGACCTCGATCGCGCCGTCGTCCACGAGCGCCTGGATCTCGGCGAGCACGTCGCCGGGACGCCGGTCCTTCTCCTTGCCGCGGAGCGAGGGGACGATGCAGAAGGTGCAGGTGTTGTTGCAGCCGACCGAGATCGAGACCCAGCCGCTGTAGGTCGAGTCGCGCTTCGTGGGGAGCGTGGAGGGGAAGACATCGAGCGATTCGAGGATCTCGAGCTGCGCCTCGTCGTTGTGGCGGGCGCGCTCGAGCAGGCTAGGGAGGGCGCCCATGTTGTGCGTGCCGAAGACCACGTCGACCCACGGGGCACGGTCGAGGATGACGTTCTTGTCCTTCTGCGCGAGACAGCCGCCGACCGCGATCTGCATCCCCTCGTGTCGGCGCTTCACCGACGCGAGGTGGCCGAGGTTGCCGTAGAGCTTGTTGTCGGCGTTCTCGCGCACCGCGCAGGTGTTGATCACGACGACGTCGGCCTCGGCTCCATCGGCGGACACGTAGCCCGCCGCCTCGAGCGAACCGCTCAGCCGCTCGGAGTCGTGCACGTTCATCTGGCACCCGAACGTACGGACCTCGTAGGTCCTCGGCCGGGTCTCGGCGACGGGCGGCGGGGCGGTACCGAGCGTGCTCATGGTGTGGGATTCTACGCTCCGGTCGGACCGCTCTCGGCCCGCCGTGTCAGCGGAAGCGGACGCTCGACCCCGGCTTGCGGATCGTCTCGCGGACGACGCGCTGCACGAGTCCGCCGGCGTAGCCGCGGCGCGCGAGGAATCCCGTGAGCCGGCGCTCGGCGACCTCGTCGGAGAGAGAGCGCAGGCTCGGCAGGCGCTTGCGCGCGAGCTCGAGCGCCGTGCGGTACTCGTCGTCGCCGTCCAGCTCGTCGAGCGCTGACGCGATCGCCTCGGGGTCGATCTTCCGCGCGCGCAGCTCCTGCTGGATGGAGGAGCGGCCGAGCTTCTTGCGGTCACGGAGCGAGACGACCAGCTGCTCCGCCATGCGGAGGTCGTCGAGGTAGCCGAAGCGCGTGAAGCGCTCGAGGATCTCGAGGGCGTCCTTCTCGGCGACGCCCTCCGTGTAGAGGCGCGCCTCGACCTCGGCGACCGAGAGGCTCTTGCGGGAGAGCCCCCGTACGATCCGATCCGCGACCTGCTCGGGATCGATCTCCTCCGGGATCTCGATCGCGTCCTCGTCGTCCTCGTCGTCCGCGTTCTCGACGAACGCCGGCGCGCGCCGGGCGACATGAGCCGAGAGCTCGGCGATCCGCTCGGAGGCCGGAGACGCGGCGCCCCCGACGGCGGAGCCTTCCGACTCGCCTGCGGCCGCCCCGGGAGCACTGGTACCCGGCGTTCCGGCTCCGGACGGATCCGGAAGCGACCCGGCCCCGTCTGCGTCCGGCGCCGCCGGAGCCCAGCCCTCGTCGCCCGCCGCACCCCGGTCGACCCAGGGCAGGAAGGCCACGGGGCGGCCCTTCGCCCCCTCCGCGGCCTTCTCCGCCACGGGCTAGGCGCCCTTGCGCACGGGCTGCTTGGTCTCGATCGCGACCGGCGCGGCCTCGACGGCCGCGTTCGGGTCGACGATCACGCCGAGCTTGACCAGGATGCGCTTCTCGATCTCGGCGGCCACATCGGGGTTGTCGATGAGGAACTGGCGCGCCTTCTCCTTGCCCTGACCGAGCTGGTCGCCGTCGTAGGTGTACCAGGCGCCCGACTTGCGGACGATCTCGTGCTCGACGCCGAAGTCGATCAGGCTGCCCTCGCGGGAGATGCCTACGCCGTAGAGGATGTCGAACTCGGCCTGCTTGAAGGGCGGGGCCATCTTGTTCTTCACGACCTTGACGCGCGTGCGGTTGCCGACCGCGTCGGTGCCGTCCTTCAGCGTCTCGATGCGGCGGATGTCGAGGCGGACCGACGCGTAGAACTTGAGCGCCTTGCCGCCCGCCGTGGTCTCGGGGCTTCCGAAGAAGACGCCGATCTTCTCGCGCAGCTGGTTGATGAAGATCATCGTGGTGTTCGTGGTGTTCAGTCCGCCGGTCAGCTTGCGCAGCGCCTGGGACATGAGGCGCGCCTGCAGGCCGACGTGGGAGTCGCCCATCTCGCCCTCGATCTCGGCACGCGGCACGAGGGCCGCGACGGAGTCGATCACGATGAGGTCGATCGAGCCCGAGCGCACGAGCATGTCGGCGATCTCGAGCGCCTGCTCTCCGGTGTCGGGCTGCGACACGAGGAGGGAGTCGATGTCGACGCCGAGCTTCTTGGCGTACTCGGGGTCGAGCGCGTGCTCCGCGTCGATGAAGGCGGCGATGCCGCCGTTGCGCTGCGCGTTCGCGATCGCGTGCAGGGTGAGGGTGGTCTTTCCGGAGGACTCGGGGCCGTAGATCTCGACGATGCGGCCGCGCGGGAGCCCGCCGATCCCGAGCGCGACGTCGAGCGCGATCGAACCGGTCTGGATCACCTCGACGGGAGCGCGGTCGTCGCTGCCGAGGCGCATGACGGCGCCCTTGCCGAACTGGCGGTCGATCTGGGCGAGTGCGGTCTCGAGGGACTTCTCGCGGTCGGAGGAACTGGGCATGGCCGTCTCGCTCTCGTGTTCGTGGTGGTGTCGCCTACAGGCTGTCGCGACATGCCGGTGGCTGTCGGAGTGACAGTGCCGGCCGGCTGCGACAAGGCGGTGAAGCAGGTCCGTTCAGGTGTCTCCGACGGTACGCCCGACCACCGACATCGGGGCCGAGCGAGAGCGACTCCGTGGAGACGGGGCCGATCCTGCTTCTGTGGAGGAGCCTAGACCCGTTCGAACACGGATTCGAGCACGAGCCGTCGGCGTGTCGAACACGGCTTCGGCGACGGGAGCGTCAGCGGTGGCGCTTCCGCGGATCCACGCCGTGCCACCGGGCCTCCGGGACGTCGTTGGCGCGGCAGAGGGCGAGCCAGACCTCGCGCGGCTCCGCTCCGTCCGCGAGGGCGCGCTCGGCGGTGCGGCCCCCGAGCTCGGTCAGCACGAGGTCCGAGACCAGGACACGGGCGTACGCGCCGCCGAACTCGTCGTCCACCAGCTGCCAGAACTCGCTCAAGCGCATGCATCCACGGTAGCCGCTGCCCGGAGGCCGCACTCCCCCGGGAACGCCGAAGGGCGCCCGGCCGGAGCCTGGGCGCCCTTCGCGTGGAACGGGTGCGGTGCGTGGAGGGGACGGGGGCCGACTACTGCGTGACGAGGTCCGCGTCGAAGCCGGCGACCATGTCGGCCGGGATGGTGTCGGGGATGGTGTCGATGCCCTCGATGACGGCGAGACGATCGCCGACCTCGCGCATGATCACCGAGATGGGGGTGTCGAGGGCGTCGGCGACAGAGGCGAGGATCTCCGAGGAGGCCTCCTTCTGACCGCGTTCGACCTCGCTCAGGTAGCCGAGCGCAACGCTCGCCTTGCTCGCCACCTGACGGAGCGTACGACCTTTCTGCAGGCGAAAGTCCCTGAGGACATCGCCGATCTCCTGACGAACTAGAACCACTGGACCCTCCTTCTCCACGTCAACCGCATGTCGTGCACCTGCACCGCGAGCACGAGCGCCGGAGATTCCGGAGCGGGTGATCGGGGGGCTGGGACGAGAGAACCGGATAGCTGTTCACTACCCGGTTCGTATGGTGTCGACTCTAATACCGGATGACTGGACTTTGCGTGTGAGCGACACCAGTTGTAACCGGGCCGCAATGCGGCGCATTCCGATTCCCGGAGGGCCCTCGCTGGGTATCCGCCTCATGCGCCGCGGGCGATCAGCTCCGCGCCGAGGGCGAGGGCCGCGTCGACCGAGGCGGCGCGGATCGCGGCGCGGTCGCCGTCGAACCGGTGCTCACGGACGAGCTCGTCCTCGCCGAGGACGGCCGCCACGAAGACGGTGCCGACGGCCGCGTCCCCCTGCGGATCCGGACCGGCGACCCCCGTGGTCGCCAGGCCGAGCGTCGGACGCCCGTCGGCCGCGAGCCGCGAGGACGCTCCGCGCGCCATCTGCACAGCGACTGCGGGATCGACGGGACCCCGCTCGCCGAGGACGCGCGCGTCGACCCCGAGGAGCCGGTCCTTGAGGTCGGTGGCATAGCTCACCACTCCCCCGCGGTACACGGCGGAGGCGCCGGGCACCTCCACGAGGGCGGAGCTGAGCGCGCCGCCGGTGAGGGACTCCGCGACGGCGAGGTCGACACCCCGCCGCCGGAGCTCGGCGATCAGCTGCGCGGCCGTCACCGCGTCGACCGGGCGGCCCGGCTCTGGCGGGCGGCGTCGGCGAGGTAGTCGATCCCGGTGGCGACCGTGAGCACCACCGCGGCCGTCATCGTGATGCCGTTCAGCCAGTGGACCCACTCGCCGAGGACGGCCCAGAGCGGCAGCAGAGCGAGGGAGATCGCGATCGACTGCACGATCGTCTTGAGCTTGCCGCCCCGCGACGCCGGGATCACCCGGTCCGAGAGCACGGCCATCCGGAAGACGGTGATGCCGATCTCGCGCACCAGGATGACGATCGTCACCCACCACGGCAGCTCCGCGAGGATCGAGAGCCCGACGAGCGCCGCACCGGTCAGCACCTTGTCGGCGATCGGATCCAGGAGCTTGCCGAGATCGGTCACGAGGCCCCGGCTCCGGGCGATGTGCCCGTCGATGCCGTCCGTGGCGATCGCGACGATGAAGAGGAGCGCCGCGGCGATCCGGATCCCGCCGTCCTGCCCCCCGTCGGCCAGCAGGAGCCAGAAGAAGACGGGCGCCAGCAGGATCCGGAGGACCGTGATCGCGTTCGGCAGGTTCCAGTTGCCCGACGCGGCCGGAGCCGGTGCGGTGGGGTGGGTCATCGTGTTCCGCCGTTCCTCGCAGTGCGGGCGACCGGGACGGTCACTCGCGTCCCGTCAGCGTCCAGGCGTCCTCGCCGGACCCCTCGTCGTCGTCGTGGTAGTCGGTGGCGGCGGGCCCCGTCGGCTCGGCCAGCGGATCCGCGTACGGATCCGGGGCGACCGAGGACGGCGCGGCCGGCCCCTCGCCCGGGTCCTCGCCGCGCATCCGCGCGAGGACGCCCGGCAGCTGCTCGGCGGTGACCAGCACGTCGCGGGCCTTCGACCCCTCGGAGGGGCCGACGACCTCGCGCGACTCGAGCAGGTCCATCAGTCGGCCGGCCTTGGCGAAGCCGACGCGGAGCTTGCGCTGCAGCATCGAGGTCGAGCCGAACTGCGTGCTGACGACGAGCTCGGCCGCCGCGACCAGCAGCTCGAGGTCGTCCCCGATGTCGGAGTCGATCTCCTTGCGCTGCGCCTGCACGGTGATGTCCTGGCGGTACTCGGGCTGCGCCTGACGGGTGACGTGCTCGACGACCTTCGCGATCTCGTCCTCGCGGACCCAGGCGCCCTGGACGCGCATCGGCTTGTTGGTCCCCATGGGGAGGAAGAGGCCGTCGCCCTGCCCGATGAGCTTGTCGGCTCCCGGCTGGTCGAGGATGACCCGCGAGTCGGTCACGCTGGTCACCGCGAAGGCGAGGCGGCTGGGCACGTTCGCCTTGATGAGGCCGGTCACCACGTCGACGCTCGGCCGCTGCGTGGCCAGCACGAGGTGGATGCCCGAGGCGCGCGCGAGCTGGGTGATGCGCACGATCGAGTCCTCGACGTCGCGCGGGGCGACCATCATCAGGTCGGCGAGCTCGTCGACCACCACGAGGAGGTACGGGTACGGCTTGAGGACGCGGCTACTGCCCGCGGGGAGCTTGATCTCGTCGGCGCGGACGGCCGCGTTGAAGTCGTCGATGTGGCGGAACCCGAACGACGCCAGGTCGTCGTAGCGCATGTCCATCTCCTTCACGACCCACTGCAGCGCCTCGGCGGCCTTCTTGGGGTTCGTGATGATCGGAGTGATCAGGTGCGGCACTCCGCCGTAGATGGTGAGCTCCACGCGCTTGGGGTCGATCAGGACCATGCGCACGTCCTGCGGGCGCGCGCGCATCAGCAGGCTCGTGATCATCGAGTTGACGAAGCTGGACTTGCCGGAGCCGGTGGAGCCGGCGACCAGGAGGTGCGGCATCTTGGCGAGGTTCGCCACGACGTAGCCGCCCTCGACGTCCTTGCCGACGCCGATGGTCATCGGGTGCGTGGACGTCGTCGAGGCCGGCGAGCGGAGGACGTCGCCCAGGGAGACGATCTCGCGGTCCGTGTTGGGGATCTCGACGCCGATCGCGCTCTTGCCCGGGATCGGGGAGAGGATCCGGACCTCGTTGCTGGCGACGGCGTAGGAGAGGTTCTTGCTGAGCGCGGTGACGCGCTCGACCTTGACGCCGGGGCCGAGCTCGATCTCGTAGCGGGTGACGGTCGGGCCGCGGGAGAAGCCGGTGACCGTCGCGTCCACGTTGAACTGCTGCAGCACCTCGGTGATGGCGCGGACCATCTCGTCGTTGGCCGCCGAGCGCGCCTTGGAGGGCGTGCCCGTCGAGAGGGCGGCCGCCGAGGGGAGGCGGTACGGCGCGTCGTCCTCGAACGAGGAGTCGAAACCGGCGGTCGGGTCCTCCTCGGCGAGGGGCGCGATCGGGCCGGTCTCGATGACGGGCGGGATCGGGACGGCGGGCGCCACGTCGAGGCGGTCGAGCCGGATGACCTCGGTCGCGTCGTCGTCGACCACGCCGGTCGCGCCGCGGGGAGCGCCCGTCTGCTCGAAGCGGGCGAGCGCCGCCTCGGCGGTCTCGGCCTCGGCCAGCACCTCGGTGGCGTAGGAGCGGGTCGGCGGGTGGGCCTCGTCGTCGCGCTCCTCGAGCGCGGTGTCGAGGCCCTTCGCGCGGCCGCGGGCCGGCGCGGCGCCCTCGATGACCTCGGTGAAGGAGTCGATCGGGAGCTCGGTCTGCACGGTCGGCTCGTCCTCGCGCCCGGACTCGGTGCGCCGCCACCAGGGCAGCTCTCCGCCGTCCTGCTGCGCGTCCTCCTCCTGCTCGGCCTCCGCCTTCGCCGCGGCCTTCGCGGCGGCCCGCTCGGCCTTGAGGCGGGCGCGCTCCTCGTCGTCGAGCACGGGGGCGCCGAAGAGGTAGCCGTAGAGCTCCCGCGAGCGCGCGCCGATGCGGTTCGGCGGGGTCTTGGTGATGATGAACAGCGACAGCAGGATCACGAGAGACAGCAGCACGGTCGCGCCGGGGACGGTGGCGATCGCCGCGAGCGGGGCGCCCACCAGCCAGCCGAGGACGCCTCCCGCGGCCGCCATGGACTCGATTCCCTGGCCGGGCTGCGGCAGGCCGAGGTGCGCGTGGCAGATGCCGGCGGAGGCGACGAGCAGCGTGATGACGCCCACGCCGATCCGCCCGTTGTCGTCGACGGACCGGGGGTGCCGGAAGAGCCAGAGGGAGAAGAGGAGAAGGACGACCGGCAGCACGTAGGCGACACGGCCGAAGAAGCCGCCGAAGCTCCACGCGTCGAGCACCAGGGCGACCGGGTCGGTCGCGAGGAACCACTCGACCACCGCGCCCGCGACGGCCAGCAGCAGCAGCAGGAAGGGGACGCCGTCGCGGCGCTCCTCCTTCGCCAGCCGCTCGGGACCGAGGGCGCGGGCGGCGCCGCCCGCGAGGTGGGCCAGCGCCATCCAGAGCCGCACGGCGGGGTTGGTGCGCGGGGCGGACTCGAAGGCCACCGTCTTCGTTTCAGCGGCCGCCTTGCCCGAGCCCCGGCCGGATCGCGGCGCGCCGGAGCGCGGAGTCGCGCTGCCGCGCCCGCGCGAGGTCGTCTTGGTACTGGTCGCCATGAGGCCACCGTACCCGCCGCCCCCGTCAGGGCCGGTGACCCGCGCCGCGACGGCAGGCGCCGATCCGCCGCCGGCCGGGAGGCTCAGGCCTCGATGACGAGCGGCACGATCATGGGCCGGCGGCGGTAGGAGGTGTTGACCCAGCGGCCGACGACGCGACGGACGGCCTGCGAGAGCGCGTGCTGATCGCTCGCCCCGTTCCGCACCGCCTCCTCGAGCGCGGCCGCGATCCGCGGCTTGACCTCGTCGAAGACGCTGTCGTCCTCCGCGAAGCCCTTCGCGTGGATCTCGGGGCCGACGACGATCCGCCCCGTGCCCGCCTCGACCACCACGATGATCGAGATGAAGCCCTCCTCGCCGAGGATCCGCCGGTCCTTGAGGTCGGCGTCGGTGATCTCGCCCACCGACGATCCGTCGACGTAGACGAACCCCAGGTCGAGCCGTCCGACGACGGTCGCCCTGCCGTCGAGCAGGTCGATCACGGTGCCGTCCTCGGCGATGATCGTGTTCTCCTCCGCGATCCCGGTCTCACGCGCGAGCTGCGCGTTCGCGACCAGGTGCCGGTACTCGCCGTGCACCGGCATCACGTTCAGCGGCTTGAGGATGTTGTAGCAGTAGAGGAGCTCGCCGGCCGCGGCGTGCCCGGACACGTGCACCTTCGCGTTGCCCTTGTGCACGACGGTCGCTCCGAGCCGCGTGAGCCCGTTGATGACCCGGTACACCGCGTTCTCGTTGCCGGGGATGAGACTGGAGGCGAGGATCACGGTGTCGCCTTCCCCCGGCTCGATCTGGTGATCGAGGTTGGCCATCCGGCTGAGGACGGCCATCGGCTCGCCCTGCGACCCGGTGGACATGTAGACGATCCTGTCCTCGGGGACGTCGCCCGACTTCTTCATGTCGACCAGGACTCCCGGAGGGACGTGCAGGTAGCCGAGATCCGCGGCGATGCGCATGTTGCGGACCATGGAGCGGCCGAGCAGCGCCACGCGGCGGCCCGTGGCGTGGGCCGCGTCGAGCACCTGCTGCACCCGGTGCACGTGGCTGGAGAAGCTCGCGACGATGACGCGGCGGGTCGCCCTGGCCATGACGCTCTCGATGACCGGGCCGATGTCGCGCTCGCTCGGCGTGAAGCCGGGGACGTCGGCGTTGGTGGAGTCGACCATGAACAGGTCGACTCCCTCCTCGCCGAGGCGGGCGAAGGCGCGCAGGTCGGTGATCCGGCCGTCGAGCGGCAGCTGGTCCATCTTGAAGTCGCCGGTGTGCAGCACCGAGCCCGCGTCGGTGACGATCGACACGGCCAGCGCGTCCGGGATCGAGTGGTTCACGGCGACGAACTCGAGCTCGAAGGGCCCGAGGTTCTCGACGTCGCCCTCCTTCACCGTGAGCGTGTACGGCGTGATCCGGTGCTCCTTGAGCTTCGCCTCGACGAGGGCGAGCGTGAGGGTGGAGCCGATCAGCGGGATGTCGCGCTTCAGGCGGAGCAGGTAGGGGACGGCGCCGATGTGGTCCTCGTGGCCGTGGGTGAGGACCACTCCGACGATGTCGTCGAGCCTGTCCCGGATGGGCGTGAAGTCCGGGAGGATCAGGTCGACGCCCGGCTGGTCCTCCTCCGGGAAGAGCACGCCGCAGTCGACGACCAGGAGCCTGCCGTCGATCTCGAAGACGGTCATGTTGCGGCCGATCTCGCCGAGGCCGCCGAGGGGGATGATCCGGAGCGTTCCCGGAGCGAGCGGGGCGGGGATGATCACGGGACCGGGCATGCGCCCTCCTTCTCCAGCGGTGCTTTCTCGGGACGTGCCGCTCGGGCTCAGCGGGTGGTGCCGGCGACCTTCGGGAGGGCGCCGCCGGCCGCGGCGTTGCGGTCGGGCCGGAAGTTGCGGAAGTCGACGCCCGGGATGTCGCGGACCAGGCCGAGCTCGTCCTCGATGAGCGCCGCCTCCGACTCCTCCGGGCCGACCAGGGGCAGCCGCACGCGCGGCGAGGAGATGCGGCCGAGGCCGTGCAGGATGTACTTCGCGGCGACGGTCCCGGGGACGTGCGTCATCACGGCGCGCACGAGCGGCTCGAGCTGCTGGTGCGCGCGGGTGGCCGCGTGGAGGTCGCCCGCGTTCACGGCGTCGACGATCGTGCGGTACGGCGCGGCGGCGATGTTCGCGGTGACGCCGATGAGCCCCGTGGCGCCGATGGCGAGCTCGGGGAGCACGTTCGCGTCGTCGCCGCAGAAGTACATCAGGTCGGTCTGGTTGAGCACGCGGCTGACCTCGGAGAGATCGCCCTTCGCGTCCTTCACGGCCAGGATGTTCGGGTGCTTGGCCGCCCGCAGGATCGTCTCGTAGCGGATCGGCACGCCGGTGCGGCCGGGGATGTCGTAGAGGATCACCGGCAGGTCCGTCGCATCCGCGATCATCCGGAAGTGGGTGAGCACGCCCGCCTGCGTGGGCTTGTTGTAGTACGGGGTGACGATCATGTTGCCGTCGGCGCCGGCCTTCTCGCTCTGACGGGCGAGCTGCATGGCGTGGGCGGTCTCGTTCGAGCCGCCTCCCGTGATGATCTTGGCGCGGCCCCCGGCGACCGAGCGGCCGACCTCGACGAGGCGGATCTTCTCCGGGTCGGTCAGGGTGCTGGTCTCGCCCGTGGTCCCGGTGACCACGATGCCGTCCGCGCCCGCTGCGATGCAGTCGTCGATGTGCTTCTCGACACCGGGCCAGTCGACCTCGCCGTCGGCGGTGAACGGGGTGACCAGGGCGACCAGGACCTGGCCGAAGGGATTCTCCGGAGTTGACACGCTGCCAGGGTAGCGGGTCGCCGCCGCGCCGCCGGGAGGAGGTTCCCACAGCCGCCCGCGCGGACGGCAGCAGGCGGATCGGGCGGGACGGCCCGCTCGTCCTCGCCGGGCGGCGGGCTACGGAGCGACGCGGCCGTTCGCCGTGAAGGCGGCGGCCGTGAGGGGCATCAGCTCCTGGAAGTGCGTCTCCATCTGCTCGGCCGCCATCTCGATCTCGCGCTGCGGGAAGGAGGGGAATGTCGAGTCCTCGCGCTTGGTGCGCAGGGAGAGGAAGTTCATCAGCGAGCGGGCGTTGAGCGTGACGTACATCGACGAGTAGATGTTCAGCGGGAGGACGATCCGGGCGACCTCGCGGGCGACGCCCTCGCCGAGCATCCGCCGGTACGACTCGTAGGCCTGCGTGCTGACGCGGCGCGTCTCCTCGGCGACGAGCTCGGCCTGCTCGGGGGTGCCCGGCTCGAAGGAGTAGGCGCCGGGCTTGCCGACCTGCACGAGGTTGCGGCGGGGGCCGGGCACGTAGAAGACCGGACGGAGCTCGCGGTAGCGGCCCGACTCCTCGTTGTAGGAGGCGATGCGGTGCCGCATGAACTCGCGGAAGACGAAGATCGGCGCCTGCACGTAGAAGGTCATCGAGTTGTGCTCGAACGGCGAGCCGTGGCGGTCGCGCATGAGGTAGTTGATCAGGCCGCGGTCGCGCTTGCGCTGCAGCTCGGCGTCGGACTCCTCGCCGTCGAGCGCCTCGGCGAGCGTCTTCTCGCCCTGGGTCGAGACGCGGGCCGCGAACAGCACGTCGGAGTCGTGGGCGCTCGCGCGGACCAGCTCGACGACGACGTCGCTGCGGAAGACGGGACTGCTCGGGTCTGCGCTGAGGCTGCTCTGTTCGGTCACGGATCGAACCTAGACCACGCTCCGACCGCGGCCGTCGTCACATCCCGAAACAGTCGTCCGCGCAGCGCCCGCGCCGACCTACGCTTCCCGGATGGAGCCCGTGACGATCCTCGCCGCACTGCTCGGCCTCGTCGTGCTGGGCGTCGTCCTCGGGGCTGTCCATCGGGCCCGCTCAGGGCGCGTCGCGAGCGCCCCCTCGCGCCAGGACCCCGCGATCGACCCCGGCGAGCTCGTCCCCGGCGCAGTGCTCGGGACCCGGGCCACAGTCGTGCAGTTCTCGACCGACGTCTGCACGCGGTGCCCTGCAGTGCGACGGATGCTCGGGGAGCTCGCCCAGCAGCGGCCCGGGCTGGCGCACCTCGACGTCGATCTGACGCACCGCCCCGACCTTGCGGCGCGCTTCCGCGTCCGGCAGACGCCCACGCTCCTCCTGCTCGATCGAGACGGAGTGCCGCGCAGCCGCGTCGGCGGCGCTCCGACCCGGGCCGCCCTGACCATCGAGCTCGACCGACTCCAGGAGACATGATGAGCACCCGCTCCCCCTCCACCACCGGCGCCACTCCCCCGTCCGGCACCGTCGATCCCCGCGGCCCGAGGGTCGCCGCCGGAGTCACCGCCGCACTCCTCCTCACGGCCGTGGGCCTCGGGCTCGCGGCCGCGGCCCGGGCCGACCTCGACGGCCGGCTCTCCCAGCCCGGCTTCCTCCTGCTGCTCGCGCTCGCCGCCCTCTTCGCCTGGTCGGCCGCGCGCGGCGTCGGCTCCGGCCCCTGGGCGGTGCTGTTCCGCCGGGTGATCCGGCCGCACCTGGCACCGCCGCGCGAGTGGGAGGACGCCCGCCCGCCGCGCTTCGCCCAGCTGATCGGCCTGGTGGTGACCGGCGCCGGCGTCCTCCTGCACGTCGCCGGCGTCCCGGGATCGGTTCCGGTCGCCGCGGCCGTCGCCTTCCTCGCCGCCTTCCTCAACGCCGTGTTCGGCCTCTGCCTGGGCTGCGAGCTCTACCTCGTGCTCGCGCGGGCCGGCCTGGTCGGGCGCTCGGCCGGCTCCCGGGCGTGAGGCTCTAGGCTGGGTCCGCTTCGCGGGCGGCCCGCGACCGGCTCCGGGAGGCACCATGAGCGACTCATCCGCACGGCACTCCGACCACGACGGGACCACGGACTCCGGCTCGCCGCGACGCGCCGCGCGCACGCCGGGCGAGCACGTGTCGACGCCGTCCGAGCTGCCCTCGGCCCGGCCGAATGCGTCCGCTCCCCGGCTCCGCGTCCTGATCTCGGGCGCCAGCGGGATGATCGGCTCCGAGCTGACCCGCCAGCTGCGCGCCGAGGGGCACGAGATCCTGCGCCTGGTGCGCCACGCGCCGTCGAGCCCGGACGAGTTCCACTGGGCGCCCACCTCCCACATGCTCGACTTCAGCGTGCTCGACCGCGTCGACGCCGTGATCAACCTCTCCGGCGCCTCGATCAGCCGCCTGCCGTGGACCGCGTCCTACAAGCGGGAGATCCTCGACTCGCGGATCCAGTCCACGCAGACCCTCACCGACGCGATGCGGATGTCCTCGACCCCGCCGACGACGCTGATCAACGCCTCCGCGGTCGGCTACTACGGAGACCGCCCGGGCGAGGAGCTCACCGAGCAGTCCTCGCGTGGCGACGGGTTCCTCGCCGACGTCGTCGACCGCTGGGAGAAGGCCGCTCACCTCGCGCCCGAGGCCACGCGGGTGGTCACCGCTCGCACCGGGCTCGTCCTCGGCGACGGCGGCGCGCTCAAGCCGCTCCTGCCCCTGACGAAGCTCGGCCTCAGCGGACCCCTCGGCAGCGGCAACCAGGCCTGGCCCTGGATCAGCCTCTATGACGAGGCCGCGGCGATCCGCCACCTGCTCACGTCCTCGCTCTCGGGCCCGGTGAACCTCGCCGGACCGGTGCCGGCGACCGCGAACGACGTGATGCGCACCCTCGCCGAGCAGCTGCACCGCCCGTTCAAGCTGGCCGTCCCCGAGAAGATCATCGAGCTCGCGCTGCGCGACGCCGGGCACGAGCTCCTGCTCTCGAGCCAGCGCCTGGTCCCCCAGCGGCTGCTCGACGACGGCTTCGAGTTCCGCCACCGCACGGTCGGCGCGGCGCTGGAGTGGGTGCTCGCCTGATCCCGGCCGCCCGAGCGGTTCTCGCCCGGAGAGCCGCGCTCGAGTCGCGGCCGAGCGGTCAGGCCGGAGCCTCGTGCTCCAGCGCGATGGCCCGGCGGATGGCGCCTCGGGCGCGCTTGCGGTCGCCACTGGCGTCGTAGGCGAGGCCGAGGCGGTACCAGGCACGCCAGCTCCCGGGCTGCGCGTCGACCTCCTCCGCGTACTGCGGGAACAGCGCGTCCGCCTCCTCCCGGAGCGGACGCCCGCTGGCCCGCGAGTCGAGGACCTCCTGCGGCAGCGCGTTCTCGCCCTCCAGCCGACGGGCCAGCTTCTCGGCGCGGAGCCCGAACAGCAGCTCGCGCACGAGCCCCCAGACGCCGACGGCGCCGAGGATCAGCAGGCCGACGCCCATCACGATGCCGGGCACCGTCGCCGCGGCGAAGGCGACGACGGAGTACTGCAGGCAGACGAACAGGTAGAGGGCGAGCAGGACCGCCATCAGGACGACGCCGATGCGGGTCCTCACGGGGTGCTCGTCGCTGCGGCGGCCTGGCCGGACGGAGCCCGGTCGATGACGGGCTGCTCGTCGACCGGCCGCTCGTCGAGAGGCGCGGCGTCGAAGGCGGCGCGCAGGTCGATCAGCGCGTCGAGGCCCACCACCACGCCCGTGGTCGTCCGGACCGCGTCGAGAGCGCGCAGGACGCCCAGCTCGTAGGACGCCTGCGAGGTGGTGTCGTGCCGGATGGTGACCGTCTCGCCGGTGCCGCCGAAGACGACCTCCTGGCGCGCCTCCACTCCGGGCAGGCGGAGGCTGTGGACCGGGACGCTCGCGACCTGCTGGCCGCGGGCCCGCTGGTCGGTGTGCGGAGCCTGCACCGGACCGAGCTCGGCCCGGGCGCGCAGCAGCAGCTCGGCCGTGCGGACCGCGGTCCCGGAGGGCGAGTCGACCTTGCGGGCGCCGTGGGTCTCGACGATCTCGGCGGCGTCGAAGAAGCGCGCGGCCACGGTGGCCAGCGCGGTCGCGAGCACCGAGCCCAGCGAGAAGTTGGGGATGATCACGACGCCGGCCTCCGGCTGCTCGGCGACGCTGCGCCGGAGGGCCGCGATCCGGTCGCCGGTCCAGCCGGAGGTGCCGACGAGCACCTTCCTCCCGTTGGCCACGGCGAAGTCGACGATCTGCTGGCTGACGGCCGGCACGGTCATGTCGACGACGACGTCGGCCGCGAGCATCTCGGCGGGATCGCTCCGCGAGCCGAGCCGCGCGACGAGCGAGAACTCGCTCGACGCCTCGATGAGCGAGCAGGTGAACGAGCCGAGTCGGCCGGACGCGCCGACCACGGCGACGGAGGTAGTCACCGACTCAGCGTAGCCCGCAGCTCAGTACGGCTGGGCCTCGGGCAGGCCGGTGCGCAGCTCCACGGGCAGGTGCGAGAGATCGTTGTGCACGACGAGCACCGGCGGCTTGCGGGAGCGGACGCGGATGATCGTCAGCCCGCAGTTGGCCTGGTTGAGGCCCAGCCACCGCCAGTCGGGAGCGTCGAACACGTGGCGGACGAACCAGCCGATCACGAAGTTGTGGGTGATGAGGAGGTCGTGGCGGTCCTCGCGCGACGGTGCCAGGAACTCGGCCACCGCGTCCTGCATCTGCGCGTGCCCCGCCTCGATCTCGGCCGCGGTGACGCTGCCGAAGAAGGGCTCGAACGCCTTGGGCATGTCCGGGGTCGGCCCCGAGGGGATGCAGTCGAACAGCAGCGAGGACGGCTGGAGCGGCAGGCTCGGCAGAAGCGTCTGGAAGCGTGCGGCCGTCTCCTCGGCCCGGCGCAGCGGGGAGTGCCACGCTCCGGTGAAGGGGACTCCGCCGAGCCGCTCGGCGATGAGCCTCGCCTGGCGCTCACCACGGGCCGAGAGCGGGCCGTCCGGCATGCCGTGCTCGGCGTCCTGCTGCTCGCCGTGGCGGACGAGGTAGATGTAGTGGGACACGGGGTCCTCCCTGGTGCGGCGCGGCGGTGCGCGGTCAGCGGGCGTTCGACGATCGGATCAGATCGCGGAGGCGCTCTCGATCCCGGCGATCCCGGCGAAGGCCGACTCGTCGACCGCGCCGACGGCCGAGATCGACGACGGCCCCCGGGCCAAGTCTGCCGCGAGTGCCTGGACGTCCTCCGCGCCGACGAGGGCGAGTCGGCGCAGGCTCTCGTCGAGGTCGACGAACTCGCCGAAGGTCAGCTCGGCGCGTCCGAGGCGCGACATCCGGGTGTCGGAGTCCTCCAGCGCGAGCGCCGCCGCTCCCGAGAGCTGGCCGCGGGCGCGCGCGAGCTCGTCGTCGGTGACGCCGTCCTCGGCGAGGCGGTGGAACTCGGTGAGCAGGAGCTCGGCGACCGTCCCCGCCTTCGCCGGGGTGCACGCGGCGTAGAGCCCGAAGAGGCCGGCGTCCGAGTAGGACGGGGCGAAGGAGTAGACGGAGTAGGCCAGGCCGCGCTTCTCGCGCACCTCCTGGAACAGCCGCGAGGACATGCCGCCGCCGAGGATCGAGTTGAGGACGCCCATCGTCATCCGCCGCTCGTCGCCCGCTGCGAGACCGGGGAAGCCGACCAGCAGGTTCGCCTGCTCGGTGGGGCGGTGCACCACCGACAGGGCCCTGCCGCGTGTGTAGGACGCACGGCCGCCGACGCGCCGCTCGACGGGCGGGGCCGCTGTGCCGAGGTCCCAGCCGTCGGCGACGAGGACCCGCTGGAGCAGAGCGACGAGCACCTCGTGGTCGACGGCGCCGGCGACGGTGATCACCACGTCGCGCGGGCGGTAGGCGGCGCGGTAGTGCGCCCAGACCGCGTCCCGGGTGGCCTCGCCGATGGTCGCGGCGGTGCCCCCGATCGGGCGGCCCAGCGGGTGGTCGCCGAACACGGCCTCGAACAGCTTCTCGCCCGCCACGTCGGCCGGATCGTCGTCCGCCATCGCCAGCTCCTCGAGGATGACCCCGCGCTCGGTCTCGAACTCGTCCGGATCGATCAGGCTCGAGGTCACCATGTCGGCGATCACCTCGACCGCCATCGGGAGGTCGCGGTCCTGGATCTTGGCGTAGTAGCAGGTGTACTCCTTGGCGGTGAGAGCGTTGTGCTCCCCGCCCACGGAGTCGAAGGACACGGCGATGTCGAGGGCGGACCGCTTCTGCGTGCCCTTGAACAGCAGGTGCTCGAGGAAGTGCGTCGAGCCGACGTTGGAGGGCACGGCGGGCTCGCCCGCGGTCGCGGGGCGGCCGGGCCGCTCGTCGCGAGAACCCGCGGCGACCCAGAAGCCGATCGTGGCGCTGCGGGCGCCGGGCACCGATTCGCTGAGGATGCGGACACCGCTCGGGAGGACGGAGCGGCGGACCGTGGATCCGCCTGCGGCCCGGACTGACGTCTCCGGCTGGTCGAGGGGCAGTGCGACTCCGTGATTCATCGTGCCCACCCTAGGCCACCGCGACGGCGGCCCGAGCCGGGCTGTCGCGCCGTGGCGGGAGAGGTGCAGGGGGCGTCGCGGACGGGCGCGGTCAGCGGCGCGCGCGCTCCAGCGCGGCCAGGTGTCCGGGGTCGAGCTCGAGCGAGACCGCGCGCACCAGCGCGTCCACGTCGGCGGGTGAGCGCGGGGCGACCGTCGCGGCGGTCAGCCGCGGCCGGCCGAGCAGCCAGGCCAGGGCGACGGCGGCGGGAGCGGCCGAGAGCTCGGCACCGATCGCGTCGAGGACGGCGAGGACCCGGCGTCCGCGGCGCCCGAGGTGGGCGGCGGCGAGTGCCCCGTCGGGCAGGCGGCCGAGCTCGCGGCGGGTGCGCTCGGCGCCGCGGAGGAACCCGTGGGCGAGGGGGACGGTCGCGAGCAGGGCGAGTCCCTGGCCGGCGGCGACGAGGCCGAGATCGCCCTCCGAGCCGGGCCGCTCCAGCAGGTTCCAGCGGACCTCCGCGCCGGCGAGGCGGGGCAGCCCGTGGGCGGCCAGGACGCGCGCCTCGAACAGCTCCTCCGGAGAGAATCCGGAGGCGACCACCGACCGCACCAGCCCGCGCGCCAGCATCACGTCGACAGCGCTGAGGAGCTCGTCGAGGCGTCCGGCCCCGTCGGGGCGGACCGCCAGCACATCGAGGCGATCGGTGCGGAGGCGGCGCAGCGCCCCCTCGACACGGTCCACGAGTGCACGCGGCGTCGCGGGCGCGCCGACCGGAGCGGCGAAGCGGCCGATCAGGAGGAAGCGGTCCCGGTCGCGGTGTCCGGCGGGCCAGCCGCCGACGCCCTCCGCGAGGCTCGAGTCGGTGACGACGACGCCGTTGCCGCCCCACGCCGCGTAGCGCTCGAGCAGCGCGGCACCGTCGTCGCGGCCGAGCGCCGCCGCGTCGAGCACGAAGGGGAAGAGGTCGTGGCCGGAGTCGCCCATCGGCCGGCGGTGCGAGGGTGCGACGGCGGTCGGCTCGACGGGGCCGGTCTCGGCGAGGACGCCGCTCGAGGCGGCTGCGCGGGAGACCGCGGGCGGGAGCGGGACGGCACTGTGACGGGGAGCCCGCACGACGGCGCCGGTCCTGTCCCTGGGCACGCCACCACTCTCCCTGCGGCGGCTCGGGTCCCGCCAGGGGAGAGAGTATCCGAGCGCCGGAGCCGCCACTCCGCCGGGTCGCGCACGGTTCACCAGATCGTTACACGGGCGCCGCCGGCGGGGTCGACTCGCGCCGGCGAGCGGTGCGGCGGGCCCCTCCGTGTCGGCCGTCCGGGCTAGATTCGCGACCATGGACTCCGCCGCCCCGACCCCCTCCGAGACCGCCGCCCCGACCTCCGGCTCCCCCGAGCGGGAGACGTCCGCGCCCTGGTGGACGAGCGCCGTCGTCTACCAGATCTACCCGCGCTCGTTCGCGGACTCGAACGGCGACGGCATCGGCGACCTGGGCGGCATCCGCTCGAAGCTCGACCACCTCGCCGACCTGGGGGTCGACGTGATCTGGCTCTCGCCGGTCTACCCGTCGCCGCAGCACGACAACGGCTACGACATCTCGGACTACGAGGACATCGACCCGCGGTTCGGCACCCTGGAGGAGTTCGACCTGCTCCTCGCGGAGGCCCACGAGCGCGGCATCCGCATCGTGATGGACCTCGTGGTCAATCACACGAGCGACGAGCACGCCTGGTTCGTCGAGTCCCGCTCCTCGCAGGAGGACCCGAAGCGCGACTGGTACTGGTGGCGCCGCGGGCGCCGCTCGGCCGAGCCCGGCCGCGAGCTCGAGGCGGCCGCCGGCGCCGGCCTCGACGTCGCCGAGCCGAACGGCTGGCGCTCCTACTTCTCCGGCCCGGCCTGGACGCTCGACCCGGCGACGGACGAGTACTTCCTCCACCTCTTCGCGGTGCAGCAGCCGGACCTCAACTGGGAGAACCCCGAGGTGCGGAACGCGGTGCACGCGATGATGAACCGCTGGCTCGACCGCGGAGTGGACGGCTTCCGGATGGACGTGATCAACCTCGTCTCGAAGGACGTCGGAGCCGTCGACGGCGAGCAGGGCGGCACGGGCATCGTCGGAGGGGTGGGTCCGCGGCTCCACGAGTACCTCCGCGAGATGCACGAGGCCGTGTTCGCGCACCGCGAGGGCTCCTTCCTCACCGTCGGCGAGATGCCCGGGGTCACCCTCGAGGAGGCGGTGCTCGTGACGGATCCCGAGCGGCGTGAGCTCGACATGGTCTTCCAGTTCGAGCACGTCGGCATCGACCACGGAGTCGACAAGTTCCACCCGGTGCCGCTGGACCTGGTCGCCTTGAAGGCCAACCTCGCGCGCTGGCAGGACGGCCTGGCCGAGCGCGGCTGGAACAGCCTGTACCTCGGCAACCACGACCAGCCGCGTCTCGTCTCCCGCTTCGGGGACGACGGCGCGCACCGCTACGAGTCCGCTACCCTCTGGGCGACGCTCCTCCACCTCCAGCGCGGCACGCCGTACATCTACCAGGGCGACGAGATCGGGATGACGAACGTCCCGTTCGCCGGCATCGAGGACTTCCGCGACGTCGAGTCCCTGAACTACTGGGCCGAGGCCGTCGACGAGCGCGGCGAGGACCCGGCGATCGTGCTCGCCGGGCTGCGCGCGCAGAGCCGCGACAACGCCCGCACGCCGGTGCAGTGGGACGACGGCCCCCAGGCCGGCTTCACGACCGGCGAGCCGTGGATCGCGGTCAACCCGAACGCCGCCGAGGTGAACGTCGCCGCCGACCGGGCCGCCGAGCGGTCGGTCTTCGAGTACTACCGGGCGCTGATCGCGCTGCGGCACGCCGATGAGACGGTGCAGCTGGGCCGCTTCGCGCTGCTGGAGCCCGAGCACCCCGCGCTCTTCGCCTTCACGCGCACCGGACCGGGCGAGCTGCTCGTCGTCGGGAACGTGTCCGGCGAGCCGATCGACGTGCCGCTGCTCGAGGAGTGGGCGGCTGCCGAGACGGTCCTCGGCAACGTCGCCGGTGCGACCGGGTCGACGCTAGGCCCGTGGGAGGCGCGCATCCTGCGCCGCTGAACCTCGCCGCGCCCCGCTCCGAGCCCGGCGCGGGGCGCGGCGCCCGACGGCGGCGGACCCGCGGGCGAGAGCCTCAGGCGGAGACGCGGTCCAGCTGGGCGATGTCGCTCCGGGTCAGTGGGAGCGCGGCCGCCGCGAACAGCGACTCGAGCTCCGCGGCGTTCCGCGCCCGGACGATCGCCGCCGAGACCTCCTGGTGCGAGAGCACCCAGGCGAGCGCGACCACGCCGGGCTCCGTGCCGTGGGCCCCGGCGATCTCGTCGAGGGCAGCGAGCACGCGGGAGCCGTGGCGGCCGACGTAGTCCAGGCCCGCCTCGAACAGGGCCGACTCCGGCTCGTCCGTGCGGCTGCGCAGGGCGCCGGTGAGGTAGCCGCTCGCCAGGGGCAGCCGCGCGAGGGTGCCGAGCTCGAGCCGCACCACCTCGGGGGCGACGTCGGTCTCGTAGGTCCGGCGCTCCATCAGGCTGTACTCCGACACGACGGCCGAGAGCGACGGCAGTGCGAACGCGGTCGCCGTCTCGTGCAGCGCCGTGATCGCGGCTCCGCTGAAGTGCGCGGCGCCCAGGGCGCCGACCGAGCCGTCCGCCAGGAACGGCGCGACCGCCGCCAGGCTGTCGGCGATGGGGATCCCGGGGTCCTCGCTGTCGAACGAGAGCAGGTCGATCCGGGTGCCGAGCCGCTCGAGGCTCCCCTCGATCGCGATGCGGACGTCCTCCGGGGCGAGGCCAGGCGCGTCCGGGTGCCGGCCGACCTTCGTCGCGACCAGCATCCGCTCGCGCAGCCCGCTCTGCTCGAGCCAGCGGCCGATCATGTACTCGCTCCGACCGGTCGCGTAGTGGTCCGCGGTCGAGATCAGGGTGCCGCCGAGACGGCCGAACGCGTCGAGCACCTCGGTGGTGTCGTCGATCCCGGCGGCCCAGCCGAAGACGGAGCCGTCGAGGGCGAGCGGATGCACGGGGAGGCCGGTCCGACCCAGGGTGCGTGAGAGGAGGGGCGTCTCCGGCTCGGTGGCCAGGGGCGTCGGGTCGGTCACGGAGTCCTCCGGTCGGGGCGGTGCGGCGCGGTCCCGCCACCGTACCCCATGCCCCCGCCGACGACGGACGCCCGCCCCACCGGAGTGGGACGGGCGTCACGGTCGTGCAGGAGGGATCAGCTCTCGGCGGGAGCCTCGGCCTCGGCCTCCTCGGCCACGACGGGCGCGAGGGACAGCTTGCCGCGATCGTCGATCTTGGTGATCTGGACGAGCAGCTTCTGACCGACTCCGAGGACGTCCTCGACGTTCTCGACGCGCTTGCCGCCGGCGAGCTTGCGGACCTCGCTGATGTGCAGCAGTCCGTCCTTGCCGGGGAGGAGCGAGACGAACGCGCCGAACGTCGCGAGCTTGACGACGGTTCCGAGGAACTGCTCGCCGACCTCGGGGTTGGTCGGGTTCGCGATGGCGTTGACCTGCGCACGCGCGGCCTCGGCCGACGGGCCGTCGACGGCTCCGATGTAGACGGTGCCGTCCTCCTCGATGGAGATGTCGGCGCCGGTCTCGTCCTGGATCGCGTTGATCGTCTTGCCCTTGGGGCCGATCAGCTCGCCGATCTTGTCGACGGGGATCTGCACCGAGATCACGCGGGGCGCGGTCGGGGCCATCTCGTCGGGCTGGTCGATGGCCGCCGTGAGCACCGCGAGGATCGTGGTGCGGGCGTCCTTGGCCTGCTTGAGCGCGGCGTCGAGCACCGACGACGGGATGCCGTCGAGCTTCGTGTCGAGCTGGATGGCCGTGACGAACTCGGCGGTTCCGGCGACCTTGAAGTCCATGTCGCCGAGCGCGTCCTCGGCGCCCAGGATGTCGGTCAGCGCCGCGTAGCGGGTCTGGCCGTCGACGACGTCGGACACGAGGCCCATCGCGATGCCCGCGACCGGGGCGCGCAGCGGCACTCCGGCGTTGAGGAGCGACAGGGTCGACGCGCAGACCGAGCCCATCGAGGTCGAGCCGTTGGAGCTCAGCGCCTCGGAGACCTGGCGGATCGCGTAGGGGAACTCCTCGCGGCTCGGCAGCACCGGCACGAGGGCGCGCTCGGCGAGGAAGCCGTGCCCGATCTCGCGACGCTTCGGCGATCCGACGCGGCCGGTCTCACCGGTCGAGTAGGGCGGGAAGTTGTAGTGGTGCAGGTACCGCTTCTTGGTGACGGGCGACAGCGAGTCGATCTGCTGCTCCATCTTGAGCATGTTCAGCGTGGTGACGCCCAGGATCTGGGTCTCGCCGCGCTGGAAGATGGCCGAGCCGTGGACGCGCGGGATGACCTGCACCTCGGCGTCGAGCGGGCGGATGTCGGCCAGGCCGCGTCCGTCGATGCGCACGCCGTCGCGGAGGATGCGGCCGCGGACGACCACCTTCGTGACGGACTTGTACGCCGCTCCGACCTGGTTGTAGGCCTCGGCCGACAGCTGACCCGAGGCGATGCGCTCGGCGATCTGCTCCTTGACGCGCGCCTTGAGGGCGTCGTCGGCGTCCTGCCGCTCGACCTTGTCGGCGATCTGGTACACGCGGACGAGCTCGTCGTAGCTGAGCTCGGCGACGTTGTCGTAGGTCTCCTGCGCGTAGGGCAGGAACACCGGGTAGTCCTTGACCGGCTTCGCGGTCTCGGCGGCGAGCTTCGCCTGCGCCTCGACGAGTGCGCGGAGGAAGGGCTTGGCGGCCTCGAGGCCCTCGGCGACGACGTCCTCGCTGGGCTTGGTCGCACCCGCCTTGATGAGGTTCCAGGAGGACTCCGTGGCCTCGGCCTCGACCATCATGATGGCGACGTCCGAGGAGCCGTCCTCGTTGGTGACGACGCGGCCCGCGACGGTGAGGTCGAAGACGGCGTTCTCCAGCTGGGAGGCCTTGGGGAAGGCGACCCACTGGTCGTTGCCGGAGCCGTCGGACATGAGCGCCAGGCGGACGCCGGCGACCGGGCCGGAGAACGGCAGGCCGGAGATCTGCGTGGACGCGCTCGCGGCGTTGATCGCGAGGGCGTCGTAGAACTCGTCCGGCGCGATGCTGAGGACCGTGATGACGATCTGGACCTCGTTGCGCAGGCCCTCGACGAACGAGGGGCGCAGCGGCCGGTCGATCAGACGGCAGACCAGGATCGCCTCGGTGGAGGGGCGGCCCTCGCGGCGGAAGAACGAGCCGGGGATCTTGCCGGCGGCGTAGGAGCGCTCCTCGACGTCGACGGTCAGCGGGAAGAAGTCGAAGTTGTCCTTCGGGTTCTTCGAGGCCGACGTGGCCGAGAGGAGCATGGTGTCCTCGTCGAGATAGGCGGCGACGGCGCCCTGAGCCTGCTGCGCGAGGCGGCCGGTCTCGAAGCGGACGGTGCGGGTGCCGTACGAGCCGTTGTCGAGAACGGCTTCGGCGAATGTGATTTCAGGACCTTCCAAGAGGTCTGTCTCCTTAACGTCTGCAGCGGCGCCCCTTCTGGGCGCCGGCGTTCGTCGGAGCAGCGGTCCGGTCAGGAATCGAGACGATCCCACGGCAGGGCTTCGCGCCGTGCCGTCGTGTGGAGGGCGTTCGTGCTGGCCACCAGTAGAAGAGCTCCGGGCTGTCGCGACCTGTGCCGCGAGCGGGACGTGCCGCCTGCGACTCGTGCCGCGGCGGCCCGTGCTCTGTCGCACGCTGCCGCCGTCCGGGACTCCACCACCGAGGACCAGCTTCCTGCCGGCCTGCTCCGTGGCTCGAATCCTGGGTCGACCGGCGGTCGCTTTCGGATTCGGAACCGGTTCATGCTATCAGCCGCGGTGCGGTTCCTCCATGGACCGCGCCGACCCGGCGGGCCCTCCGCCCGTCAGCCACGCGTCTCGTGCATCAGCAGCTCGACGCGCAGCCCGCCCCTCACCGTCACGATGCGGGCCGGCACGCGGGGCGACCTCCCCGCCTCCGAGAGCCGGGCGAGGGCGGCCTCGACCACGTTCTCGAGACCGCGCGGCACCTGGCCGACGAGCCCCGAGGGGCGCTGGGCCGCGAACAGGCGGACCGGCATCGGAGCGTCCACGCGCTCCTCCTCCGCGGTGCGGCGCGGGATCACGGCCGTGACCTCGTCCTCGCCGAGGGCGAGCACCCGCGCGATCTCGTCCTGGTGCGGCCGGGAGTCGGCGAGGCGGAGGAGGGTGTCGCCGCGCCGCGACTTCGGACGCAGCTCGTAGTCGTAGTCGTCGAGCTTGCCCGAGCCGCGGTCGTCGGAGGGGAGGGGGTTCGCGTCGCCGCGTCCGAACGAGAAGAGCTTCATGCCTCCATTGTCCAGCGCGCGGCCCCTCCCCCGCTCGCGTCAGGCGGTGCGCCGCATCCGGGCGATCGCCGCGAGCACCAGGACGAGCACGACGGCGACGAAGCCGAGCAGGACCGGGACGGCCGGCAGGAGCGCGAGCGCGGCACCGATCGCCAGGACCGGCACCGCGAGGCCGAGATAGGCGGCGAGGAACACGGCCGCGAGCACCTCGCCGCGGGTCTCGTCGGTGGCGAGCGAGCCGGCGACTCCGAGCGCCAGGCGGAAGAGCAGGCCCACGCCCGCTCCCGCGAGCACCCCGCCGATGATGAAGGCGGACACCGAGACGATCACGGCACCGGTCGCGACCAGCAGCAGCCCGGCCGTCAGCGCCACGGCCGCGAGGCGGAGCGCCGTCCGCGAGGACAGCCGGATCGAGACCAGCTGCGCGACGGCTCCGGCGGCGAAGACCCCGAAGGAGACCGCGCCCGCCTCGAGGTGGGAGGTCTCGCCGAAGCGCCCGGCGAGGAAGGTCGGCGCCAGCGAGGTGAAGAGGCCGAACACGGCGAACCCGGCGAACGCGCCGACCGCGGCCGAGAGGAAGACGCCGCGGGAGGCGGCCGGCACGGCCAGGCGCTGCGGACGGTAGGCCGGGAGGACCTCGCGCCGCTCGACCGTCTCGGGGACGAGCGCGACGCCGATCCCGAGGACGACCAGGAGGACGAGGAACACGGCGTACGGGACGACCAGGGGCTCGCGCACCGTCACGGCGAACACCCCGCCGACGAGCGGGCCGAGCGCCAGCCCGCCCATGTTGACGAGGGCGGAGACGGCGCGGGAGGTGCCGGGGCCCTCCTCCGGGCGGGCGACGGCGCGCAGCTCCGAGAGGTGAGCGGTGGCCGTCGCGGTGAGCGCGCCGACGCCGAGCCCGGTCAGCAGGCGGGCGAGGATCAGCCCGGGCACGTCCGGCCAGAGCAGGAACACGGCGGCCGCCAGGACCTCGACGAGGATCGACGCGAGCAGGATCCGGCGGCGGCCGAGCCAGTCGCTGACGTGCCCGGCGAGGAAGAGGCTCGCCACGACTCCGACCGCGTACGCGGCGAAGACCACGGTGACGACGAAGGCCGGGAACCCGTCGCGCTGCTGGTAGATCGCGTAGAGCGGTGTCGGCACGGTCGAGAACGCCATCACCGTGAGGAAGGCGACGGCGATCACCCAGAAGCCGTGGCGGTGCGGGAGCTCGCGGCGGTGGACAGACGGGAGGGAGCGCTCGGTGGTGGTCACGGTGTCCACAGTGCTCCGCCCCATCATCCGTGTCCAACGGAGGATCTCGGTTGGATTGATCGTCCCTGCTGGATAATGAGCGGATGGACGACCGCCAGCTCGCCGCCTTCGTCGCCGTCGCCGAGGAGCTCAGCTTCACCCGGGCGGCCGCGCGCCTGTTCGTCGTGCAGTCGACCCTCTCGGCGAGCATCCGCTCGCTCGAGCAGGAGCTCGGCTCGCCGCTGTTCGCCCGCTCGACCCGGCGGGTGGCGCTCACCGCGGTCGGCGAGGCGCTCCTGCCCTCGGCCCGATCGGCGATCGACAGCCTCGACCGGATGCGCTCGCTCGCGGCCGACGACGCGGCGGGGCTCCGCGGGCGGGTGCGGGTGGGCACCTTCTCCGCCCTCGACCTCGTCGACCTGCCCGGCGCACTCGGCGTCTTCCGCACCCGGCACCCGCTGGTGGACCTGCTCCTGCGCACCTCGACCACCGGCTCCACCGGTCTCGCCGAGGACCTGCGCCGCGGCCTGCTCGACGCCGCTCTGCTGGCACTGCCCGCGGCGCAGCTGCGGGGCCTGGCGGTGACGCGGCTGGTGCGCAGCGACTACGTCCTGCTGGTGGAGAGCGCGCATCCGCTCGCCGCGGCGGGACCGCCCTCCCCGCAGGACCTCGACGGGCTCACCTTCGTGGACACGCCCGCCGGCTTCGGCAACAGGGTCGCCGTCGACCTCGCCTTCCGCGAGGCCGGGGCGTCGCGCCGGGTGGCCACCGAGGTCGCCGATCTGCCGGGGATCCCCCGCTTCGTGCAGGCGGGGCTGGGGCCGGCGATCGTGCCGCGCGCGGGCGTCGAGCCGCTGGAGGGCGTCACGGCCCTCGCGCTCGACTGGCCGGGGCTGGTCTGGGAGCTCTCGGTCTGCACGGCGCCGCGCCCCTCCGCCGCGGTGCAGGCGCTCACGGCCGTGCTGGCGGAGCGCTTGGCCTAGGCCTCAGCCCTCGCGCAGGGGGCCGCGGACGATCGAGTCGCCGGAGTGCTCCGGGTCGTCGTCGAACGGCTCCTGGGAGACGTCCACGAGCGGGTACTCGGCGAGGTCGACGTCGTCGGGGACGGCGAAGACGCCGTCGGTCCCGTCGAGCACGCCGAGCCCGACCAGCCCGGAGGCGTCGGCGGCGAGGAGCCAGACCTCCCGGTACGAGTCGTCCGCGCTCTGCGCATCGAGGTGCACGTGCAGGCGGCGGGTGCCGTCGGCGTCCTCCAGCTCGGCGGTTCCGCTCGCTCCCTGCCAGTCGGGGAAAGCGGCGAGATCAGCGCGCGCCACGACGGCGGCGGTGTCGTCGCTCCGCGAGGCCTGCCACCAGGCTCCGCCCGCGACCCCGATGACGAGCGCGCCGAGAGCGGCCAGCACGGCGCTCAGAGCGCGGGGCCGGCGGCGGCGGGCGGGACGGTGCCGTCCCGGGGGAAGGGCGAGCGGAGGCGGCACGGCAGCGGCCGACGACGGCAGGGCGCCGGGCCCGAGGTCGCCGAGGGCGAGCTCCTCGCGGATGCGGTCCCAGACGATCGCGGGCGGCGCCTCCAGCTCGACAGCACGGCTCGCACGGCCCAGGCCCGCGGCGTGGCCGAGCTCGACCAGCTGCCGGGCGCAGTCGGGGCAGTCGCGCAGGTGGGTCTGCTCGGCGTCGCTCGAGTGCTCGCCGAGGGCGAGCAGGGCGAGCTCGTCGGGATCGAGGTGGGTCATGTGCTGCTCACCTCCAGGCGGGAGCGGAGCCGGTCGAGGCTGCGGCGGATGTGGCTCTTGACGGTACCGAGCGGCAGGCCGGTGCGCTCGGCGATCTCGGTGTGGGTGAGGTCCTCGTAGAAGGCGAGGCCGATCACCCGCCGGGGGACGGGATCCAGGCGGGCCAGCTCGTCGGCGATCAGGATCCGCGCCTCGAGGTCGACGGGGGCCTCCCCCTCCTCGACCGGCGTGACGGCGACGAGGGCCTCGGTGAGCCTCCGCTCGCGCGCCCGCGCCTCGTGCGCGTCCGCGATCCTCCTCCGGGAGATCCCGACCAGCCAGGCTCCGAGAGCCGCCCGTCCGGGGTCGAAGCCCGAGCGCGAGGTCCAGGCCGAGACGAACACGCGCTGCACCACGTCCTCCGCGTCGCCGCGGTCGCCGAGCGAGCGCAGCGCCAGCGTGAAGACCAGCGGCGACCAGCGCGAGTAGGCCTCGGCGAGCGCCGCCTCCTCCCCTGCGGCGAAGCGGCGGCCGAGCCGGGCCACGAGAGCGCTGTCGGCCTCGGCGCCGTCGGCGGGCTCGATGGTCTCGATCAGGGGGTCCCTCCAGGGCTGCGGGGAGCGCTGCCGCCCGGGGGCGTGCGGCGCTGCGAGGCTCATCGTACGTCGCTGAGGCTCGGGCGGGCGGATCAGCCGGCCGGGACGGCCGTGACCACCACGTTGCTGAGGTAGTGGCGGGTGTCGTAGTCGAAGTCGCCGCCGCAGGTGATCAGGACCAGCCGCGGCGGTCCGTCGGCGGCGAACACGGCCGAGAGGTCGACCGTGGTCTTCTCCGTGGTCTCCACCGTCGAGACGGTGTACGCGCGCTCCGCGCCGTCCGCGCCGGTGAGGGTCACGGTCTGGCCCGGGACCGCCTTCTTCAGCTCGACGAACGGCCCGAGGCCGTAGGCGAGGGAGTCGACGTGCGCGGCGATCACGACCGTGCCCTCCGGCTCGTCGAGGCCGGCGCCGAAGCGGTACCAGCCGGCGACCTGCGTGTCGGGCACGAGCTCCATCGTGCCGTCGTCCGCGACTCCGACCGGCTCGACGGCCATGTCGACGGGGAGCCCCTCGACGACGAGCCGCTCGGGAGCGAGCGCGGTGGGGGCGGGGGTCGCGCCGAGCCGGGCGTCCGCCACCGGGACGGACGGCACCGCTTCCGGCGGGGCCGCCGTGGGCGAGGAGGGGACCGTGGCCGGCACCGGCTGCTGGGGCGCCGAGGAGACGGCGGCGGGAGCGGGCTCCACCCGGGACTCCTGCGCCGCGCATCCGGCGAGACCGGCACCGGCCACGATCAGCCCGACCACGGCGAGGACGCGCAGAGGGAAGGGGCTCCGGCTCATGGCGTCCTCCTGGGTCGTGGTCGGGGGTGCCGGGACGGCCGCGCTCCAGCACGGCCGACCCGGCGGTCGGTTCCTCGGGTCAGCGACGCGAGGCGGCGGTGCGGCGGCCGATCAGCACGGCGCCGGCGGCGGCGAGGGCGGCGAGCAGTGCTCCGCCCCACCAGCCCGCGGCGGCGTCGGGGCGGTTGTCCGCGGCGAGGCCGGCCTCACCGGCGGGGACGCCCGACGGCGAGGAGTGCAGTCCGTCGATGGTCTGCGTCGCGAGAGCGAGGTTGCCCTTCTCCAGGCTGCCCCAGGCGTAGACGATCGTGTTCACGCCCTCCTGGACCTGCACGTCGGCCGGGCCGATGACCGGCGCGGTGGTCCCGGTCGCGGCGACCACGGTCGAGATCGTGGCCGGGGCGAGGTTCAGCACGCCCTCGTTCGGGTTCGTCACGTTCGTCAGGACGGGCGACCCTCCGGCGAGGATGTCCACGGCCGGAGCGGCGGCGATGTGGCGGACCGTGAGCCGGCCCTCGCCCGCGGCGGTCTTCGAGATGTCGTTGGTGAAGAGGGTCGCGGTGGGGGTGTTGTCGGGCTTGAGGTGCGCCGCGACGGTGTAGCTCTTCCCCGCCTCGAGGCTGATGTCGATCGGGCCGATCACGGGGGCGCTGGCGTCCGCGGCGGTGGAGGCCGTGATGGCGACCTTGTAGGTGCCGGTGGGGAGGTCGAGCGGGCCGGCGAGCGAGCCGGGGGTGAAGTCGTCGAGCGTCAGCTTGCCGTCGACGTAGACGTCGACCGGGGTGTCGGGGACGGCGTGCAGGACCGAGAGGTCGGCCGAGTCGGCGTCGGCGGCGGCGGCGGGCGTTGTGGCGATGCCGACGACGGCCAGGGTTCCGATGCAGGCACCGGCGAGCAGGCTGCGGGAGAAGCGGGAGGTGGTCACGGTGTTCCTCTTTCACGATGGGACCCGCGAGGGGTCGGGGGGTGGTCGAGAAGGGCCTTCACCACTACTTCCGCCCGAGGCGCCTCCTCGGATGCACCCGGTCTGAGATTCCTCGAAAGAATTCCTGCCGGACGCTTCGAGGGCCCCTCGCGGCGCTGGCCCGAGCGCCCGTGCCGGGCTAGCCTCCGACCAGGAGGTGCGGAGGATGGGCAGGCGCGGCGTGGTCCTCCTCCTCGCCGCCGCGGCGCTCACCACGGCGGCGGTCGCGAGCGTGCACGGCTCCCTCGCCCCCCGGGCGCCGGTCGCCGACCAGGCCGCCGCCGCCTCCGACGCCCCCGCCCAGTGCGACGACGCCCGGGAGCTGCTGGCCGCCTCGTCCGCCTTCGAGGGCGGAGCGGGCGTGCCGGCCGGCCACCTCGTGGCCTGCCTCGACGAGGACCACCGGCGCCTCACGATCCACAACCGCACCCCCGTCGTCTGGAGTCTCGGCGACTCCTCGGTGCGGGGCGTGACGAGCGGGACGGACGGAGTGACGGGGCTGCTGAGCCTGCACGCGTCGCAGTCCTCCTCCGGACTGCTCCTCGCACCCGGATCGGCGGCCTCGGTCTCGGCCGGCGACGGGAGGATCCGACCGCGGCCCGACGAGCCCTCGACCCGGCTGCAGCTCGCGCTCACCGCGGTGGTCGCGGCTCAGGATCAGGCGATCGGCCCCTCCGCCGGTCCCGACAGCATCATCCGCGGCGCCGCGCTCACCTGCGCGGTCGTGGTCGCGGAGTCGGACACCGGCTGGCGGGTGACCTCGCCGCGGGCTCTCGCTGCGGCGGCCGAGGACCCGGTGTGCGCGCGCGACTGGGCCCGCGCCCAGCGCAGCGCGGCGGCCTGGCGGATCGCCCTGCCCGGGCTCGTCGACGCCGTGGAGGCTCCCGGCCGCCCCGAGGAGGACACGGCGCTCCAGCGGGCCGCGGCCGACTGGTTCTCGGCCTCGAGCGGCTACTCGTGGGGCGGAGTCGACCGCCCCGCTCCCCTGCCCTGACCGGCGCCGCGCGCCTCGTCCGCCCGGGAACGCGGAACGGGCCGCCCTCCGCGAGGAGGACGGCCCGTTCGGCAAGAAGTTCGCGGTGTCATCGAGACCGCGCCCTGCTCCAGGAGGAGCTAGCGGCGCAGACCGAGACGCTCGATCAGCGAGCGGTAGCGGTTGATGTCCACATCCGACAGGTAGCCGAGGAGTCGACGACGCTGACCCACGAGCAGCAGCAGACCACGACGCGAGTGGTGGTCGTGCTTGTGCTCCTTGAGGTGCTCGGTGAGGTCCTTGATCCGCTTGGTCAGGACGGCCACCTGCACCTCGGGGGATCCGGTGTCACCGGGGTGGGTCGCGTACTCTTCGATGATCGCCTTCTTGACATCTGCTTCGAGTGCCATATATGGGATCCCCTCTCTCTCGTTGCGCGGTGCCCGGCGCCTGATGCGTGGGCTCTCTTGATCCGCGGCCGTCGAACGGCAACCGGACGACTCTACCAGAGGGAGGGCGGTATCAGGAGCCGGTGGCCCGGTTCCAGAGCACGACGAGCCACGGCGAGACCAGCAGCTGCCAGTAGACGAGCACGATGACGTTGAGGACCACGCCGATCCAGCCGGCGATGGGCGGGCGCTTCTCGCGACGCCGGGCGCGGAGGGTGGAGACGGCGAGCAGGATCCCGGCGAGCAGGACCGCGTGCACGAGCGCGGTGTAGAGCACGCCGACCAGCAGGTCGCTGACGGCCTGGTCGCCCGGGTAGGCGCCGAGCGAGATCAGGGCGTACCAGACGAAGAACGACAGCGGGACGGCGAGGACGGCCAGGAGGACCGAGACGATCCCGGCTCCGTAGCGGCGGAGGAACCCGCGAGCTCCCGAGGCCGTGGCACCGGTCCGAGCGGCTCCGGCGCGGACGCCGCCCGTGGAGCTGCGCCGACCGCCCGTGGCGGCCGCCGCGCGACGCGCGCCCGCCTCGGCGGCGGTGCGGATCGAGCGTCGCGAGGGGGCGGCTCCGGCTGCTCGCGGGGCAGGAGGACCCTGACGCCCGGGCGCGCCGTCGGATGACGTGCTCATGCCTCTCACCCTAGGGGATGACCCCTGAGCCCCCGGATCGACGCGACGCGGCCCGCCGGGGCGGCGGAGTCAGCAGAATGGAGCGAGTGAGCCAGACCCCCCGCGCCCCCCGGCGCAGCCACGTCCTCGACGTCTCCCCCCTCCGCGAGTCCCCGGCCTTCGCCCGGCTCTGGGCCGGCAACGTGATCTCGGGCATCGGCGGCCAGATGACGATCGTCGCGGTCGGCCTGCACATCTACGAGCTCACCGGATCGACCCTCGCGGTCGCGCTGGTCGGCGTGGTGGCGCTGGTCCCGACCGTGATCGCCGGCCTCTACGGCGGGATGCTCGCCGACGCGTTCGACCGCCGCCTGGTGCTCCTGCTCGCCGCGGTCGTGGCCTGGGGCTCGACCGCGGGGATCGCGGCCCTCGCCTGGCTCGGCGCCGAGACCCCGCTCTCCCTCTACGTGCTCACCGCCGTGAACGCGGTGGCGACGACGGTGATCGTGACCACCCGGATGACGCTGGCTCCGCGGCTGCTCCGCACCGAGCTGGTCCCCGCCGCCGCCGCGCTGGGCGGCATCGCGAGCGGAGTCGAGGTGACCGTGGGGCCCGCCCTCGCCGGCGTGCTGGTCGCCTCCTCCGGCTTCGCGATCACGTACACGATCGACGTCGTGCTGTTCCTCGCTGCGTTCCTCGGCATCGCGGGGCTGCCGGCGCTCGTGCCCGAGGGCGAGCGGCAGCGGCCGGGGCTGGAGTCCCTCCGCTACGGCCTGGGCTTCCTGAAGGGCGCCCCGAACATCCGGATGTCCTTCCTGGTCGACATCGTGGCCATGACCTTCGGACAGCCGCGCGTGGTCTTCCCGGCGGCCGCCGCCGTGCTGCTCGGCGGAGGCGCGGTGACGGTGGGCGCCCTCACGGCCGCGTTCGCGATCGGGGCGCTGATCAGCGGCGTCTTCTCCGGCCGGCTCACCGGGGTCCGCCGGCAGGGCCTCGCGATCGGCCGCTCGATCCAGGTGTACGGAGCGTTCGTGGTCGCGTTCGGCGCGGTCCTGCTCGGTGCCGCACTCGTGCAGCACGACGCGTCGGCGCCGAACGCGGTGCTCATCGCGCTGGCGGCGGTCGCCCTGGCCGGCGCGGGCGCCTCCGACAACGTCAGCTCGATCTTCCGGCAGACGATGCTGCAGACCGCGGTCCCGGACAACATGAGGGGTCGTCTCCAGGGCGTGTTCATCGTCGTGGTGACGGGCGGCCCGCGGGTCGGCGACCTCTACACGGGACTGCTCGCCTCGCTCGCGCTGCTCTGGCTGCCGCCGCTCGCGGGCGGGCTCGCGATCATCGCGATCCTCGCCGCGGTGCTGCGCCTGCGGCCGGGGTTCCGCGCGTACGACGCCCTCCACCCGACGGCCTGAGCGGAGGGGCGTCTCCCTCGAGCCGGATGGGACAGCGCGCCCGCCCGCTCGGCTCAGGCCGGCGGACGGGCGCGCCGGGGATCAGTCGCCGGAGGCCGCGTCGGCGCCGCCGCCGTCGGTCAGCCGGTCGTCCGAGACCAGTCCGCTGTCGTCGTCGCGGCCCTCGACCCGCACCGGGCGGTAGACGTGGAAGCCGTCGTCGTCGGGCTCCAGCTCCCAGACCACCTCGACCTCCTCGCCGTCGATGTCGGCCAGGCGGGTGAAGGAGCGCTGCGGGGAGCCGTCGATCATCTCGAGGCGGATGCTCTCCTGCTCCGCTCCGCTGTCGAGGATGGCGGTGTACGTCGATTCGGTGTCCATGCCTCGACGCTAGACACGCGCGGTGAGGCGTCGCCACCCCTTGCGGCGGCGCACGGTCCGCGTAGCGTCGGCACCATGACCGACACCGACATCACTCCCGCCGACTCCGACGACCGCGAGCAGATCACCGAGATGGTGAAGAGCGCCGGGATCGGGCTCCTCACCACCGTCAACGCCACCGGGCAGCTCGTCAGCCGTCCGCTCAAGGCCCAGGACATCGACTTCGACGGCGAGCTGTGGTTCTTCACGCAGGACCCGTCGCCCAAGGTCGACGACATCCGCGCGAACCCGAGCGTCAACGTCGCGTTCGAGTCGAAGAAGGGCTACCTGTCGGTGGCCGGCTCGGCGACCGTCGTGCACGACCCGGCGAAGGTGGACGAGCTGTGGTCCCCGGCCGTCGCCGGCTGGTTCCCCGACGGCAAGGACGACCCGACCGTCGCGCTGATCCGCGTCGAGGCCGAGACCGTCGAGCTGTGGGCGACCGACGAGCCGCGTCCGGTGGTGCTGTTCAAGGTCCTCAAGGCCGCCGTCACCGGCGGACAGCCCGACATCGGAGAGAACCGCACCGTCTCCTTCGAGTGATCCCTCCTCCGGGGCGCCGCCGGGGCGCGGCGCCTCGCGGGGAAAGGCGTCAGGCGCCGCCGAAGCGCTCGGTGCGGACGCGCTCGGGCGCGTGGCCCTGCTCGACCAGGGCGGTGGCGACGGCCTCGACGAACGAGGTCGGGCCGCACACGTAGACGGTCGGCTCGAGCGGGGCCGGCAGAGCCGCCTCGGCGAGCAGCTCCGGAGTGACGCGGCCGGCCGGACGCGCCGCTCCCGCCGGCGCCGCCCGGGTGAAGACGTGGTCCACCGCGACTCCGCCCGTCGCGGCCGGCCGCTCGGCGAGCGCCGCCAGCTCCTCGCGGTAGTAGGCGAAGACGGGCGAGCGGACCGAGTAGAGCAGCTGCATCCGCGCCGCGCTCCCGGACCGGGCGTGCTCGCGCGCCATCGCCATCAGCGGCACCACGCCGCTCCCGCCCGCGATCAGCTGCACCGGCTCCGCCTGCTCGGGGCGCCAGACGAACCAGCCGCCGATCGGACCGCGGATCTCGAGCCGGTCGCCCGCTTCGAGTCCGTCGACCAGGTACGGGGAGACCTCCCCGTCGTCCAGCCTCTCGACCGCGAGCTCGACCCGCTCCCCGTCGGCCGGGGCGCCGATCGAGTAGGAGCGGCTCGCCTGGTAGCCGTCGGGCGCGGTGAGGCGCACGTCGAGGTGCTGCCCCGCCAGGTGGCCCGGCCACCCGGGCACGCGGAGCACCAGGAGGCGCGACGTGGGCGTGAGCGGCGCGACCGACTCGGCCACCGCCTCCGTCCACATCACCAGTAGCGCTCCTCTTTCCAGGGGTCCCCGTGCATGTGGTAGCCGTTCTGCTCCCAGAAGCCGGGCTCGTCGCCGGGCATCAGGCGGAGCGTCCGGACCCACTTCGCGCTCTTCCAGAAGTAGAGGTGCGGCACCAGGAGCCGGGCGGGGCCGCCGTGCTCGGCCGCGAGGGGCTTCCCCTCGAACTCGGTGACGACCCAGGCCCTCCCGCCGCGGATCTCGGCGAGCGGGAGGTTCGTCGTGTAGCCGCCGAAGCTCTGCGCCATGACGAAGCCGGCGTCCGTCTCCAGGCCCTCCAGCAGCGTGTCGACCGAGACGCCGCGCCAGCTGGTGCCGAGCTTCGACCACCGGGTCACGCAGTGGATGTCGGTGTGCACGTCCTCGTGCGGAAGCGCGTCGAACTCCTCCCGGTTCCAGCGGCGGACGCCCGCGGGGCCGCCGTCGATGGAGAAGGCCCACTCGTGGATGTTCGGGGTGGGCCCGATCGAGAGGACGGGGAAGCCGTTCTCGAGGTGCTGGCCCGGCGGGAGGTCCGGGTTCGCCTCCCTCTTGCCGAAGAAGCCCCGCGTGATGATGCCCATGTCCGCCCTCGTCGTCCTCGGGGCCTGGCCCCGGATCGCTGGAAACCGCTCGTCGCGCTCACGCTACCGCTCGGCGCTACCGTATGCGGGCCCGCCGGGCGAGCCCGGGACCGTGTCGGACGTCGGTGCCAGGATCGGGGCATGAGACGAACCGTCGTGCCGCCGTACCTCCTCGTCCGCATCGCCCGCCTCGACGATCCGGCCTTCGCCCGGGCCGCGCGGGCCGCGAGCCGCTCGCTCGAGCAGGACGTGCCGTTCCGGCGCGTCCGGCCCGGAGAGCCCGCGCCCGACCGCGGGGCGCCGACCGCCGCCGCGACGTCCTCGCCGCGCACCCGCGTGCAGTCCCTCCAGCGCACCATCGCGGACGCGCGGACCGAGGAGACGCTGCCCGGCACGGTCGTCCGCCGCGAGGGCGAGGCTGCCACGGGGGACGCGGCCGTTGACGAGGCGTACGACGGCCTCGGCGCGATGTCGGCCTTCCTGCAGGGTGCGTACGGCCGCGACTCGATCGACGACGCCTGGCTTCCGCTCGACGCGACCGTGCACTTCGGCGACGACTATGACAACGCCTTCTGGGACGGCTCGCGGATGGTCTTCGGCGACGGGGACGGCCAGGTGTTCCGCCGCTTCACCGTCTCGCAGAGCGTGATCGGCCACGAGCTCGCCCACGGCATCACCGAGTACACGGCGAACCTCGTCTACCGCGGCCAGTCCGGAGCGCTCAACGAGTCGGTCTCGGACGTGTTCGGAGCCCTGCTGGAGCAGTACGGCGCGGGCCAGAGCGCAGATGAGGCGAGCTGGCTGATCGGCGAGGGGCTCTTCACCGACGAGGTGCAGGGCACGGCCCTGCGGTCGATGATCGCCCCCGGCACCGCCTACGACGACGACGTCCTCGGCTCCGACCCGCAGCCGGGCTCGATGGCCGACTACGTCGAGACCGACGACGACAACGGCGGAGTGCACATCAACTCGGGGATCCCCAACCGCGCGTTCGCCGTGGCGGCGACGACCCTCGGCGGGAAGGCGTGGGAGCGCGCTGGGCAGGTCTGGTACGACGTGCTGACCGGGGGCGTCCTCACCGCGACGGCCGACTTCGAGGCGTTCGCGGCGCTCACCGTGCGGGCCGCCGCCGAGCGCTACGGATCCGGCTCCGAGGTCGAGGCCGCCGTGCGCACCGGCTGGACGACGGTCGGCGTGACGCTGTCCGCCTGAGCCGGTCCGATCGAGGGCGGAGGCGGGTAGCATCGCGCGCATGGACGTCATCGTGTCGCGCAGCGGCGGATTCGCCGGCCTCCGCCGGGTGTGGCGGGTCGACGTCGAGCAGCAGCCCGACGAGGGCGCGTGGCGCGACCTGCTCGGCTCGCTCCCCTGGGACGCCGCCGACGGCGAGTCCCCCGGCCGGGCCGACCGCTTCGTCTACGAGATCCGCGTGCAGACGCGCCACGTCCGCCTCGGCGAGACCGAGCTCGACGGAGCCTGGCGCGAGCTGGTCGACCGCGTGAAGAAGGCGCAGCCCCGTTAGGAGCTGCGCCTTCTTCACGTGCTCGGAGCTACTTGGTGCCGAGCAGGTCGATCACGAAGATCAGGGTCTTGCCGGAGAGCGGGTGCCCTCCACCGGCCGGGCCGTACGCCAGCGCGGGCGGGCAGATCAGCTTGCGGCGGCCGCCGACCTTCATCCCCGGGATGCCCTGCTGCCAGGCGCGGATGAGGTTGTTGAGGGGGAAGTTGATCGACTGGTCGCGGCTCCAGGAGGAGTCGAACTCCTCGCCGCTGTCGTACTCGACGCCGAGGTAGTGGACCTCGACGGTCGAGCCGGGCTGCGCCTCGGCGCCGTCGCCGACGACGATGTCCTCGACGACGAGGGTGTCGGGGGCCGGGCCCTCAGGGGCGTCGACCTCGGGCTTGGTCAAGTTCTCGCTGCTCATGCCTCGATCCTACGGCGCTCGGAAGCGGAGTCTGGGAGCGGGCTGCGAGCACTCACTCCACGAGCGTGAGGCGCTGCGTCGGCCGGGTCATCGCGACGTAGAGCGATGCGGCGCCGCGCTCGCCGGTCTGCGCGATGAGGCGAGGCCGGGCGATGATCACGGAGTCGAACTCGAGACCCTTGGCGTCGTTCGTCGAGAGCACGGCGATCGCGCGGTCGAGCCCGGTCGCTCCGCGGCCCACCTCCCGGCCGAACCGCTCCTCGAGGCGCTCGGCGATCGCGGCGAGGTCGTCGTCGGGCGCGATGACCGCGAGCGTCCCCTCCGCCTCGATCGCCCGGTCCTCGACGACGGCCGCCAGCACGCGCTCCGAGAGGCTCGCGTCGCCGCGGTCGCGGATCGTCCGCACCGGCCACTCGGTGGAGCGCACGGCCTCCCCCGGCGTGATCTCCAGCCCGTTCTCGCGCGCCGTCCGCTCGGCGAAGGCGACGATCTGCGCGGGCGTGCGGTAGTTGACCGTCAGCTCCTCCAGGCGCCACGGCGCCGCCTCCACTCCCCGGCCCTGGCGGCCGAAGGTATCGCGGAGCGCGGCGTCCCAGCTCGAGGCGGCGGAGGCGCCGGACGCCTGCGCGACGTCGCCCACGATCGTGAACGAGCGCATCGGGCAGCGGCGCAGCAGCACCCGCCACTGCATCGGCGAGAGCTCCTGCGCCTCGTCGACCACGACGTGCCCGTAGGTCCAGGTGCGGTCAGCCGCGGCCCGCTCGGCGGTGGTGCCGAGCACCGAGCGCTCGGCGAAGCCGGCCGCGAGGTCCTTGGCGTTGACGAGGCCGTCGACGCCCATGTTGCGGATGGCGGCCTCCGCGTTCTCGACGTCGCGCTTGCGCTGCTCCTTCTCGGCCTTCTTCGAGGCGTCGGCGAGGTCGTCGTAGGCGCCGAGCAGCTCCGCGGCCTCGTCGAGCAGCGGTACGTCGGAGACCGTGAACGGAGCGTCGCGGTCTCGGCGGAGGAGGGAGCGCTGCGCGGCGGTCCAGCGCGGCGTGAGGGTCGCGAACCAGTTCGGACGGGCGTAGAGGTCCTGCAGCAGCTTCTCGGGGGTCAGCGGGATCCACGCGGTGTTGAGAGCGACGCGGACGTCGTGGGCGGTCCGCACGTCCTCGCGCAGCACCGCCTCGTCGGCCTCGTCGACCGTGCTGCCGTGGCTCCGCAGCTGATCGGCGAGCTGGCGGGTGAGCTGCGAGAGCAGCGTCTTGACGAAGGAGACGCGCGCCTCGTTGTGCGGCTTGCGGGTGTCGCGCGCGCGGGTGATCGCGCGCTCCACGTCCTGCGGCTCCAGACGGAGCTTCTCGCCGTTGACGTCGAGCACCTGGGTCTCGGCCGGGACGGTCTGGCGGGAGCGGACCGCGCGCTTGAGCAGCTCCGCCATGCGCGCCGAGCCCTTCACGCGGGCGACCGCGGGCACGTCCTCCTCGACGAGGTCGAGGCCCGGGTAGAGCTGGCCGAGCGTCGAGAGGACGACGCCCGTCTCGCCGAGCGAGGGCAGCACCGCCTCGATGTAGCGGAGGAAGGACCGCGAGGGGCCGACCACGAGCACGCCGGAGGAGGCGATGCGGTCGCGGTAGGAGTAGAGGAGGTAGGCGGCCCGGTGCAGGGCGACCGCGGTCTTGCCGGTGCCCGGCCCGCCCTGCACGACGAGCACGCCGCGCAGCTCGGACCGGATGATGCGGTCCTGCTCGCTCTGGATGGTCGCGACGATGTCGTGCATCCGGCCGGTGCGCTGCGCGCCGAGGGCCGCCATGAGCGCGCCCTCGCCCTGCAGCACGGTGCCCTCGCGCAGCAGCTCCTCGTCGAAGACCTCGTCCTCGAAGCGGAGGACCTCGCGGCCCCGAGTGGTGAGGTGGCGCCGGGCGCGCGTCCCCATCGGCCGGGCGGCGGTGGCCTGGTAGAACGCGGCCGACTGCGGGGCGCGCCAGTCGAGCAGCAGCGTGTCCTGCTCCTCGTCGCGCAGGCCGATCCGGCCGATGTAGCGGTGCTCGGCGTCGGCGTCCGCGAGCGTCAGCCGGCCGAAGGCGAGCCGGTCGTCGGCGCCGGTGAGCGAGCGGATGCGGTCCTCGTAGAGCCGCGCGTACGCGTCGCGCTCGGAGCGGCTCTGGTGGTTGCCGCCGACGCTCTCGATGCGGACGGTGTCCAGAGCCTCGCGGGCCTGGGCGATCAGCTCGTCGAGGCGGGCGTAGAGCGCCGCCACGTAGTCGCGCTCCCGAGAGAGCTCGGTGGCCTGCACAGTGCTGCCGTCCGTCATCGTCCGCCTTCCGAGGGTCCGCCGCCGCGGGCCGGGAGGCGCGGGATGCGCTCCGGGGGCCGCGGGAAAAGAGGCGGTCCAGTCTACCGAGCGATCCGAAGCGGCCCGTGCCGACAGCGGGATCCGGATGCCTCTTGCGCTCGGCGCCGCGGAGGAGCATCCTCTCTCTCACGAAGAGCTCGACGCCCCGTCCGAGCAGCCGGCCCTGCCGCTGCCGCAGGGCGTCGAGCTCTTTCTCGCAGGTGTCCGTCCTCCGTCCGGTCATCGACCGGGAAGAGAACCGGACGGCCCCGCGTTGCACGCCCCATGGCCACTCCGAGCAGCAGCGTCACCGCCCCCTCCCGCGCCTCGATCGACCTCACGGAGTCGGCACGCGCCGGCTGGGAGTCGTGGCTCGCCCGACGCGTCGAGCGCGTCACCGGACCCCGGGGCGATCTCGCCCTCGTCGAGACGCGCTGGCTCGAGCCCGGCGAGAGCGTCGACGACGAGCAGGCGCTGGCCGGCTACGGCCCCTCGGCGACCCTGACGCGGATGCGCCGCGAGAACCTCGACACCGGCGAGCCCGAGTACGGCTACCGCGTCTGGGACGCGGCCTCCGACGGCATCCGCTCCTTCGACGCCATCGAGACCTTCCCGTTCGACGCCGCCTGGGTGCTCGAGGCGTGGTTCGAGCCGGTCGCCGAGGACCGCACGGTCCCGTTCGAGCACCTGCGCGACAACGGCGCCACCCGCGAGCTCGTCGTGCCCGGCGACATCACCTTCTCGCTCGTGGACGACGGGCGCGCCCGCGAGTACACGGTCGCGGCGTTCGACGACGGCGGCACGCTCCTCGTCCCGTTCGGCGATCCGACCAACCGCAGCGACGACCCGGAGCTCGCGAGCTACCCCGTCGGCCGCTTCCTCGTCGTGCAGCGGATCGGCGGCGCGGCCGACGCGGGCACCCCCGGTCCGGTGCTCCTGGACTTCAACCGGGCCTACATCCCGCCGTGCGGCTTCTCGCCCCACTACAACTGCCCGCTGCCGCCCGCGCAGAACCGGCTCGGCGTGCCCGTGACGGCCGGCGAGCGCCGCGTGCGCAGCGCCTCCGCCTAGCGCGCCGGGGCTGAGCGGGGGCGGCCCCGGCTCAGCGGGTGAGCACCGCCCGGCGGGCGACGAGCTCGTCGAGCAGGACCTGCTCGTCGACCGCTCCGGTGCGTCCGCCGCGGCCGAGCAGGAGGTGCTGCCGGTGGTGCGCGAGCCGCGTCGCCGAGCGGAGGAAGTCCCGCATCGCCCGCGGCCGGTCCCCTCCCGCGCTCCGGGCCCAGCGAGCGGCGGTGCGGCGCCCCTCCGCGGTGCCGATCATCCGCACCTCGGCCGGCGAGAGCCAGCCGGCGACGGCGTAGTCGTCGAGCCGCTGGAGCGTCACGCGCCGCTCCTGCCGGCGCAGCAGCACCACCACGACCACGGCGACCGCGAACAGCGGCACCTGGACCACGCCGTAGAAGCCGAACCAGTCGGACACCAGGAACGACGAGCCGTTCCAGAGCGCGTGCAGGAACGCGGCGAGCGCCAGCCCGAGCAGGGCGATGGGCAGCCGCGCGACGGCGGGCCGGTTCGAGGCGAAGCCGAGGGCCGCGCCCGTGCAGGCGGTGAAGAGCACGTGCGCGAAGGGCGAGAGCACCCCGCGGAGGAAGAAGGTCACGGCGAGCGAGCCGAGACCGCCCTCCACCAGCGCGCTGCCGAAGTAGAGGATGTTCTCGACGAAGGCGAACCCGGAGGCGACGACGGCCGCGTAGACGATGCCGTCGACGGGTCCGTCGAAGGTCCGGCGCCAGATCAGCAGGACGAGGAGGACGCCGATCCCCTTGGCCGTCTCCTCGACCAGCGGCGCCTGGATCACGGCGCCGACGAAGTCGGATCCGCTCGGCTGCTGCCCGGACGCGTAGACGGCGATCTGCACGCCGAGGTCGACCAGGAGCGCGATCGCGACGGACCCGGCCGCGCCCCAGAGGAACGCGAACCACAGGCCCAGCGCGGGCTCCGGCTCCCACCGGTCGACCCAGCGGACGCCCAGCAGAACCACGGTCAGCGGGACGAGGGCGATGACCGCGCAGATCCCCGCGGCGCTGACGCCGAGTCCGAGAACCACGTAGGCGAGCACGAGCAGCAGCAGGATCCCGAGGAGCGCCACGCCGATCGAGCCGAGCACGGTCGGCACGACGGAGGGGCGGGCGGTGGCGGGCGGTGCGGGCGGCGGATAGGCGCTCATGGGGCCGACAGTAGGGCACGGGCGGGGTGCGCTGTCGGCGGTTGACACGCGCCGGGCGCGTGGAGGAGGGCCGGGGTGCGGACGCCCGTGTCCGATTCCCGCTCCTGCTCGACGTCGCCGCGTGCGAGGCTCGAGGCGTGCCCGACTCCGATCCGCTCTTCGAGGAGCGCTACCGCGCCGTCGCCTCCCGCGACTCCCGGTTCGACGGGCGGTTCCTGACCGGCGTGCACTCCACCGGCATCTACTGCCGTCCGAGCTGCCCCGCCATCACGCCGCGGCGCGCGAACGTGCGCTTCTACCCGACGGCCGCCGCCGCGCACGAGGCGGGGCTCCGCGCCTGCAAGCGCTGCCTGCCGGACGCCGTCCCCGGCTCCCCCGAGTGGAACCTGCGCGACGACACGGCGGCGCGCGCCATGCGTTTGATCGCCGACGGAGTGGTCGACCGCGAGGGGGTCGAGGGGCTGGCCGCCCGGCTCGGCTACGGCGCGCGCCACCTCGGCCGCATCCTGCGCGAGGAGCTGGGCGCGCCTCCGCTGGCCCTCGCTCGCGCCCAGCGCGCCCAGACCGCCCGGCTCCTGCTCACGAGCACCGACCTGCCCGTGTCCGACGTCGCCTTCGCCGCCGGCTTCACGAGCATCCGGCAGTTCAACGCGACCCTGGCGGAGGTGTACGAGCGGACCCCGACGGCCCTGCGCGCCTCGGCCCGCGGCACGCGCTCCGAGGCGAGCTTCCACGACGGCGCGACCACGCTGGAGCTCCGGCTGGCAGTGCGGGCTCCGTTCGATCCCGGGGTGCTCGACGTGCTCGGCGGCGCCGCGCTCCCGGGCATCGAGGAGGCGTCCCCCGGCGGCTACGCGCGCTCGCTCGTCCTGCCCGGGGGCGCGGCACTGGTGCGGCTGGCGGCGGACGGGGAGAGCGTCCGCTGCAGCGCGACGCTCGTCTCCGTCGCCGACGTCGGGCCGCTGGTCGCCCGGGTGAGGCGGCTGCTCGACCTGGACGCGGATGCCCGCGCGGTGGACGAGGCCCTCGCGGCCGATCCCGCACTCGCTCCGAGCGTCGCCGCCCGCCCCGGTGTCCGCGTGCCCGGCTCCGTCGACCCGGCCGAGACGCTGGTGCGCGCGCTGCTCGGCCGGCGGGAGGCCGCACGGCTGGTCGCGGCGCTCGGCGCGACGCTCCCGGAGTCCGTGGCGAGCGGACTGATCGCACGCGCCTTCCCCTCCCCCGCGGTGATCGCCGAGCACGCCGCCGACATGCTCCGCGGATCCGCCGACGTGCTGGTGCGGACCTGCACGCTGCTCGCCGAGGGAGCCCTGCGGCTCGACGCCGACCGGGAGGAGCTCGCCGAGCAGCTGCTGGCGGTCCCCGGGATCGACGCCGCCGCGGCGGGCGAGGTGGCGCAGCGGGCGACCGGAGATCCCGACGTCCTGCTCACCGGGGATCCCGTGCTCCGGCGGGGCGCGGCGGCGCTCGGCCTGCCCGCCGGCGAGCGCGGGCTGGCCGAGGCCGGGCGCCGCTGGGCACCCTGGCGCAGCTACGCCGGGGCGCGCCTCGCGGCCGCGGTCACGCCTCCGGCGCGGGGTCGATGATCGGGAGCGCCGCGGTCATCGCCTCGATGCCCGAGAGTCGGGCCGGCGAGATGAGCCTCATGACCTCTTCGCGCGACATCAACCCCGCCTCGACCACCAGGTCGGCGATGTTGCGGCCGGTCGCGAGGGCGGCCTTCGCGAGGGCGGCGGACGCGGTGTAGCCGATGCTCGGCGTGAGCGCCGTCACGACCCCGACCGAGGAGGCGACCATGGCCTCGAGCCGGTCGACGTTCGCGGTGATGCCGTCGATGCAGTTCTCGCGGAGCGTCCTGCAGGCCTGCGTCATCCAGGTGATGCTCTGCAGCAGCGAGTGCGCGATCACCGGCTCGAAGGCGTTGAGCTGGAGCTGACCCGCCTCGGCCGCCATCGTGACCGTGACGTCGGCCCCGGCCACCGAGTAGGCGACCTGGTTGACCACCTCGGGGATGACCGGGTTCACCTTGCCGGGCATGATGCTCGATCCCGCCTGGCGCGGAGGCAGGTTGATCTCACCGAAGCCGGCCTGCGGGCCCGAGGAGAGGAGCCTCAGGTCGTTGCAGATCTTGGACAGCTTGATCGCGGAGCGCTTGAGCGCGCTCGAGAACGACATGAAGACGCCGGTGTCGCTCGTCGCCTCGACGAGGTCCTGCGCCATCTCGAGGTCGAGGTCGGTGATCTCGTTGAGGTGGCGGACCGCGGCCGCGCCGTAGCGCGGATCGGCGGTGATGCCGGTGCCGATCGCGGTGGCTCCGATGTTGACCTCGGCGAGCAGCCAGATGGTCTCGGAGAGACGGGCGTGGTCCTCGCCGAGGGTCGTCGCGAAGCCGTGGAACTCCTGGCCGAGCGTCATCGGCACCGCGTCCTGCAGCTGCGTGCGGCCGACCTTCAGGACGCTGCCGAACTCGACCGCCTTGCGGGAGAACGACTCGCGCAGCAGCGCCAGCTCGTCGAGCAGGCGGCGCAGCGACCAGGTCATCGCGATCTTGATCGCGGTCGGGTAGACGTCGTTGGTGGACTGGCTGCGGTTGACGTCGTCGAGGGGGTGCAGGTGCGCGTAGTCGCCCCGCTCGAAGCCGCCGATCTCGAGTGCGACGTTGGCGACGACCTCGTTCGCGTTCATGTTCGTCGACGTGCCGGCGCCGCCCTGGATCACCCCGACCACGAACTGGTCGTGGAACTCGCCGTCGATGATGCGGCGGCACGCGGCCTCGATCAGCTCGGCCTTGGCGGGGGCGAGGGTGCCGAGCTCGGTGTTGGCCCGGGCGGCCGCGAGCTTGACCGTGGCGAGGGACCGGACGAGATCGGGGTAGATCGAGATGGGGCGCTTCGAGATCGGGAAGTTGTCGAGGGCCCGCGCCGTGTGGATGCCCCAGTAGGCCTCGGCGGGGATCTTCATCGAGCCGAGGGAGTCGCTCTCGGTGCGCGTTTCGGGGGTCTCGGTGTCGTCCAGGGCTCTGCCTTCCGGGTCGCGGTCGGGGAGGGTGCTCGGTGCGAGGGTCACGTCCAGCTCCGTTGCTGTCGTCGTGCGGCCCCGGAGGGTGCAGGGGGCTCGCGAACTGCGCGGCCAGCCTATCGCCGGGGCGCGGGGCGGCGGCGGACGCGGGCGCGGAGCGTCCGCTCGGCGGGCGCGGAACGACCGCGCCTCCCGCCGCCGGAGCGGACAGGAGGCGCGGGACGCGGGAAGCGGCGGATCAGCGGTAGTCGCTGCCCGACGCGAGGGCCGCGAGCGGCACGAGCACGACCACGACGAGCACGGCGATCGCGAAGAGCAGGACGAGGCCGAGCATGACGGAGTTGAGCACGATGCCCCAGATCGAGAGCGTGCGGCCGGTCGGCTCCCTCCGCAGGCCCAGGATGCCGAAGACGAGGCCCGCGGCCGGAGCGATCACGGTCAGTCCGAAGAAGACGGAGGTGACGCCGAGGATCAGGCTGGTGAGCGAGAACGGGGTCGAGGGCGCCGGGGCGAGCGCCGCGGGCGGGACGGCGGGGGTGCCGCCCGTGCTCCGGGTGCGC